>NZ_JBXAMR010000003.1:0-455797 GCF_058800845.1 Variovorax sp. GW822-FHT04E09
CGCCTTTTCTTTGCTTACTTTCTTTTGGCGAAGCAAAAGAAAGTGAGTCCGCCGCCGGGCGGAACTCCCGGCCCCGGGAAGCAAACAAGCAGCAGGAGTACAGACAGATCAAGCCGCCTCCTCCTCAAGCTCCGAAGAAGAAGCCCGAGCACTCCCCCCACCCAACCGATCAAACGCCAGATAAATAACCGGCGTAGTAAACAAAGTCAGCAACTGACTAACGATCAACCCGCCAAAGATCGCAAGCCCGAGAGGACGCCGCAACTCCGCCCCATCCCCAAAACTGAACATCAGCGGCACAGCAGCAAACAGCGCAGCCAAAGTAGTCATCAAGATCGGACGAAACCGCAGCAAAGCTGCCTGATGAATCGCCTCACGAGCCGACTTCCCCTGCGTCCGCTCCGCATCAATAGCAAAGTCGATCATCATGATCGCGTTCTTCTTCACGATGCCGATCAGCAGAATGATCCCGATGATCCCGATCACCCCCAGGTCATTGCCAGTCAGCATCAAGGCCAACAAAGCCCCGACCCCAGCAGAAGGCAACGTAGACAAGATCGTCAACGGATGCACATAGCTCTCGTACAGCACCCCCAGCACGATGTACACACAAACCACCGCCGCCAGAATCAACCACAGCTGATTCGACAACGACTTCTCATAAGCCCCTGAAGCCCCCAGGAAAGTCATCGTCACACTGCTCGGCAGCCCGATCTCTTTAGCAGCCGCGCGAATCGCGGCAACCGATCCACCGAGCGAAACCCCCGGCGCCGTATCGAAGTTCAACGTACTCGCCGGGTACTGCGCCACGTGCGTGATCTGCAGCGGAGCCTGCTGCTCGCTGATCTCCGCAAACGCAGACAACGGCGTCGCCGTGCCCGACCCCGCAATGAGGTTCAACTGCCCCAGCGTCTGCGGCGTATTCACCATGCCAGGCTGCGCTTCCAGAATCACGCGGTACTGGTTCGTCTCCGTGAAGATCGTCGACACGATGCGCTGCCCGAAGGCGCTGTACAGCGCGTCGTCCACCGAACTCGCGGTGATCGACAGCCGCGACGCCGTGTCGCGGTTCACGTTCACATACGCCGCCAACCCCTGCGCACCGGCATCGCTGCTCACGTTGCGCACCTTGTCCGACTCCTGCAGCTTCGCCACCAGCTTCTGCATCCACTCGGTGACCAGCGCACTGTTCACGCCTTCGAGCGACACGCGGTACTCGGTCGGCCCGGTCTCGGCGTCGATGGTCAGGTCCTGCGTGGGCTGCAGGTACAGCGTGAGGCCGGCCACCTGCCGCACGCGCTCGCGCAGGCGCTCCATCACCTCCTGCTGGTTGTCGTGGCTGCGGGTCAGGTTGATGAGCATGCTGCCGGTGTGCAGCATCGTGTTGTTGGCCGCGTCCACGCCGACGAAGGAGCTGAGGTTCTCGACGTCATGATCTTCAAGGATGGCGCGCGCGGCCTGCTGCTGCAGCTGCGCCATGCGCTCGAAGGACACGTCTTGCGCGGCCTGCACGCGGGCCTGAAGCTGGCCGGTGTCCTGCGTGGGGAACAGACCCTTGGGGATCGTGAGGTACAGCAGCACGGTCAGCACCAGCGTGAGCAGCGCCACCAGCAGCGTGAGCGGCTGGTGCGCGATCACCCAGTGCAGCGAGCGGTCGTAGCGCACCATCACGCCGTCGAAGAAGCGCTGGGCGCGCGCGCCGAAGCCGGTGCCCGATGCGTCTTTCTTCGGCTCGTGCTTGAGCCAGCGCGCCGACATCATCGGCACCAGCGTGAGCGAAACCACGCCCGAGATCAGGATGGTGATCGCCAGCGTCACCGCGAACTCGCGGAACAGGCGGCCCACCACGTCGCCCATGAACAGCAGCGGAATGAGCACCGCGATGAGCGACACAGTCAGCGAGATGATGGTGAAGCCGATCTGCGCGGCGCCCTTGAACGCGGCCTGCAGGGGCTTCTCGCCCTCCTCGATGTAGCGCGCGATGTTCTCGATCATGACGATCGCGTCGTCCACCACGAAGCCGGTGGCGATGGTCAGCGCCATCAGGCTCAGGTTGTTCAGGCTGTAGCCCAGCAGGTACATCAGGCCGAAGCTGCCGATCAGCGAGATCGGCACGGCAATGCTGGCGATGACGGTGGCGCGCAGGCTGCCCAGGAAGGCGAAGATCACCAGCACCACGAGCACCACGGCCAGCACCAGTTCCATCTCGACGTGCTGCACCGACGAGCGGATGCCGGCGGTGCGGTCGCTCAGCACCTCGACCTGCAGGCCCGCGGGCATGCCGGCCTGCAGCTCGGGCAGCTGCTTCTTGATGGCGTTGACGGTGGCGATCACGTTGGCGCCGGGCTGGCGCTGCACGTTCAGGATGATGGCCGGCGTGAGCTGCACCTGCCCGTCGACCTTGCGCCCAGCCCAGGCACCGAGCTGCGTGTTCTCGGCGCTGTTGACCACGCGCGCCACGTCGACCATGCGGATCGGCGCGCCGTTCTTGTAGCTGACGATGAGGTTCTTGTAGTCGTCGACCGTGAGCAGCTGGTCGTTCGAGTTGATGGTGTAGGCGCGCTTGGGGCCGTCGAAACTGCCCTTGGCGCCGTTGGAGTTGGCCGCGCTGATCGCGGTGCGCAGCGAATCCAGCCCGATGCCGTTGGCCGCGAGCGCCTGCGTGTTGGCCTGGATGCGCACGGCTGGGCGCTGCCCGCCGCTGAGCGAAACGAGGCCCACGCCCGAGACCTGGCTGATCTTCTGCGCGAGCCGGGTGTTCACGAGGTTCTGCACCTCGGTGAGCGGCAGCGTGTCGGAGGTGATGGCCAGCGTGAGCACCGGCGCATCGGCCGGGTTGACCTTGGCGTACACCGGCGGCGCGGGCAGGTCGGCCGGCAGCAGCGAGCCGCCGGCGTTGATGGCGGCCTGCACTTCCTGCTCGGCGACGTCCAGCGTCTGGCCCAGCGAGAACTGCAGCGTGATGATCGACACGCCCGCGGCGCTGGTCGAGCTCATGCGGTCCAGGCCCGACATCTGGCCGAACTGGCGCTCCAGCGGCGCAGTGACGGTGTTGCTCATGACCTCGGGGCTGGCCCCGGGGTAGAGCGTCTGGACCTGGATGGTCGGGTAGTCGACCTGCGGCAGCGCCGCCAGCGGCAGGAAGCGGAACGCCACCAGGCCGGCCAGCACGATGGCCAGCATCAGAAGCGAGGTGGCGACCGGCCGCAGGATGAACGGGCGCGAGGGGCTCATGGGCTGCGCCGTCCCTCACCGCCGCGTTCGCCGCCGCCGGCGCCGCCGCGCTCGGCCATGCGCTGCCAGCGTTCCAGCGCGGCCGGCTCGCCGCGGTCGAGGGCTTCGAGGAAACGCTTGCGGCGTTCGAGTTGTTCGGGGTCGTCCTTGGCCGCGTCGAGCATGCGCTGGCGCTGCTCGGCGGTAGGGAGCTTGGCGGGCGTGGCTGCAGGTGCAGGCGTTGCTGCCGCGGGCGCTGCAGCCGGCGAAGCCGCTCCAGCAGCGGGTGCGGCCGGGGCCTGCGAGGGCGAAGCCGGCGCCGCCGCTTCGGCCGGACGGGCACCGCCGCCTTGCGCACCACCGGCACCACCGCCACCTTCCTGCCGACGTCCTCCACGCCGTCCGCCCGGCGCTGCCGCCCCGGAGGCCGCACCGGCCGGCCGGTCGACCGTGGTCTGCACGCGCGCGCCGTCCTTCAGGCGGTCGCCGCCTTCGGTCACCACGGTTTCACCGGGCTGCAGGCCCTTGGTGATCGAGGCGAAATCGACGCTCGATTCGCCGCGCGTCACCGGCCGCTGCGAGGCCGTGTTCTCGGCCGTCACCACGTACACATAGTCGCCGTTGGGGCCGTGGCGCAGCGCCGTGACCGGCACCACCACCGCACTGCTCACGGTACGCAGCAGCAGCCGCAGGTTGACGAACTGGTTCGGGAACAGCGCGCCGTCGGCGTTGGTGAAGCGCGCCTTGGCCTTCACGGTGCCGGTCTGCGTGTCGACCATGTTGTCGAGCGTGGAGAAGCTGCCGTCGGCCAGCCGGCGCGTGCGCGTGCGGTCGAAGGCGGTGGTGGCGAGCGTGGCGCCCTGGCCCAGCCGCTCCTGCACCTCGGGCACGCGGTCTTGCGGAATGGCGAACTCGACGTCGATGGGCGCGATCTGCGTGATGGTGGCCACGCCGCCGGTGCTGCCGGTCGAGATGTAGTTGCCCGCGTCCACCGGCCGCAGGCCGATGCGCCCGCTCACCGGCGCCGTGATGCGGCTCCAGGCCAGGTTGAGCTTGGCGGTGTTCTCGTTGGCGCGGTCGATGGCCACGGTGCCTTCGAGCTGCTTGACCAATGCGGCCTGGGTGTCGACGTCCTGGCGGGCGATGGAGTCCTGGCCGAGCAGCGTCTGGTAGCGCTGCAGCGTGACGCGCGCCGCGGCCAGCTGCGCCTCGTCGCGCTGGCGGGCGCCGGCGGCCTGCGCCAACGCGTTCTCGAAGGGCTGCGGGTCGATGGTGGCGAGCACGTCGCCCTTCTTGACCATCTGGCCTTCCTTGAACAGCACGGCCGTGAGCACGCCCGACACCTGCGGCTGCACCGTCACGTTGGCCAGCGGCGTGACCGTGCCCAGCGCTTCGAGTTGCACCGGGATGTCGGCCTGCCGCGCGACGGCGGTGCCGACGGTGCTGGAGGCCGGGCCCCCGCCGCCCGCCCGGCCGCCCGGGCCACCGCCGCCGGGGCGGCCTGCGCCTGCACCCGGCCCGCCCGCGCCCGGTGCCGGCGACTTGGAACGCTGCACCAGGTACCAGGCACCGCCCCCGAGCGCCACGAGCAGCAGCAGGGCCAGCAGGCTCCCGACCCAGCGGCGCCGGCGCGCCGGAGGATGGGTCGGCGACACGACGGGTGGCAGGGGCTCGGGAGGCGTTTGGGAATCCATGGGCGGTGCGTGCGAAGGGGTGCGAAAAGGCGGCCTGAAGGGAGGCGGCCTAGAGTACAGCGCGAAATATCACTCCCGCAGTTTTCCGTGCCGTAAAGCGACGGTAAAGCTTCCGTTTGCGTGGCACCCCACCATCGCCGGGGCCGCCGTTCGCGCCCGCGACCCGCACTTCACGCCGCCCACCCGCATTTCGTCGCATGGCCGTGGCGGCGGCCGGGCGGCATCGGCACAGTCCGCTCCATCGATTCCCTCCCCGCCCTCATTTCCTTCCATCCACCGGAGCCTCTCATGCTGATGCAGATCCTTCTTCACACCCCGAAGTGGGTGTTCGCCGTGTTCGTCCTGCTGGCCTGGCTCGGCGGCCGGCAGCTCGTGGCCAACCGCATCGGCCTGAACCGCGTGCTGGTGATGCCGGTCGCCATGGCCGGCCTGTCGTTCTGGGGCGTGGTGTCGGTGTCCGGCGAGTCGGCCGGCGCCCTGATCGGCTGGGCCGTGGCCGCGCTGCTGCTCATGGTGCTGGTGCTGCGCCGCCCGCTGCCGGCGACCACGCGCTACGACGCGGCGGCGCGCCAGTTCGAGGTGGCGGGCACCGCCGTGCCGCTGATGCTCATGATGGGCATCTTCCTCACCAAGTACGTGGTGGGCGTGTCGCTGGCCCTGCATCCCGAGCTGCGCCACCAGGCCGCCTTCGCCCTGGGCGTGCCGGCGCTGTACGGCGCCTTCAGCGGTGTCTTCGCGGCCCGCACCGCACGCCTGTGGCGCCTGGCCGCCGCGTCGGGCGCGATGGTCAGCAGCGCCCGCGCGGCCTAAGATTCCGACGCCCCGCCCGCCCTTCGCCGCCAGGAACCGCCATGACCGTGCTCGTGTTGATCCTCAAGATTTCCATCTCGGTGGTGCTGCTTGCCTCGCTGGCCGAAGCGCTGGTGCTGTCGTGGCGCAACGGCTGGCGCAGCTACGACTGGAAGGCGGCGGGCATCTCGGTGTTCGACTTCCTGGTGCGCGAATACCCGCTGCGCTGGCTGCTGCCGCTGGCCTTCTGGGTCGGCGCCATGGACTGGCTCTACGCCCACCGGCTCTTCGCGCTGCCGATGGACCACTGGACCGGCTGGCTCGCCTGCTTCATCGGCCAGGAGTTCTGCTACTACTGGTACCACCGCGCCGCGCACCGCGTGCGCTGGTTCTGGTGCACCCACGCCGTGCACCACTCGCCGAACCAGCTGAACCTGTCGGCCGCCTACCGCTTCGGCTGGACCGGCCGGCTCACCGGCACGCTCGCCTTCTTCCTTCTGGCGCCGCTCCTGGGCATGCCGCCGCGGATCATCTTGCTGATGCTCACGCTGAACCTGCTCTACCAGTTCTGGATTCACGCGACCTGGATTCCGAAGCTCGGCCCGCTCGAATGGGTGCTGAACACGCCCTCGGCCCACCGCGTGCACCACGCCTCGAACCTGGAGTACCTGGACGGCAACTACGGCGGCGTGCTGATCGTGTTCGACCGCCTGTTCGGCACCTACATCCCCGAGCGTGCCGACCTGCCCTGCCGCTACGGACTGGTGAAGCCGATCACCTCGTACAACCTGTTCGAGATCGAGTTCAGCCAATGGCGCGACCTGTGGCGCGACCTGCGCTCGGCGCGCTCGCTGCGCGCCTTCGTCGGCTACCTCGTGAAGCCGCCGGGCTGGCGGGCGGACGGGCCGGGCGAGACCACCGAGGAGCTGCGCCAGCGCGCGGCACTGCCACCTTCACCGTCGATGCCGGCATCGGCCGCCAGCGACTTCGTTCCCCTTTCACCTGTCTCTCTCAAGGAGCTGTCATGACCCCCATGTCCCCGTCCTCTTCTTCCTCCTCCTCTTCTTCGTCCGCCGACATCGAGCGGCGCGCCCGCCGCCGCGCCGGCGCCAAGATGGGCTGGTTCATCCATGCCTTCGTCTATGTGGTCGTCAATGTCGGGCTGGTTGCGCTTGCCGCCTCGCGCGGCCACAACTGGGCCGTGTACCCGCTCATGGGATGGGGCCTGGGCCTGCTGATCCACGGCGCCGTGGTCTGGCTCATCGCGCCCGGCGGCGGCCTGTACGACCAGCTGCTGGAACGTGAGCGCCGCGCGCTAGGTGGCGGGGACCGCCGGTGACGGCCACGGCGGACGACACGCCACGCCCGTCGCGCTTTCGCGCCGAGAACCTGCGAGACATCCTGCGGCACGGCCTGATCACGGCCGCCTTCTGCTGCGTCATCGCCGCGGCGCTGACCGTCTCGGGCATGGGCAGCTGGAGTTCGCAGATGGTGTATTCGCTGTCGATCGGAACGATCAGCTGGCTGGTCATCGACACCGGGCGCCTGTTCATCAGCGGCCACCAGAACGTGCTCTGGCCGCACGGGCCCTGGGGCTTCGTGCTGGTGGCCTTCGGCGTCACGCTGGGCTTCCTCGGCGGCGGCGCCATCGGGGACGCCTGGGTCGGCCGGCCGCTGTTCGACTTCACGGGCTTCGCCCGGCACCGGATGGTCTCCACCATCGTCATCACGCTGGCAGCCACCATCGGCATGTGCTACTTCTTCTACAGCCTCGGGCGCAGCAAGCACATGCAGCGCCAGCTCGACCTGGCGCAACGAGACGCCACGGACGCCCGCCTCAAGCTGCTCGAAACCCAGCTCGAGCCGCACATGCTGTTCAACACGCTGGCCAACCTGCGCGTGCTGATCACCGTCGACCCGCCGCGCGCCGTGGCCATGCTCGACCGGCTCAACAGTTATCTGCGCATGACGCTCAGCGGCTCGCGCGCGCTGTCGCATCCGCTGTCGGCCGAGTTCGACCGGCTGGGCGACTACCTCGAGCTGATGTCGGTGCGCATGGGCGAGCGCCTGCGCTACACGCTCGACCTGCCCGACGACCTGCGCGACACGCCCGTGCCGCCGCTGCTGCTGCAGCCGCTGGTCGAGAACAGCATCCGCCACGGCCTCGAGCCCCAGGTCGAAGGCGGCGAGATCGCCGTGCGCGCGCGCCGCGAGGCGGGCGAACTGGTGATCGAGGTGAGCGACACCGGCGTCGGGCTCGATGCGGCACCGCAGCCGTCGGAAGGTGGCGGCTTCGGGCTCGAACAGGTGCGCGAGCGGCTGGCCACCGTGTACGGTGAGCAAGGCCGCCTGAGCCTGGCCCCCGCGCCCACGGGCGGCGGGACGCGCGTCACCCTGAACCTTCCCCTGCCCGCCTGAACAGGCCCCCACGACGACAAGAAGACGATGCCCCTCACCGCCCTCATCGCCGAAGACGAACCCCTGCTGGCCCAGGCCCTGCAGGCCGAACTGGCCGCCGCCTGGCCCGAGCTGCGCGTGGTCGCCACCGCCCGCGACGGCCGCAGCGCCGTGCGCGAGGCGCTGCGGCTGCTGCCGCAGGTGCTGTTCTTCGACATCCGCATGCCCGGCCTGGACGGCTTGGGCGCCGCCGCCGAACTGGCCGACAGCTGGCCCACCGACGAAGCGCCGATGCCGCAGCTGGTGTTCGTGACCGCCTACGACGAGTACGCCGCGCGCGCCTTCGAGGCCGAGGCCATCGACTACGTGCTCAAGCCCGTGCAGCCCGAGCGCCTGCGCAAGACCGTGGCGCGGCTGCGGCAGGCGCTGGCGGCGGCCGCGCCGTCGATGAGGCCGCCCATCCCGGCCGACGAGGCGCTGGAGCGCACCCTCGCCCAGTGGCGCCAGGTGCTGGGCGCCGCCGGCGGGGCCCCGTCGGCATCGGCGTCGCCATCAGCGACGCTGCGCATGATCGCCGCCAGCGATGCCGGCGGCGCCACCGTGCGCATGGTGCCGATCGACGAGGTGCTGTATTTCGAGGCCGCCGACAAATACCTGCGCGTGCTCACCGCCACGCAGGAGTACCTGATCCGCACGCCCCTGAAGCAGCTGCTGCCCCAGCTCGATGCCGACACCTTCTGGCAGGTGCACCGGGCGGTGGTGGTGCGCAGCGCGGCCATCGAGGCGGTGCACCGCGACGAGGCCGGCAAGCTGCACCTCGCGCTGCGCGGGCGGGCCGAGAAGATCCCGGTCAGTCGGCTCTACGCCCACCTGTTTCGCGCCATGTGAAATCTGCGCGCCCCGCACGCAGCAAAAAGCCGGCCTTTTCGGGGCCGGCTTTTTTCATTCAGTCACGAATGGCGTTGTAAATCAGCGCCAGTGGCCGTGTCCGTGGCCATGACCGCGGTGATAACCACGACCGTAGTAGCGCGGGCCGTAATAGGCCGGCGGCGGTGCGTAGTACACCGGTGCCGGGCGGTAGTACACCGGCGGCGGCGGGCGGTAGTAGACCGGGGGCGGCGGTGCGTAGTACACCGGGGCCGGCGGCGCATAGACCGGGGCCGGGTAGTAGGCGGGACCGCCCACGCCGACCGCCACGCCGGGCACGCCGACGCCGATCGACCAGCTCACGTCGCCGCGGGCGCTGGCCGAGGTGGCGGCAAACAGCGCACCGAAGGCCACCGCACCGGCGGCGGCCCATTTGAAGAGGGTAGAACGTGTGACGCTCATGATGTGGGACTCCTTGTTGGGGGGCGTTGTGCGCCCCATGTCCGTATTGAACGCTGCAATTGCAAAGCGGGTGGACGCTGCATTGTGAAGAGCGTTGCCAAAAGTAACCCCGACAGCCCCCCCTCTAGAATGACGCGATGACCTCCCCGACCGACAAAAGCGGCACCAAAACGACCGCTGCACCGAGCAATTTCCTGCGCCATGTGATCGAGAACGACCTCGCACAGGGTGCCTACGCAGGCCGCACCTGGGGCGGTTCCCCGGGCGACGCCGCCCACCACGCCCAGGGCATGCCCGACCCCGCCAAGGTCCGCATGCGCTTTCCGCCCGAGCCCAACGGCTACCTGCACATCGGCCACGCCAAGAGCATCTGGCTGAATTTCGAGCTGGCCAAGGAATACGGCGGCGTGTGCCACCTGCGCTTCGACGACACCAACCCCGAGAAGGAAGAGCAGGAGTACGTCGATTCCATCCGCGACGCCGTGAAGTGGCTCGGCTACGAAACCTACCTGGCCGACCGCCCGAGCGCGCCCGGCACGATTCAGGAGCACGAGTACTTCGCCAGCAACTACTTCGACTTCATGTACGAAGCCGCCGAGTACCTGATCGGCGCCGGCCTGGCCTATGTCGACGAGCAGACGCCCGAAGAAATGCGCGCCAACCGCGGCGACTTCAACACGCCCGGCACCGACAGCCGCTTCCGCAGCCGCACGCCCGACGAGAACCTGGCGCGCTTTCGCGAGATGCGCGACGGCAAGCTCGCCGATGGCGCCGCCATCCTGCGCGCCAAGATCGACATGGCGAGCCCCAACATCAACATGCGCGACCCCGCGCTGTACCGCATCCGCCGGGCCACCCACCACAACACGGGCGACAAGTGGTGCATCTACCCGATGTACACCTACGCGCACCCGATCGAAGACGCGCTGGAGCAGATCACCCACTCCATCTGCACGCTCGAATTCGAAGACCAGCGCCCCTTCTACGACTGGCTGCTCGACCGCCTGGCCGAAGGCGGCCTCGTCGCCAGCCCGCACCCGCGCCAGTACGAGTTCGCCCGCCTGAACGTCACCCACGTGATGACCAGCAAGCGCAAGCTGCGCCAACTGGTCGAAGAGAAGCACGTCGACGGCTGGGACGACCCCCGCATGCCCACCATCGCCGGCCTGCGCCGCCGCGGCTACACGCCTGCCGCGCTGCAGCTGTTCTGCGAACGCAGCGGCACCACCAAGTCGGGCGGCTGGATCGAGTACGCCAGCCTGGAGGCCGCGCTGCGCGACACCCTCGACCCCATCGCGCCGCGCGCCATGGCCGTGCTCGACCCGGTGAAGCTCGTCATCACCAACTGGGGGGAGCTGATGGGCAGCAACGACGCGCTCGACGACTGCTCCGCCCCCGTGCACCCGCACCACCCCGAGATGGGCAAGCGCGAATTCAAGCTCGGCCGCGACGTCTGGATCGAGCGCACCGACTACGAAGACGTGCAGCCCAAGGGCTTCTTCCGCCTCTTCCCCGGCAACAAGGTGCGCCTGAAGTACGGCCACGTCATCGAATGCACCGGCGCCACGCGCGACGCCGACGGCAAGCTCCTCGAAGTGCAGGCCACGCTGGTGCCCGACACCAAGAGCGGCACGCCCGGCGCGGACGCGATCAAGGTCAAGGGCAACATCACCTGGGTCGCCGCAGCCGATGCCGTGCAGGCCGAGGTGCGGCTGTACGAGCGTCTATTCGCCGAAGCCAACCCGGGCAGCGGCGAGCTGCTGGACGAGCTGAACAAGCACAGCCTCGAGGTGTGCACGGCGTTCGTCGAGCCGTCGCTCGCGAAGGCCGAGCCGGGTGTGGGCATCCAGTTCGAGCGGCATGGCTACTTCGTGCGCGACACGAAGGGCGCCGCCGCCGGCGGACAGGTGGTGTTCAACCGCGCGGCGGGGATGCGGGACAGCTGGGGCAAGTAGGCCCGCTGGTCGCGTTCTCCCGCAAAGCCGGGGCCGTTGTGGCCCCGGCTTTTTTCATGCCCTCATCGGTTGACATAAGTTATTGATTTGAAATAATTTTCCGTATAAATTAAGACTCTTGATTTTTATACGGAAAATCATGGACTTCCAGGACATCGGCGACGACGCCCGGCGCCAGTACATCGATGCCAGAGCCACGTTCGAGGCCCTCGAAGCGGCGGAGGTGCAAGCCGCGGGCGTGCGCGGTGGCATGTACTGGAAGACGGTAAACGGCGTCGAATACCTCGTGCGCACCAGCACCCGCAACGCACAAAAAAGCCTCGGGGCGCGGAGCCCTGAAACCGAGGCCATCCACGCAGGCTTCATCCAAAGAAAGGAAGAAGCCGAAGGACGCGTCAAGGATCTCGGCGAGGCACTCGCCCGCCATCAGCGCATGAACCGGGCGCTGTTCGTCGGCCGCGTGCCGACCATCGTCATCGACATCCTCGACATGCTCCAGCGCGCGGACATTGCAGAGCACTTCACCGTGGTGGGCACGCACGCGCTCTGCGCCTACGAAGCAGCAGCGGGCGTGCGCCTGCAGAGTGCCGCCGTGGCCACGCGCGATGTCGACCTGCTCTGGGACACGCGCAAGCGTTTTCGCCTGGCAACGCAGCTCAAGCGGCTCGATTCGTCCATGCTGGCCTTGCTGCGCAAGGTCGACAAGACCTTCGCCTTGATCGCCGATCAGCGCTACACGGCGGTCAACAGCAAAGGCTTCGAGGTCGACATCCTGCGTCGCGAAGCACAAGAGCATGACCCCCACCCGGCACAGCTCAGCGACGATGAAGACGACTTCTGGGCCGTGCAAGCCCACAACGCAGAACAGTTGGTGAGCGCCCCGCGCTTCTCGGCCGTCGTGGTCGGCACCACCGGGCACATGGCGCGCATGAACACCGTGCATCCACTCGCCTTCGTGCGCTTCAAGCGGTGGCTGGCCCAGCGACCCGATCGCGATCCACTCAAGTCTGGACGCGACAGCTTGCAAGCGGACACCGTGGAAGAACTGGTGCGAGACTATCTGCCGCAGCTGGCCGATGCGCCACGCGATGCCACCCGCCCATGAATCTGCCGACCAGCTCCCGCCTCATCCGCTTCAACAAACCCTACGGCGTCCTCAGCCAGTTCACGCCCGAGGGCCGCTGGCGCGGGCTGAAGGACTTCATCGACCTGCCCGGTGTCTACGTCGCCGGACGGCTCGATGCCGACAGCGAGGGCCTGCTGCTGCTCACCGACGACGGCAAGCTCCAGGCGCGCATCGCCGATCCGCGCTTCAAGATGGAGAAGACCTACTGGGTGCAGGTCGAGGGCGTGCCGACCGACGAAGCGCTGGCGGTGCTACGCAACGGCGTGCAGCTCAACGACGGCCCCACGCGCCCCGCACGGGCGCGCCGGCTCGATCCGCCGCCCGACGTGTGGAACCGCGAGCCCCCCATCCGCGAGCGCAAGCTCATTCCCACCGCGTGGCTGGAGCTGGCGATCAGCGAAGGCCGCAACCGCCAGGTGCGGCGCATGACGGCGGCCGTGGGGCTGCCGACGCTGCGCCTCATCCGCGCCGCCATCGGGCCTTACACGCTCGACGGGCTCGCGCCCGGAACCTGGCGGGAACAAAGCGGCGGCTGAGCCGCCGCACCCTCAACTCCTCATTCGAATCCTGTCCATGCACATGAACCTTCCTTTCTCCGATCTCCCTGCTGCCGCATTGAACCGCCGCAGCGCCGTGCTCGGCGCCCTCGGCCTGCTGGCGCTGCCTGCCGGTGCCGCGGCCCCGGCCAAGAAAAACAACAAGCCGCAGGCGCCTGATGTCTGGCCGCGCGCCTTGCTGGTGCCGGGCGGCGTTGCCCGCCTGTCGCTCGGCCCCGCGGCCACGCGCCCCAAGGCTTTCGCCGGCGACGTGCCGCTGCTGGTGCTCGGCGATCCGATCGAATGGACCGCGCTGGTCGGTATTCCGCTGGCCACCCCACCCGGCGAAGCCCGCATCAGCGTGCGCGCCGAGGGCAACAAGCCCGAGCGCCAGATCGCCTACACCATCGCCCCGAAGCAGTACCGCGAACAACGCCTGACAGTGGCGCCGCGCACGGTCGACCTGTCGCCGGAAGACGAGGCTCGCTACACCAAGGAGCGCGATCACCTGACCGGCGTGATGGCCACGCTCTCCGACCTGCGCCCCGACGCCGCGCTGCAGATGCGCGTGCCCGTGCCGGGCCGCCGCTCCAGCTCGTTCGGCCTGCGCCGCGTGTTCAACGGCCAATCGCGCAATCCGCACAGCGGCATGGACATCGCAGCCGGCACCGGCACGCCCGTGCGCGCGCCGCTGGCCGGCAAGGTGATCGACACCGACGACTACTTCTTCAACGGCGGCACCGTCTGGGTCGACCACGGCGGCGGCCTGCTGACGATGTACTGCCACCTGAGCCGCTGGGACGTGAAGGTGGGCGACGTGCTCAAGGCCGGCGAGCCGCTGGCCGCCGTGGGCGCGACGGGGCGAGTGACCGGGCCGCATCTTCATTGGGGGGTGATGCTGAACCGGACGATGGTGGACCCGGCGTTGTTCGTTGCGGGTTGAGGCACCCCGCCGGAATGCCGTCATGCGTGACAAAGCGCCGACCCTCTTCACCGAAGCCTGCCTCGCCTCCTCGTTCGCCCCCACCGAACGCCGCGAAGCCCTCGCCCGCCTCAACACCCTCTTGCACCCCGCCCTGCAGCGGATCGTCGCCGCCGAGGTCGCCGCGGGCAACCGCGTCGTCGACGTCGGCATCGACTGGCCCGACGAGGGCTCGGTGCACGTCACGCTCCAAAGGCACTTCACGGCCCGGCACGCCGGCAAGCAGGCCGCGTTCAGCCTCTGCGACGACCCGCACTACTGGCATGCCGACTACAGCACCGCGGACAAACCGCGGCACCTGCTGATCTGCTGAAGAAGAACGCCGGCCTCAGAGCGGCCTGGTCAGGTACACCGCCTCGCGCCCGACGATCGTGCGCTGCGCGGGCATGAAGATCGTGCAGTCGTCGCACGGCGCGCGGATTTCGTCCGGGCCGTTGGTGGCGATCAGCTCGCCCTTGGCAAAGGTCTCGAAGCCGATCAGCGGGCGCACGAAGGCGAAGTCTTCCGACTTGATGACGTGCGTCTGCAGCAGCTCGAAGCGACGCTGCTCGCCGGGCGCGGGCACGGCCGGGTCCTTGTCGATGAGGCCGAAGTGCGCCAGGAAGTCGAGCGAGATGGCGGTGGCCAGTTCGGAGGCCGAGCGCAGGAAATGCTGGCCGCACTCGGCCACCAGCGCCACGCCCTTGCCGTCGGCCCGGCCATGCTGGCCGTGCTGGATCAGCGGCGTGCCCGAGCCCAGGCCGTCGGGCATCACCAGGTGCACCGACGGGCGGCCGATGGCCATGGCGGCCTCGGCGTTGCGGTCGAAGGCCGGGTACACCCAGAACGGGATCACGGGCTGGCTCGTGGAATGGATGTCGAGGATGTGGTCGGCCGCGCTCACCACCGGGCGCAACTCGCGGGCGCGGCGCAGCTCGGGGCTGTCCTCGCTGCCGTCGAGCCATTCGGGCGACCACACGCGGTTGAGGTTGTGCACCAGCTGGCGGCTGTCGAAAGGCAGCGCCTCGTTGAAGGACTCGTAGGCCGCCACGTTGGCAAAGCTGACGGTGAGCGTGCCGATCTTCGGGCGCACGCCGGTGTCGAGCAGGTGCGTGGCGGCGGTCATGCCGCAGATCTCGTTGCCGTGCGTCAGCGCGTTGATCAGCACGTGCGGGCCGGGCTTGCCGGACTCGAAGCGGTGCACGTAGTCGATGCCGACATTGCCCTCGCGGTAGGCGGACAGGTCGCGGGGGAGGACTTCGAGGGCGGGGGGAGATTGGGTCATGGGGTGGTGAACAGGTGGGATCGGGGGCCGCCGGCAAGTTTGCTACAGCTGGCAAATTCGTGCCGCGAGCCGCAAATCCCCCGTTGCGGCTCATGTCCTGAGCCGCAACGCCCTCACCAATTCACTTCCCGCTCCGGCGTCGCCGAAATGTGGTGGATCGACAGATCCGCCCCGTCGTACTCCTCCTCCTGCGACAGCCGCAGCCCCATGGTCGCCTTGAGCACGCCGTACACCACGGCACCGCCGATCAGCGCCCAGACCACGCCAAGCAAGGTGCCGATCAGCTGCGCCCACAGGTTCACGCCGCCGATGCCGCCCAGCGCCTGGGTGCCGAAGATGCCGGCCGCGATGCCGCCCCAGGTGCCGCACAGGCCGTGCAGCGGCCACACGCCGAGCACGTCATCGATCTTCCATTTGTTCTGGGTGCGCGTGAACATGAAGACGAAGATGGCGCCGGCCACGCCGCCCGCCACGAGCGCGCCCAGCGGGTGCATGAGGTCGGAGCCGGCGCACACGGCCACGAGGCCGGCGAGCGGGCCGTTGTAGACGAAGCCGGGGTCGTTCTTGCCCATGGCCAGCGCCACCAGCGTGCCGCCGACCATGGCCATCAGCGAGTTGACGGCGACCAGGCCCGATATCTTGTCGATGCTCTGCGCGCTCATCACGTTGAAACCGAACCAGCCCACGCACAGCACCCACGCGCCCAACGCCAGGAACGGGATGTTCGACGGCGGGTGGGCGCTGAGCGAGCCGTCGCCGCGGTAGCGGTTGCGGCGCGCGCCCAGCAGCAGCACGGCCGGCAGCGCGAGCCAGCCGCCCACGGCGTGCACGACGACCGAGCCGGCGAAGTCGTGGAACTCGTGGCCGGTGACCGAGGCGATCCAGCCCTGGATGCCGAAGGCCTTGTTCCAGGCGATGCCCTCGTACAGCGGGTAGACGAAACCGACGATCACCGCGGTGGCGATCAGTTGCGGCCAGAACTTGGCGCGCTCGGCGATGCCGCCCGAGATGATGGCCGGAATGGCCGCCGCGAAGGTCAGCAAAAAGAAGAACTTCACCAGCTCGTAGCCGCTTCTTGCCGACAGTTCGGTGGCGCTGACGAAGAAATGCGTGCCGTAGGCCACGCCGTAGCCCACCAGGAAGTACACGATGGTCGACACCGAGAAGTCGACCAGGATCTTGACCAGCGCATTGACCTGGTTCTTCTTGCGCACGGTGCCCAGTTCCAGGAAGGCAAAGCCGGCATGCATGGCCAGGACCATGATGGCGCCGAGAAGGATGAACAGCGCGTCAGCGCCCTGTTTGAGTGCGTCCATGAGAGCTTCTTGCAGGTTTTTGGTTTGATTTGGTGCGTCGCACCCGAACGGCTCGGGGCGCCGGCGCAAGAAAGCAAAAATGGTGCCTGCAGGCTCTTTGATGGTGCGGAACGACCCAAGAATGGGCCGAATTCGCAGGACGCGCACCGGATCGGAACGCGCCGCCGGAGCGCTCAGCCGCCGCGCAGCGCGTCGCGATACCGCCGGCTGCAGGGCACGCTCGTGCCGTCGTGCATGTGCAGCCGGGCATCGCCGCCGTCGAGCGGCTCGATCTCCTTGATGCGGCCCAGGTTCACCGCGTGGCTGCGGTGCACGCGCACGAAGGTGGCGGGATCGAGCTGGGTCAGGAAGTCGGTGAGCGTGGCGCGCAGCAGGTAGTCGTGGCCGTTGACGTGCAGGCCGACGTAGTTGCCCTCGGCCTGCAACCAGTCGATGTCGGTGGCGGCGATGAGGAATTCGCGGCGCAGCTTGCGCACGAGGAAGCGTTCGGGGCGGGCCGGCGGCGGCGCTACTGGTGGGGGCGTCTCCTGCACGGAGGGTTCGAAACCCTCCGGTTCCGCCAGCGCCTCGGGCATCGGCGCCACGCCCTCTTCCGGCGGATCGAGCACGCGCGCCTCGCCCTGCAGCCGCAGCATGAAGAGCCGGTAGGCCCACACGCCGAAGACCATCGTGGCGTAGACCCGCACGTCCTTCAGGTACTCGTAGCCCCATCGCCCCATGGCGCCGGCGAAGTCGTAGGGCTCGCCGGCCGCCGCGTACACCGCGGCGCGCAACCCGAACATCGCCGCGACGTGCGCCAGGCTCAGGAGCACGCTGGCCACCAGATGCCCGGCGAGAAAGCGCACCCAGTGGTCGCGCGCCAGCGGCGACAGCCAGCGCTCCACGGCCACCAGCACCGGCACCAGGGCCAGCAGCGCGATGTGGCTCGACACCTCCCAGGTGACGACCTCCCAGTTCGCGCGCGGCACGGCGCGGCTGCGGGCGTCGATGAGCGCGACCACGGTGCTGATCGCGGCATGCACCGTCATCAGCACGATCCAGAAGCCGACTTCGACGTACCGCCGGATCGGTTCGTAGCGCTCGTACAGGTTCTTGCGCGGCTCGCTCATGCGGGGATTCTCGCGAACCGGGGGCCGGATTTCATCCCCGGGGGCCACCGTTCGTCACAAATCCGGGGCGATCCGTCCCGGCGGTGGCCCCGGGGGCGGGCGCGGGGGCCACGATGGCCGCCGTTTCTTCGTTCCAGGAGCCCGCCATGCCCACCGATTCCGTTTCAGCCCTCGCCCCGCAGCGCCGCCACGACATCGACGCCCTGCGCGCCCTCGCCTTCCTGCTCGTCATCCTCTACCACGTGGGCATGTACTACGTGGCCGACTGGCCCTGGCACCTGAAGAGCCCGCACGCGGCCGAGTGGCTGCCGTGGCCGATGCGGGTGCTGAACCTGTGGCGCATGGACTTGGTCTTCCTGATCTCGGGCGTGTCGCTCGGCTTCCTGAGCCGGGGCCAGGGCACCTGGGGCCTGCTGCGCAGCCGGGGCCTGCGGCTGATGCTGCCGCTGGCCTTCGGCATGGCGGTGGTCGTGCCCTACCAGGCCTATGCCGAAGGCGTGGCGCGCGGGCTGGTGGCGCCGGGCTTCGGCACCTTCCTGCTGCGCTACCTGTCGATGGGCGCGCCCTGGCCCAAGGGCGCGTTCGCGGGGGCGGAGTTCGGCATCACCTGGAACCACCTCTGGTACCTGCCCTACCTGTTTCTCTACACGGCACTGGTCGCGTTGACGCTGCCGCTGTGGCGCTCGGCGGCCGGCCAGTGGGTGCGGCGGCGCTTCAACGGGCTGCGCGGCTGGCAGCTGCTGATGCTGCCCGCGCTGCCGCTGCTGGCGTGGACGGTGCTGCTGGCGCGGCACTTTCCGGCCACGCACAACCTGGTGTGGGACTTCCACCTGCACAGCATCTACTTCACCGTCTTCCTCTACGGCTACTGGATGGGCGTGGACACGGGCATCTGGCGCGAACTCGAACGGCTGCGCCGCATGTCGCTGCTGCTGGCGGTGGCGGTGATCGGCGCGTTCATCGCGCTGCGCGTCGGGGCCCTTGTTCCGCCCAAAGGGCTGCTGATGGACGTGCTGCGCACGGCCTACCTGTGGCTCGCGGTCGCCACGATCCTGGGCCATGGCCACCGCCACCTGAACCGCCCCTGGCCGTGGCTGCGCTGGGCCAACGAGTCGGTCTACCCCTGGTACATGCTGCACCAGACGCTGATCGTCGCGGGCGTGGCGCTGCTGGTGCCGCTGGCGCTGGGCCCGGTGTGGGAGCCCGTGGCGCTGGTCGCCGTGACCATTGCCGGCTGCTGGCTGCTGACCGACGGGCTGATCCGCCGCATCGGCTGGCTGCGCCCGCTGTTCGGGCTGAAGCGCAAGCCCGAGGCCGAGCCTGCGGCGGTGCTTACGCCGCCTGCTTCGGCTTCGGCGTCGTCGACGCCTCGTCCACCGGCACCAGGATGGCGTTCGCCGTCGCCACGAGCTTGAGCTTGTCTTCGCCCTGGCCTTCAGGCTGCGCGAACAGCTCGGCCCCGACGAACACCTGCTTGCGCCCCGCCTTCACCACGCGCCCGCGCGCCACGAAGGCCTCGCCGATGGCGGGCGAGATGCAGTTGATGGAGAAATGCGAGGCCAGCACGCGGCCCGCCACGGTGGCGGCCGCGAAGCCGCTCACGGTGTCGAGCAGCGCGGCGATCATCCCCGCGTGCAGGAAGCCGGTGTACTGGCCCATGTCTTCCTCGCGCCATTTCATGCGCAGTTCGGCCTGCCCGTCGGCGGCCTGTGTGACGTCGAAGCCGGCCCAGCGGTTGAAGGCGGCCGAACGGTTGATGGCCTGGATCGTGTCGAGCATGGGGGGTGTCCTTTCAGGGTGAATCAATGGAGGGAAGGCGAGACCCACTCTAGGAAGCGGCGCCGCCGCGCACCGTCTCTTGGGTGACCGGTTCGCCGCCGGCAGATGCCTGCGCGACAGCAACGCGCCCGCGTCACATCGGCGTCATGAAAAAAACTTTGCGACGCCTTAACCCCGTTCGCCCGCCCCGTCCGTAGAAGCAGAGATTCGTCACCGACTTTCTTCCGGAAGGCTTTCCATGCACACACCGTTCTCCGCCCGTCCCCTCCTGCGTGCCACCGCCCTCGCCGCCCTCTGGCTGGCCGCGGGCGCCGGCGCTCACGCGCAACTGCAGGCCGATGCCTCGCGCATCACGCAGGTCAAGGTCTACCCCGGCAGCGCCACGGTGGAGCGCGTGGCGCGCGTCGCGGCGGGCAGCCGCTCGGTCACCTTTGCCTGCCTGCCGGCGGGGCTCGACGTGCAGAGCCTGCAGGTGTCGGCCGGCGCGGCCGTGCGCGTGGGCGAGACCTCGGTGCTGAGCGAGGCGCGCGAGCTCTCGGCCAACTGCGCCACCAGCGCGCTCGACGGCCGCATCCGCGAACTCGAAGACCGCAAGGCCGCGTTGCAGGCCGAGACCGATGCGCTGGGCATGGTCACGGGTTATCTCAAGGGGCTGTCGGGCGGCGAGTCGGGCCCCGGCGCGCGCGCGCCGATGGATGCGCGCAACCTCGCGGCCATGACCGAGGCGATGCGCCGCTCGGGCCAGGACGCGCTGCTCAAGCAGCACCAGATCCAGCGCCAGCAGACCGACCTCGACCGCCAGCTCAAGCCACTGCTGGCCGAGCGCGGTCGCACGCAGGGCCAGGGCGCGCAGGTGACGGCCGTCACCGTCACGCTCGCCGCCAGTGCCGACGCCGACGTGAAGCTCAGCTACCAGGTCAACGGCCCGGGCTGGACGCCCAGCTACCGCGCGCTGCTCGACACCACGACGCGCAAGGTGCGCATCGAGCGCCAGGCGCTGGTGGCGCAGGCCACGGGCGAGGACTGGCGCGGCGTGAAGCTGGTGCTGTCCACCGGCCAGCCGCGCCGCGAGACCACGGGGCGCACGCCGAGCGCGTGGCGCATCGGCATCGAGCCGCCGCCGCGCGCGAACGCCGAGTCAGCGTACATGGCCGCGCCGATGGCCGCCGCCCCCTCGCCCATTGCCGCCGACCGCAAGATGGCGATGGAGCGCGCACGCGAGCCACTGTTCGACGTGAGCGTGTTCGACAACAGCTTCGCCACCGAATTCGCCGTGCCGCAGAGCATCGACGTGCCTTCCAACGGCCAGCGCGTGACCCTGGCGCTGGGCCAGCATGAGGACACGGCGCAGCTCGCCGCACGCACCAGCCCGCGCGTGGACCCGAGCGCCTTCCTGGTCGCCGAGATGGCGCAGCCCTCGGGCGTGTGGCCGGCCGGCCCGATGCAGCTGTACCGCGACGGCAACTTCGTCGGCCAGGGCCGCTGGAACGCGCCGAGCGACGCGAAGCTCACGCTCTCGTTCGGCCGCGACGAACTGGTGCGCGTGCAGGTCGAGCCCGAGCGCGACAACCAGGGCTCGGGCGGTTTTGTCGGCTCGCGCGCCGAGCGCCAGGTGCAACGCGCCTACGTGGTCGAGAACCGCCACCGCACGCCGATCGCGGTGCAGGTGCTGGAGGCCACGCCGGTGTCGGTCGACGAGCAGGTGCGCGTGACCACACGCTTTGCACCGCAACCCGCTGATCAGGCGTGGAACAAGCAGCCGGGGCTGGCGATGTGGCGCTTCGACCTGGACGCGGGGCAGACGGCACGGGTGTCGGCGGACTACACGATCGGGTATCCGAAGGATGCGCGACTGCAGATGCGCTGAGGGCGTGTGTTCAGGGCGTGTGCACAGGCCACCGGGTACTTCCCTCCGCGAATGTCCCCCGGCCTGCGGCCTCCTCCTTGATTTCGCTGCGGGAAGCACCCAGTGTCCTGCGCACGGGGCACGCTGCCGGTTCTCCCCAGCGCACGGGGCTCAGAAGTCGAACTTCGCCGACACCTCGAAGGTCCGCCGCGGCGCCAGCAGCACCTGGCTCGCGGCGCGGCCGGTCCAGGTCGCGTAGAGCCGGTCCGTCAGGTTGCGCACGCGAAAACTCAACAGGGCATTTTTCAACCGGTAGCTCACGGCCGCATCGACCGTCGTGAAGCCGTTGATGCGGATCTGGTTGGCGTTGTCGGTGTACATCGGCCCCGTGTGATTCAGCGACGCGAAGTATTCGAACTTCGAACCGTCGGGCCGGTAGGTGGCGAAGACGTTGGCCATGCGCTCGGGCACGTTCGGCGGGGTCTTTCCCACGCGCGAGACGTTGCCGGCTTCGACCAGCGTGTCGAAGCGCGCATCGAGCGCCGCGAGGTTGCCCGCCAGCGTCCATTCGCGCGTGGGCTTCCACACGGCCGACAGCTCGAGGCCGCGCGACGACTGGCGCCCGTTGTTCACGGTGGTCGCGGCGTTGTTCGGGTCGCGCGAGAGCACGTTGTCGAGCTCGATCTTGTACAGCGCGGCCGTCCACTCCAGGTTCGCCGCGGGCAGGCTCTGCTTGAAGCCCACCTCGGCCTGCTTGCCGCGCGACATCGGAAACGCGGCGTTCGAGGCCGACAGCAGGAAGAGCGATCCCACCGGCAGCGTGGCGTTGGTGTACTGCGCATACAGGCTCGACTGCGGCGACAGGTCGTACACCGCGCCGATGCGCCCCGAGGTGGCGCGGTAGCTCGCGCCGAAGCGCGTGACGCTGCCCGCGTTCAGGTCCCAGATGCGGCGGTCGACCTCGGTGCGGTCGTGGCGCAGGCCGCCGACGAACGTGAGGTCGCGCATCGGCTTGAGCGCGTCTTCCACGAAGACCGAGGCGACCTTTACGCGCGAGAAGGTGTCGGCGCGGTTGCCCGCGCCGGTGGTCAGCGCGGGGTTGTCGTCGAAGTAGCCGGTGTACGGGTCGAACACGGGCACGCGCAGTTGCGCGGCGGTGGTGGGGCTGCTGTTGGAGAAGCGGCGCTGGCTGCCGAAGCGGGTTTCGCTGTACTCGCCGCCGACGACGAAGCGGTTGTCCAGGCCCGCGATCTTTCCCTTGTGCGTGGCGTCGAAGCGGTCGAGCCAGAAGTCCTGGTCGTGCGTGATGAGCGTCTGGTCGCGCGCGATGCTGGCCGGCGGCACGAAGGTGGCGCTCTCGGAGTTGCGGAACATGCGCTTCGACTGGTTGGCCGAGAACTCGTTGCGCCACGACCAGCCGCCGTCCAGTTGCCCCGTGAGGCGCGCGCGCAGCCAGTAGGTTTCGGACGAGTTCTCGTCGTCGCGCACGTTGTAGTTGGTGCGCGCCATGCGCCGGTCGATCACGCGGCCATCGGGCGTGCTGACCACGTTCGTCGGCTGCGTGGCGAAGCTGCGCGGCACGAGCGGCGTGCCCCAGTAGGCGTCGTTGTCGTCGCGCAGGTAATCGAACGACAGGTCGAGCTTCACCGAGCCGCCCAGGTCCACCAGCAGGCCGCTCGTGAAGTGGTCGATGCGCTCGCCGTTGCGGTCGATGGTGCCCACTTTCGTGTCGTTGCGGCTGTAGTCGAGCCGGTAGGCGCTGGCCTCGCCCAGCGCGCCGCCGAAGCCGAAGGCCGCGCGCGTGGAGCCGTAGCTGCCATACGAGAGCAGCGCCTCCTTGTGCGGGTTGCTGCGGTCGGGCCGCTTGGTCACGAAGTTGACGATGCCGCCGATGGCGCCTTCGCCGTCGAGCACCGAGGCCGGGCCCTTGAGCACTTCGATGCGCTCGTAGTTCCAGGTGTCCTGCACGCGGTTGGTGACGCCTGCGCCCGAGCTGCGCACGCCGTCGTACAGGTACATGAGGCTCGTGAAGCCGCGCAGCGACAGCGTGGTCGGCGACGACGGCGGGCCGCCGCCCGAGAGGCCCGCCATGCCGCGCAATGCTTCGCTGAAAGTGCGCGCGCCGCGTTGCTGGATCGCGTCCTGCGACAGGATCTCGACCGAGGCCGGCGTCTCGCGCACCGACAGGCCCAGGCGCGAGGCCGTGCCGCTCGTGTCGTCGAGGTGCAGGCTGTTCGCGTCGCGGCTGCCTTCAATGGTGACGGTGCCGAGTTCGGCGTTGTTGCTGCTGTCTTGTGCAGAGGCGACTTGCAAGGCGGTGAAGGCGGCCAGCGCGACGGTGGTGCGGGTGAACGGGGTCATGGAACGGTGCGTGGAAGAAATGAAGAAAGCGTCAGGCCACCGAGAAGCGCCGCAGCCGCCAGGCCGCGAGCCCGAACAGCAGCAGGCTCGGCACCAGCAGTTGCAGCACAGCGAGCGCGGCCTGCCCGCGCACGAGCTCGGCGGGCTCCTCGTGCCAGGCGAAGGTGGGCATGCGGTCGAAGTCGGCCGGGGCAAGCGCATCGCGCGCATCGATGCGCGGGAAGAAGAAGGCCTTCCACGCTTCGTGGTGCGCCACGGTCTGTGCGTCGAAGCGCGCATGGCGCCGTGCGCCGTTGCCGGCCAGCGCGGTCATGCCCTCGTAGGCCACGGCCGCCGGCGACACGGCGCCGAAGCGGCCCACCAGCGCCTGCTGTTCCGACTGCTGCGCATCGAAGCGCGCGAGCGCGGGGCGGATCGCTTCGTCGACCTCGCGCTGGATGCGGTAGTTGGCCAGCGAGCGGCCGGCGATCTCGATCTTGCCGTCGCGCGGCACGAGGATGGCACCCTGCCCCACGTGCTGGTACTCGGTGCCCAGCAGGTCCTGGTAGCGCTTCATCGCCTCGGCCGTGACCACGCGCTGGCGCGTGGCCAGCTCGGTGCGTGAGGGCGCGGGGCTGGCCTGCGTGACGGCCAGGTTGAGCAGCACCGGTGCCACGAGCACCAGCAGCACCCAGGCGATGACGAGCACCATCGCGTTCGTCGCCGACGAGGCGCCGAAGGCATTGACCGCCACCACCAACGCGAACCAGAACAGCGCGTAGGCGCCCACGAGCAGCGCCCACCACAGCGTGGCGCTGCCCGCGCCGCCGGCGGTGAGCCCCGCATGGCGCGCAATCCACAGCACCGCCACCGGCAGCAGCACAGCCGGCCCCAGCAGCACCGCGGCGCGCACCGTGAGCTTGCCCGCGAGCAGCGTGCGCAGCCGCAGCGGTTGCGACAGCAGCAGGCGCAAGGTACCGTTCTCGCGCTCGGCCGACAGCAGGTTGTAGCTGAGCGCAAAGATGAGCAGCGGCAGCAGGTAGACGATGACGAAGGCCAGGTCGAAATGCCCGCTCAGCAGGTGCCACGGGTTCTCGATGTCGCTGGGGTTCATGAACACCACGCGGCTCTGGTTCGTGACCTGGTACTGGCTCGGGAACAGGTCGCTCTGCCCCAGCGCGACCGGGCCCAGCGGCGCGGTCGGCAGCAGCACGTGCTGGCCGCCGTAGCCGCTGGCCATGCGCGAAGGATCAGCCGGATTCTCGAAGGGCGTGGGCTGCGCGGTACCGGCGAAGATGGCTTCGAGCAAGGTGCGCTGCGCGGTGCGGGTGTCGCGGTCGGCCTGCGCCACCGCGGCCTGCGCGCGGTCGCGCTGGGCGGTCTGCAGCAGGCCGTTGCCCAATGCATAGGCCACGAGCAAGAGGAACAGCGCGCCGACGACCCAGAGGCCGCGCTCGGCGAGCATCAAACGAACTTCCTGGCGCATCACGGCCAGCAGGCGGCGGCCTTGGGGAGGATGAATGGACATGGGTGGCATCCCCTCTCAGAGCGCGCGCTGGCGCAAGGTGGCGAAGGCCGCGAACGCCGCCGCGAGCAGCAGGCCGGCGCACAGCACGAGGAAGCTGCGCGCCTGGTGCCGCAGCGCCCACCCTGCGCCCGGCGGGTGGTAGTCGAAGGGCGGCACGGTGGCCCAGAGCTCGGGCGTGGCCTGGTAGGAAAAGTGGCGGTCGCCGAGCGGATCGGCATGCGCCACGAGGTCCTTGCTCATCAGGTCCTGGATGTTGCGGCGGTGCAGTTCGGCGGCCGTGGTGAAGCGCCGGTGGTGCGAGAAGTCGGTGCCCGCCATGCCCATCGAGAAGCTGCGCACCGCGAGCAGCGGCAGCAGCAGGCCGCTCCACTCCTGCACCTTTTGCTGCTGCTCCCAGGTGTCCCACAGGCGGCCGTAGTGGCGGTCGTACACGGGGTACGAGGCCTGGTCGTCCAGGCGCAGTGCGATGCCCCACTTGCTCAGCGGCACGTCGCGCCCCCAGCGCTCGGTGGTGCCGAAGTTCTGCTGCCAGACCTGGTTCGACACGGCCTTGAGTTCCGCGCCCAGCGCCTGGTTGAACGCCAGCCGCGTCGGGCTCGGGAACCAGGTGCGCGAGAGTTCGGACAGCACGCGCGGCGCCATCACGGCCTGCCCGATCCACAGCGCGAGCAGCACGGTGATCGCCATGCGCGAGGTGGACGACAGCGCCGACACGCCCAGCACCAGGCACACGAAGATGCCGAGGTAGACCGCGTAGCCCAGCGACCACGCGCCCAACCGCAGCAGCGCATCGACACGCCCGCCCGGCTCCGCGCCCACCGCCACCGCCACGGCCACGGCCGCGACCAGTGCCGCCGGCACCAGCAGCACCGCGAGCAGCGCCGACAGCGCGAGCGCCTTGCCGGCCAGCAGCCGCAGCGGCGCCACGCCCAGGCTCAACGTCTGGCGCAGGATGCCCTGCTCGCGCTCGCCCGCGAAGGCGTTGAAGCCCAGCACGATCACCAGCAGCGGGCCGAGCACCTGCAGGATCCAGCCGACCGACAGGTTGCCGAAGCGCTGCAGGCCGGTGGCGTCCTGCGCGGCGTTGAACTTGACCTCGCTCTGGCGGTGCGCCTGCAGCCACACGGTGCTGCCGATGTAGGGGTTGATGCCCGCGTCGACCATCGACAGCGGCGGCTCGGGCTTGAAGGCGTGCATGCCCTGGTGCGCGGCGTCGTGCGGATGGCGCTTGTCCTGGTGCAGCCAGTCGCGGTAGTCCATGGCCTGCGCGGCCACCTGCTCGGCATGTGCGCCGCGCTGGTGCGCCCAGCCGACGGCCAGCGCGGTGAAGAGCAGCACGGCCACGAGCCCACCGGCCCAGTACAGGCGGCCGTCGCGCAGGCGTTCGGTGAATTCGCGTCGGGCGATCCAGCGCATCGTCATCGGGTCAGGCCCTCATGTGTTGCAGGTAGAGGGACTGCAGGTCGGTCTGGCCGATCTGCGCGCCGTCGAGGCTTTCGACCAGCCGGCCGCGCTTCATGATCCCGACGCGCGTGGCGGTCTGCTGCGCATGGAACAGGTCGTGCGTGGTGGTGAGCACGGCCACGCCGCGGTCGGCCGCGCGGCGCAGCAGGTCGGAGAACTCGGCCGCGGCATGCGGGTCGAGCCCCGAGGTGGGCTCGTCGAGCAGCAGCGCCTTGGCCTCTTTGGCCAGCGCCACCGCGATCCACACCTTCTGGCGCATGCCCTTCGAATACATGCTGACGCGCTTGTCGGCGGCGGCGTGGTCGAGCCCCACCTCGGTCATCAGCGCGAGCAGGCGTTCGCGCGGCAGTTCGTGGCCCAGCGCCAGGCCGGCGAAGAAGCGCAGGTTCTCCAGGCCCGAGAGCGTGCCGTACAGCGTGACCTGCTCGGGGATGTACGCCACGTCCTGCTTGGTCGCGACCGGGTGGCGCGTGACGTCGGTGCCGTTGATCTGCACCGTGCCGTCGGTCGGCGCGATGAAGTTCAGGAACAGGTTGATGGTCGTCGTCTTGCCCGCGCCGTTGGCACCCAGCAGGCAGTAGATGTCGCCGCCGCGGATGTCGAGGTCGAGGCGATCGAGCGCGGTGTGCGCGCCGTAGCGTTTGGTGAGGCCGGAGGCTCGGAGCATGGCGGAGGGATTCCGATGGAAGGAAGAAGGAAAGGAAAGACGCGCGCAGGCACGCCCCGGCGTGGGCACGCCGATGCGGTCATCGAGGGGGAATGGAGGCGGCAGCGGTGCCGCCGCGCGTCAGCGCTTGTTCTTGTTCTTTGCGCCGCCTTGCCGCGCCTTGAAGCGCGGGTTGGACTTGCAGATGACGTAGGTGCGGCCGCGCCGCGTCACCACCTGGCAATCGCGGTGACGCTTCTTGGCTTCCTTGAGCGAGGACAGGACTTGCATGGACGTGGCCGGGGAGTTCGTTCGGACACGCGAATATACGTTATTGCGAATTCATTCTCAATAACTTTGTTGACCTTTCCCCGGCACCCCGGGGCCCGCCGTCTTCAGTGCGGCGGGTGCGCCTTCGGCGCTTTCGCGCCGGCGTCGACACAGGCCGCGCACAGGCCATGCAGCGTGACCTCGTGGTGCGTCACCTGGAAGCCCTTGGGGGCCAGGTCGTGCATCGGCCCCGGGCAGGCGTGCAGCAGGAACACCTGGCCGCAGTGCGAGCAATGGAAGTAGTGATGGTGGTGGTGCCCTGCATCGCCACCTTCGCTGGCGCCGTGCGAATGGTGGTCGTGTGGATCAGCCTTGCAGGCCACTTCATAGCGCGCCGGTTCGCCCGGCAGCTCGACCTTGGCGATCTCGCCGTCGGCCAGCAGCAGCGAGACCTGGCGGTACACCGTCGACAGGCTGATCTCGGGCACGATGGCCCGTGCGTGTTCGAGGATTTCGGGGGCGGTCAGCACGCGACCGGCGTCGCTGAAGGCGGAGAAAACGGCGTTGCGCTGGCGCGTGAGACGTTGCATGTCTCGATGATAGGGGCGGCCCGCGCAGCCTTCAGCGAGCCGCGCGCAAGACCTTCACGCGTCGGCCGTTGGGCCGCCGTCTGCGTCGGGCGCCTCGGGCTTGGCCTTGCCCTTCTTGCCGCGCGCCGCCTTCTTCGCGGCGCGCTCGGCATCGGCGCGCTGGCCGGCGGCCAGCCACTGCGCGAACTCCTCGGGCGTCTCGAGCGTGATGCGCCCCAGGTTGCCGGCGCGGAACTCGTGCATCACGATCTCGGCGGCCTTCTGCAGGTTGACCTTGCCCTTGCCCAGCAGCGCGCCGCGCTTGCGGCCGATGGTGTCGAGGACGTCTTCGTCCTTCATGCCGGCCAGGGTGGCGGCGTCGAGCTCGACGAGCTTGAAGCGCGCGACGATGCCCTCGGCGTAGTTCGCCTTGAGGTAGTCGAGCAGCTCCAGCGCCACTTCTTCTTCATCGAAGGCGTTGCGCCCCACCGCGCCGCTGGCCGCGAGGTTGTAGCCGCTCTTGGGCACGATGATGCGCGGCCACAGCATGCCGGGCGTGTCCCACAGGTAGAAGTCGTCGGCCAGCGTGATGCGCTGCTCGAGCTTGGTGATGCCGGCCTCGTCGCCGGTCTTGGCCTTGCGCCCGCCGGTGAGCGTGTTGATGAGGGTCGACTTGCCCACGTTGGGAATGCCGCAGATCAGCACGCGCATCGGCTTGGCCATGCCGCCGCGGTTGGGCGACAGCTCGTGGCAGGCGCGCACGATGCGCTGCGCGGGCATGGTCAGGCTGGCATCGAGCGCGATGGCGCGGGTGTCGGGCAGCGCGTTGTAGTGCGCCAGCCAGGCCTCGGTGCGCACGGGGTCGGCCAGGTCCTGCTTGTTGAGCACCTTCAGCGTGGGCCGGCCGGCCGTGAGCTCGGCCAGCATCGGGTTGGCGCTGGAGCCGGGCAGGCGCGCGTCGAGCAGTTCGATCACCACGTCGATGTCCTTCACCCGTTCGGTGATGGCCTTCTGGGTCGAATACATGTGACCGGGGAACCACTGGATCGCCATCGATGGATGCTCTTTCTTTCGCGCTGTCTGGAAGGGGACCGGCCTCGCAGGCCGGGTGCGCATTGTGAACCGGGAAACGGACCGATTCCTCGTTGCTGCGCTTTTGATAGCACCAACTGGCGTATTCACTGGCTTGTTGGCCGCCAGATCACCCCTAGAATCCGCGCGCTGCGCCTGCAGCCGTTTCAAAAAGTCACACCGAGGGAGATCCTTTTCATGGTCCAGCGCCTTGCCGCCGCCGCCCTGCTCGCGGCCACCACCATCCTGTCCGCCACCGCGGTGCACGCCCAGCGCCCGTCGCCCCCGCCCGGTCCGCTGACCGACGGTTTCCTGTGCTGCAACATGCGCACCTACGGCGACTCGATCAGCGACATCAACTACGACGAGCAGGGCACGAGCATCGTCCCCGTGGGCACGCCGGCGCGCATCACGGCCTACGACTTCCGCTTCTTCAACCTCGATCTCGCGGGCAAGCCCCAGCGCATCAAGAACGACTACAGCCGCAACATCACGCTGATCGACTTCGCCAAGCGCTACGTGGTCACCGAAGACCCCAAGCGCAAGATCGCAAGCTTTCCACCCGCGATGGGCGCCGCCATCCTCGCGGGCAAGGTGATGCCGGGCATGACGCGCGAACAGGTGCTGATGGCACTGGGCTACCCGGTGGCCAGCGAGAACCCGAGCCTGGACGCGCCGGTGTGGCGCTACTGGCGCGACAGCTGGTCGGAGTTCCAGGTGAACTTCGATGCGCAGGGCCTCGTGAAGGACGTCGCGGGCAATGCCGTGGCGCTGAGCCGCGTGCTCGCCGCCGCGCCCTGAGCACCCTTGATCATCCCCGGGTTCGTGTGCGCGGCGTGACACGCGCAACACCCGGGAGGGTTTTGCATCGCGAAGGGCGATTCCGCCCCTATGATTTGTCCGAAGCACGGCGCCGCCACGTGCGTCGGCCGGATCGAAACCCCTGAATGGAGTGCCTGCGATGAAACCCGTCTCCGAACTGCTCAAGCGCCACGATTCCGCCGCCTGGCGCACCTCGCCCGACACCAGCGTGTTCGACGCGCTGGCCACGCTGGCGCATTTCGAAGTGGGCGCGCTCATGGTGATGGACGGCGAGAAGCTCGTGGGCTTTTTGTCCGAGCGCGACTACACCCGCAAGGTGGCGCTGCAGGGCAAGAATTCGAAAGAGATGAAAGTCTCCGAGATCATGACGCCCGACGTGATGACCGTCACCCCGCAGACCCAGACCCACGCCTGCATGGCGCTCATGAGCCAGCGCAAGTTCCGCCACCTGCCCGTGGTCGACGGCGACAAGGTGGTCGGCATGATCTCGATTCAAGACCTGATGGACGACATCATTTCCGAGCACGAGCAGACCATCACCCAGCTGACCAGTTACATCCAGAGCTGAGCACGCTGCCATGCCCCCGGGAAAAAGGGGCAACACACCTACGCGCAGGGGCACTCTTTCGGGTGCACAGTGAAGGCTCGTTCACCATCCAGCAGGGACATACGCAATGCAGATCCAGGTCAACACGAGCAATGGCATCACCAACAAGGACACGCTGGAGCGCTGGGCAGACACCGAGATCAAGCAGCACCTGAGCCGTTTCGTCGAAGACGTGACGCGCGTCGAGGTGCACCTGAGCGACGAGAACCACGACAAGGCCGGCGGCGGCGACAAGTGCTGCGTGATGGAAGCGCGCCTGGCGCACCACCAGCCGCTCGCGGTGACACAGCACGCCACCAGCCTCGACGAGGCCTTCCGCGGCGCGGCCGACAAGCTCAAGCGCCTGCTCGACAACACGCTGGGCCGCCTCAACAACCACCGCGCCCGCGATTCGATCCGCCGCGACGGCGAGGGCTTCGTCGCCGAATAGTCGAGTCGAAGCTCAGCGCGCCGGCTTGCGCTTCGGCGCGGGCAGGCGCTGCGGCATTTCCACCGGAATGAGCGGCGGGCGCCGCCCGTCGGCCATCCAGGCGTCGTAGAAATCGATCTTGCGATCGACCAGCGACAGCGCCTGCTGCCAGTCGGCGATCGTCTGGTGCACGCGCGCGCGGTGCGCCTCGAGCAGGTCGCGCCGCTGGCGCAGCGTGGCCTTGCCCTGCAATGCGAGCGCCGTGTAGTCGCGCATCTCGGCAATCGACATGCCGGTGCGGCGCAGCCGGTCCATCAGGTCGAGCCAGCCCACATGCAGCTCGCCGTACACGCGCCGCCCGCCCGCATCGCGCGCCACGCCGGGCACCAGGCCCTGCGATTCGTACCAGCGGATGGCATGCACCGTGCGGCCCGTGCGCGCGGCCAGTTCGCCGATGTGGAACGACGGCGTGGCAGCAGCGGCGAGGTCAGCCGGCATGGGCGGTCGGCGCGTCGAGCGCCCGCTCGACCAGCGCGGTGTCGAAGTACTCGGTCAATGCCTTCACCTGGCCTCCTTCGAGTCGGTAGACGTAGCAATAGCGGTTGTTGTAGCGCTTGCCGGCCTTGGTGGGAACGTCGCCGCTGAACAGCACCACCACGCGGTCGCCTTCCGCAATGATGCATTCGGTCTTGCTCACATAGGGCCCCGCGAACTGCCCGAACAGCGGCTTGATCAGCTCTTCGCGGATCGCCTGCTTGCCCTGGTAGGTGCGCGACCAGGGCGTGCTGCCTTCCAGCGTCCAGCTGGCGTCGTCGGCCAGGCTGTCGATGAAGGCCTGGCCGTTGCCCTTGTCCAGCTCCGCGTGGATGCGCTGGACCAGGGCCTTGTTGTCGATCGTGTGCATGGCGTGATTTCCTTGGATGAATGAAGACACCGGACATCCGGTGAATTCATTGGAAATGCTCGAGTGCGCTCGAAGTCAAGCGCCATGCACCGAGTGACGAAAGTTCAGCCCCGGCCGGCGTTCGCCTGGCCCTTGGCGACTTCGTTCGCGCCCTGGGCGGCGCCGCTCTGCGGCACGGCCTCGCCCTCGCGCGCGGTCACTTCCGACAGGCGCGCGGCCAGCTGCTCGGGCGTGTCGGCGGCAATGCCCAGCCAGGCGCCCTGCGTGAGCGTGATGTGGGCGGCCTCGAAGGTGCCGGCGCCGGCGCAGAGGATGGTGCGGTTGGGCGCGTCCTGCGCGGCCAGCACCAGCATCGCGGGCACCACGGCCTCGGGGCGGAAGGCCTCGAGCATGTCCTTGGGGAACAGGTCTTCCGTCATGCGCGTGGCGGCGGTGGGCGCCAGGCAGTTCACGCGGATGTCGTTCTTGGCGCCTTCGATGCTCAGCGTTTGCATGAGGCCCACCAGCGCCAGCTTGGCGGCGCCGTAGTTGCTCTGGCCGAAGTTGCCGTACAGGCCCGACGACGAGGTGGTCATCACGATGCGGCCGTACTTCTGCTCGTTCATGAGCGCCCAGACGGCCTTGGTGCAGTTCACGGCGCCCATCAGGTGCACGTCGACCACGAGCTTGAAATCGTCCAGCTCCATCTTGGCGAAGCTCTTGTCGCGCAGGATGCCGGCGTTGTTCACCAGGATGTCGACGCGGCCCCAGGCGTCGACCGCCTGCTTGACCATGGCCTGCACGGCCTCGAAGTCGGTCACCGAGGCGCCGTTGGCCATGGCTTCGCCGCCGGCCGCCTTGATCTCGTCGACCACCGCCTGCGCGGCGCTGACCGAGCCGCCCGAGCCGTCGCGCGCGCCGCCCAGGTCGTTGACCACCACCTTGGCGCCGCGCGCCGCCAAGGCCAGCGCATGCTGGCGGCCCAGGCCGCCGCCCGCGCCGGTCACGATGGCCACGCGGCCCTGGAAGTCGATGGAGGTGCTGTTGCTCATGAGGTCTCTGCTCGCTGTCTGAACGGTGTGGGTCGGTGTTGGTGAGGGTTGCCAATTGACAACAACCCAACGTTTTACCTCAGTTCCCCGCCCCGTTCGCCGCCGGGCGCCCCCGGCGGGAGTCACCCATGCGACGGCTGGACCGTGGCGCAGTACGCCACCAGCTGGTCGAGTTCGGCCGATTTGTCGAAGAAGGCATCGGCACCCAGCTGCTGCGAGCGCAGGCGCATGTCGGCGGTGGCGTAGTTGCTGAGCACCACCACCTTCTGGTGCGGCGAGCGCTGGCGGCAGGCGTTCAGCACGGCCAGGCCGTTGCCGCGCTGCAGGAACAGGTCGACGATGGCCAGGTCCCAATCGCTCTTGTGATCGCGCAGCCATTCGAGCGCTTCGTCGGCGGTGCTGGCCGAGGCGATCACGTGCGCATCGACCACGTCCTCGAGAAAGTCGACTAGGTTCTCGCGGATCACCGGACTGTCCTCGACCAGGTAGGCATGGAGCGTCATGGTGGGTGTCTCGGGTCCGGAGATTGGCAGCGCATGGCACCATCTTCCGGGATGGCCGCCGGGCCGCGGTGAGCCGGACAGGCCAATGGCTGTAGGCCATCGGCCAGCGGCGCTGTCGGCATGCGCCGGCCGGCGCCGCCGGGGTGGCCTTCTCAGGCCGCGACCGGCAGGCGGCCGGGGGCCATGCCCAGGCGCGCCGGCGAGACGTACTGCTCGCGGTAGATCTCGAAGGGCATGGTGTCGGCCGCCTCGATGCGCTTTTGCGCCTGGATCGACTCGGCCGTCATCTGCTCGAACCCGGCCTGCTGCGCGGCCGTGAACGGCAGCGCCAGCAGCGCGGCGCGGGTCTGCTCCGACTGGGCGCGCACGAAGCCGACGAAGGAGTTGCCGTGCTGCTGCTCGATGGCTGCGAGCACGCGGGCCGAGGGCAGGCTGTCGGGGTTCTCGAGGCCGGCCTTCGCGGCGCGCACGGCATCGACGTGCTGCGTGCCGCCCTGCGCCGCATCGAGCGCGGCGGCAATCGGCAGGCACTGCTCGACCAGCTCCAGGCCCCAGTCGGTGAGCGCGACCTCGCGCCCGTCGCGGCGCAGCTTCAGCCCCGGCTCGCGGCCGCGCGCGGCCGTGAGGTGCTGGTTCTGCGCCAGGTCGGCGATTTCTTGCGGCGTGTCGTCGGGGCTGTCGTTCAGCAGGCAGTGCAGCAGGAACACGTCGATGAAGCGCATGGTCTGCGCATTGATGCCGACGGTCTCGAAGGGGTCGAGGTCCATCAGGCGCACCTCGACATACTCCACGCCGCGCTCGCGCAGCGCATGCAGCGGGCGCTCGCCGGAGTGGATGACACGCTTGGGGCGGATCGTGCCGTAGAACTCGTTCTCGATCTGCAGCAGGCTGGTGCCCAGCTGGTTGTAGTCGCCGCCCAGGTTGCGGATGCCGATGGCCTCGTAGGCCGGCCACGGGCGCGTGAGCGCGTCCTGCAGAGAGGCGCCGTAGCCCTCCAGGCTGTTGTAGCTCACGGCCAGCGAGGCCTGCGCCTCGCTCTGGTAGCCCAGGCGGCCCATGCGCAGCGAGGTGCCGTGCGGCATGTACATGCTGCCGTCGCCCAGCGGCTGCAGCTCGTGCGGGCGGCCCGCGACAAAGCTCGAACACAGGGCCGGCGAGGCGCCGAACAGGTACAGCAGCAGGAAGGCCTGGCGGCGGAAGTTGCGGATCAGCGCAAAGTACTCTTCGCTCGACACCTCCGGCAGCGACCAGTTGTAGTGGATGCCCGAAATGGTCTGCATGCGGCGGCCATAGCGGTGGCTCAGGCCCATGCGGTACACGCTCTTGGCGCGGCCCACGTTCGACGAGCCGTAGCGGCCGATCGGAATGGTCTCGTCGGTCGGCAGGCCGCAGGGCATGCTCGACACCCACAGGCGCTCGTCACCGAGCTGGTCGAGCACGCGGTAGGTGAACTGGTGCACCCGCGTGAGCTCTTCGAGCGCCGACTCCACGCCCGCGTGCACGCCCGTGATGAGTTCGAGCTGCGACTCGCTGAAGTCGGTCGTGATGTGCGGATGCGTAAGCGCCGAGCCCAGCGCCAGCGGATGCGGCGTGAGGGCCAGCTTGCCGTCAGGCAACGCGCGCAGGCTTTCCTTCTCGATGCCGCGACGCATTCCCTTCAATCGCGCGGCCGGGAGTGCACCCAGCCTCTCCTGCAATCTGTTGCTCATGTTCTTATGACCCATCAATCTTCTGTGGGGCTGGAAGGTAGCACGGGCGGACAGGCACTGCTGAAGCAGGGAATCCCGCATCCGGCTATGCTGTTTTTCGCTACCATTTTCATAGCTACCCTCGCACGCACCACGCGCGTTCTGGCACCGAAGTGCACTTGGAATTCAGGCCTTGGCGCGGCCCGCCGACAGGTCGATCTCTTCCGACTGGTAGACATGGATCGACGGCACGCCGTCGGCCATGGCCGCGAGCGCCTTGCCGAAAGCGCGCGACGCATCGACGCGAAAGTGCGCCTGCAGCGCCGCCATGTCGCTCCAGCGCTCCACGAAGGTGAGCTGCAGCGGGTCTTGCACGTCGGTCGTGACGTCATGCGAGATGCAACCGGGCTCGGCGCGCGAGCGCAGCACGTGTTCCACGCTGATGGCCAGCATCGCCTGCAGGGTGTCGGCCTTTGCCAGCGCGTGTCCGATGACCAGGATCATGGGGGTCTCCTTCTGTGCGTTCTTTCGGGGTGACAGGATCAGGATGGATGCGCGCGCGGCCCGGCGTGGCGGGCCTTCAGCCGAACACGCGCAGCAGGAAGTGGTTGAGGTCGGCGATCTCTTCCATGCAGACCGAGTGCGCCATGGCGTATTCGTGCCATTCGACCGGGTGGCCCAGCGCCACCAGCGCGTCGCGCGACTGTTCGGCGCGCGCCAGCGGCACCACCGGGTCCTGCCGGCCGTGCGCGAGGAACACGGGCGTGTCGTGGTTGGCGCCGTGGCGCTCGGCCGCCGTGGTCGCGGCGATCGGCAGGTAGCCCGAAAGGCCGACGATGCCGGCCAGCCGCTCGCCATGGCGCAGCCCCGTCATCAGCGCCATCGCGCAGCCTTGCGAGAAGCCGGCCACCACGATGCGATGGGCGGGGATGCCGCGGGCCTTTTCGTTGGCGATGAGGGCCTCGATGCTCGCCTGCGAGCGGCGCAGGCCGGCCTCGTCCTCGCGCGCCACCAGATCGGCCACCGCGATGTCGTACCAGGCGGGCATCTCGTAGCCGCCGTTGATGGTCACGGGAATGACGGGCGCGTTGGGGAACACGAAGCGCACCGGGCCCACCGCCGACAGGTCGAGTTCGCCGGCGATCGGCACGAAGTCGTTGCCGTCGGCACCCAGGCCGTGCATCAGGATCACCGAGGCGGTGGGGTTCGGGGCGGTTTCGATTTCGATGGGGGGACGGGACATGGTCAACGAAGGTATTCAGGAATGCGAATGCCCGGACCTTAGCGCATTCGGGCGACCCGGGCCGCGGCGAAACGGCCGGTTGGCTGACTTGCACCTCGCAACATCCGCGCCTTCGGGCCGCCCCGGCGCCCCTGACGGCACAAGGGAGCGCCGGATGCAACACAATGGCGTTTCGCATGAAGACCACCCCGAACCCGTCCCCGAAGACCTCGTCGCCCGGCCCCGCCTTCGACAGCGAGGCGCTGCTGCGCGGCAGCGGGCTGCGCGTGACGCGCGCCGCCCAGACCGTGCTCGAGCTGCTCGAACACGGCTCGCAGCCGCTGACCCACGAGGAAGTGGCCGCCGCCTACACCGCCGCCACGGGCGAGCCGCCCGACCGCGTCACGCTCTACCGCGTGCTCGACCGGCTGGTCGAGGCCGGCCTGTGCGACCGCCGCGTGGGCGCCGACCGGGTCAACCGCTTCGCGCGGCACGTCGACACCGCCTCGGGCAACACATTCGAATGCGACCAGTGCCACAAGGTGCTGGCGCTGCCTTCCGACCCCGAACTGCCCAAGGTGATGGGCCGCCTCGGCAAGGCGCTGCGCAAGCAGGGCATCGACACGCGGCACACGGCGCTCACGCTGCACGGCATGTGCGGCGACTGCGCCCGCTAGCGTCATCGCGCTGCGCGATGTACGTCTCCCGGCACCACCGCCAGCCCGACCTCGGCGCGAGCCACGCGCTGATCGACGCGCATCCGCTGGGCGCCTGGGTCGTGCCGGGCGCCGACGGGCTGGTCGCCAACCACCTGCCCTTTCTGCTCGACCGCTCGCGCGGCCCGTTCGGCACGCTGCTCGGCCACGTGTCGCGTGCCAATCCCGTGTGGCGCCAGCTCGATGCCGCGGCCCCTTCGGTCGTGATGTTCCAGGGGCCGCAGGCCTACATCACGCCCGGCTGGTACCCCGGCAAGGCCGAGCACGGCCAGGTGGTGCCGACCTGGAACTACGCCGTCGCACACGCGCACGGCATCGCGCGCGCCATCGACGACGAAGCCTGGCTGCTCGACCTGCTCGCGCGGCTGACCGCGGCGAACGAGGCCGGCCAACCCGTGCCCTGGCAGACCACGGACGCGCCCGAGACCTTCATCCGCAAGCTGGCGCGCGCTGTGGTGGGCATCGAGATCCCCATCGACCGCCTCGAAGGCAAGCTCAAGGCCAGCCAGGACGAAGCCCTGCAGGACCGTCAAGGCACCGTGCAGGGCCTGGCCGCCGTCGGCAGCGAGAACGCGTCGGCCATGGCGCGGCTGGTACAGCAGGCGATGCAGCCCGGCAGCGCCGGCGACTGAACCGCCCGCGCGCTCACACGTTCCACGACGGAAACGGATCGGGCAGGTTCTGCCACCACGACGGGCCGAAGCGCATCTCGTTGGGCGTGAGCAGGCAGGCATCGAGCCGCGCGCGCAGTGCGGCTTCGTCCATGCCGATGCCGATCAGCACCAGCTCCTGGCGCGCGTCGCCGGTGGCGTCGTCCCAGTTTTTGCGGATGAGTTCGAGCCCGTCGGGGTCGGTCGGCCAGTGCTCGCGCGGCACGGCCGCCCACCACAGGCCCGCCACGCCGTAGCGGCAGGCACCGCCGGCCTGCGACCACGCACCCGCGCGGGTCGGCCGGCTCGCGAGCCAGAAGAAGCCCTTGGAGCGCACCACGCCCTCCCACTCGCTCTGTACCAGGTCCCAGAAGCGTTGCGGATGGAACGGCAGGCGCGAGCGGTAGACGAAGCTGCGGATGCCGTAGGCCTCGCTCTCGGGCACATGCTCGCCGCGCAGCTCGGCCAGCCAGCCCGGCGCCTGCTCGGCCTGCTCGAAATCGAACAGGCCCGTGTCGAGCACGCGGTCGAGCGCGACGCGGCCGAACTCCGATTCCTCGATGCGCGCACGCGGGTTGAGGCTGCGCAAGATGGCCATCAACCCCTCGCGCTCCTGCGCCGTCACGAGGTCGGTCTTGTTGACCACGAGCACGTCGCAGAACTCGATCTGCTCGATCAGCAGGTCGACCACCGTGCGCGTGTCTTCGTCGCCCAGCGACTGGCCGCGCTGGCCCAGGCTGTCGGGCGAGCCGTAGTCGCGAAGGAAGTTGAAGGCATCGACCACCGTGACCATGGTGTCCAGCCGCGCCACGTCGGCCAGGCTCTGTCCGTCTTCGCCCGCGAAGGTGAAGGTCTCGGCCACGGGCAGCGGCTCGGAAATGCCGGTCGACTCGATCACGAGCTGGTCGAAGCGCCCTTCCTTGGCGAGCCGCTTCACCTCGATCAGCAGGTCTTCGCGCAGCGTGCAGCAGATGCAGCCGTTGCTCATCTCGACCAGCTTCTCGTCGGTGCGCGACAGCGCGGCGCCGCCTTCGCGCACCAGCGCCGCGTCGATGTTGACCTCGCTCATGTCGTTGACGATCACCGCCACGCGGCGGCCCTCGCGGTTGTGCAGGATGTGGTTGAGCAGCGTGGTCTTGCCGGCGCCCAGGAAGCCGGACAGCACGGTGACGGGAAGGCGATCGACCATGAGGGCAGGCTCCGTAGTTGCAACAGAATTGCATTATAGGGATTGACGCAACTCAGTTGCATTTCTTGCAAGCGTGGCCGACAGGCGCACGCTCGCCTACCATCCGGCACATGACCGATTTCTCTGCCTTCGTCGCCCCGCCGCCCTCCGACGCGCCGCATGCTGCCATCGTCGCCGCCGCGTCGGCCTGCCTCGACCGCTTCACGGCCGCGTTCAACGCCTCGGACACACGCGGCATGGACGCCGAGCTGCACTTTCCGCACACGATGCTCTCGGGCGCGCAGCGGCTCGACTGGCCCACGCCCGGCCGGCACCCGGTGGATTTCTTCGACACGCTCAAGGCCGGCGGCTGGGCGCGCACGCAGTACGAAAAGAAGGAGCCGGTGCTCGTGAGCCACGACAAGGTGCACTTCGTCGTGCACTACACGCGGCGCGATGCGGCCGGCGCGGTGCTCAGCACGCACGCCAACCTCTGGATCGTCGTGCAGGCCGAGGGACGCTGGGGCATCGCCCTGCGCTCGTACTGATCAAAAAACAAGGACCGTTTCCCATGTCCCTTTCCGCACTGCAGTTCGTCTGGCCGTCGCCTGAACATTTGCCCAGCTACATCGCCGCCCTGGAACGCGGCTGGTCGCCCAACAACCTGCGCGCCGAAGCCAGCCGCGAAGAGCTGGCGCTGATCCGCGCCGACCCCGACGGCTTTCTCGCCGGCCTCGTCGACCGCGAGGCCAAGGGCCCGCCCATCGCGCTGCCCACCGGCGGCACCGTGCCGCGGCTGCCGGGCTACCGGCGCTGGCTGTGGGACGGCGAGTTCTGCGGCAGCATCCAGCTGCGCTGGCAACCGGGCACCAACGCCCTGCCTTCGTACTGCCTGGGCCACATCGGCTACGGCGTGGTGCCGTGGAAAAGCGGCCGGGGCTATGCCACCGCCGCGCTGCGCGCGCTGCTGCCCGATGCGCGCGCCATCGGCCTGAACCACGTCGAGATCACGACCAGCCCCGACAACCTCGCCTCGCAGCGCGTGATCCGCGCCAACGGCGGCGTGCTGGTCGAGGAGTTCATCACCGAGCCCGGGCTCGGCGGCGCGCCCGAGCTGCGCTTTCGCATCGACGTGCGCGAACTCGGCTGACGCTACATCTCGAACGCCTCGACCTGCCGCCCGTCGATGTCGGTGAAGCCGTAGGCACGCGCGAGGTCGGCCACGCGCAGCACCTGGCCGGTCTTGTCGAGCACCTGCGCATCGGCCGCCAGCGCGGCCACGGCGCGGCCCAGGTAGCGCGGCGATTCGGTGCGCGCCAGCGCGGGGCGCTCCTGCCAGTGCGCCTCGTCGGTCTTGTGGCCCGCGAGCACGAACTCGGTGCGCATCCAGCCCGGCGACACCGCCACCGAGGCCACGCCGTGCGGCTGCAGTTCCTGCGCGATGCCGAAGGCCAGCCGCGTCATCGATGCCTTGGCGAGGTCGTAGAACAGGTTGCCGCGCAGGTAGTGGCCGCGGTCCCAGAAGGTGGTGGTGACGATCAGGCCCTGCTTGCGCGCCACCATGCCCGGCGCGGCGCAGCGGCTGGCCACGAGGTGGTTGCGCACGCCGCGGTCGAACATCGAATCCCAGTTGGCGAGCGGGTGCTCCCAGAACGGCGCCTCGAAGACACCCGTGAAGCTTTCGTGGCCGCCCCAGGCGTTGTTCACGAGCAGGTCGAGCCGGCCCTGCTCGCGCTCGACGCGCGCGAACAGCGCCGCCACCTCGTCTTCCTTCGTGTGGTCGCAGGCCACGGCAATGCCGTGCCCGCCGAATTGCGTGACCTCGTCGGCGGTGTCGTCGATGGTGCCGGGCAAGGCGGCCAGTTCGGACAGGGCGAGCAGCTGCCCGTAGCTGTCGGCCGGCCGCGCGCGGGTGCTGCGCCCGGTCACGTACACGGTGGCGCCGGCCGCGCCCAGTTCCTGCGCGATGCCACGGCCCGCGCCGCGGCTGGCGCCGGTCACCACGGCCACGCGGCCCGCCAGCGGACGGTGCGCGGCGTCGGGGGTGGAGGGGGCTGCTGTCATGTGTCGTCGCTCCTTCGTTCGGTGAGGGTCCTTGGGCAGGACAAGCGGCCACGATAGGCCGGCCTCAGCGCGCCGTCTTGGAAGAAACCGAAACCCGGCGCCCGAGGAACTCTGTGGGCGTCACGCCGCACAGGGCGCGGAACTCGTTGACGAGGTGCGACTGGTCGTAGAACCCGTGGTCCAGCGCCATGTCGGCCCAGGCCGGCGCGCTGTGCAGGCGCAGTGCGCGCAGGCAGGCATGCAGCCGCGCCAGCCGGCCCCAGGCGCGCGGCGACAGCCCGACGTGTGCATGAAAGAGCTGCTGCAGCCGGCGCTCGCCCACGCCGACCGCCTGCGCCACCTCGCGCAATGCCTGGCGCCCGTCGGCGGCGGCGATGAGCCGTGCGGCGTGCATCGCGGCGGCCGACGGCGTGCCGTCGCCGGCTTTCTGCAGGCGCTTCACCAGGGCCTGTTGCAGCAGCTGCGCGCGTGCGGCATCGCCGCGCGCTTCGGCCATGCGTGCGAGCAGCGTCGTGCCCTCGCCGCCCCAGAGTTCGTCCAGGTGCACCGCGCGGCCCGCGATCTCGCCGGCCGGCACGCCCAGCAACGCCACCGCCGCGCCGGGACGCAGCGCCACCGACAGGCCTTCCACCGTGTCGCGCATCCGCACCACGGCGGGCGCGGCGAAGGCGCCGATGGCTTCGACCGCCTGCCCCGGTGCGTCGTCGGCCGAGGGCGCATCGCCGAAGTTGAAGACCAGCCGGATCGCGCCGTCGGGCAGCACGCGCTCGCGCACCTCGTGGCCGGGCGCGAAGGTCTCGCGGTACATCAGCAGGTGCGAGACATGCGACCGCAGGGCCGGCGCGATCGGCAGCACCTGCAGCGTGCCGTCGGGCACGCCCGACTCCGGCCCGTGCAGCGGGTCGTCGTGAAGCCGGAGGAAAAGGCGTTCGCCCATGGCGGTCGATTGTGAGGAAAAACCCGCCGCCGCGCGACCCGGCGGGCACGGGCCGACAATCGGCCAGCTCCCCCTGTCCACCTTTGGTTCGCATGCCCGATTCCGCCCTCCCCGTGCTCTATTCGTTCCGCCGCTGCCCCTATGCGATGCGGGCCCGGCTCGCGCTGGTGGCGAGCGAGCAGCGCTGCGCGCTGCGCGAGATCGAGCTGAAGCGAAAGCCCGCCGAGATGCTCACGGCCTCGCCCAAGGGCACTGTCCCCGTGCTGGTGCTCGACGGCGGCGCGGTGGTGCTGGAGCAAAGCCTGGACGTGATGCTGTGGGCGCTGCGCCGCCACGACCCGCTGCGCTGGCTGACGCCGGAGCGCGGCACGCTCGACGACCTGCTCGCGCTGGTGGCGGCCTGCGACAACGATTTCAAGCCGCTGCTCGACCGCTACAAGTACCCGGCGCGCTACCCCGCATCGGAAGGCTCCGCGCGCGACGACGGCGCGCGCTTCCTGCAAGGGCTCGAAGACCGGCTCGCGATGTCGGCGCAGCTGGCCGGCGCGCACGCCACGCTGGCCGATGCGGCGCTGATGCCTTTCGTGCGGCAGTTCGCGATGGTCGACGTGGCCTGGTTCGACGCCCAGCCCTGGCCGCGCCTGCTGGCCTGGCTCGCGGGCTGGACCGCATCGGACATGTTCGCGCGCATCATGACCAAGCACGCGCCGTGGCAGACGGGCGAACCGGGCGTGAGCTTTCCGCCCGTTTGATCAGTAGACGTCGCGGCGGTAGCGGCCCTCGGCGATGAGCGCGTCCATGCCGCTCTCGCCCAGCACCTCGGTGAGCGCCGCATCCACGCCCGGCGCCATGCCTTCGAGGCTGCCGCACACGAAGACGATCGCGCCCTCTTCGTCCACCCAATGCTTCAACGCTTCGGCGGCCTCTCGCAGGCAGTCCTGCACGTACACGCGCTGCGCCTGGTCACGCGAGTAGACGAAATCGGCGCGCGCCACGAGGCCGCCGGCCTGCCATGCCGCGACCTCGTCCGCGCCGAAGCCGTCGTGCGCCGCCTGCCGTTCGCCGAACACCAGCCAGTTGCGGCCGTGCCCTCGGCGCGCACGCTCGCGCAGCAGCGCGCGCAGGCCCGCAAAGCCCGAGCCGTTGCCGATGAAGATGCAGGGCCGCGCATCGTCGGGCAGCGCGAAGCCCGGGTTGGCGACGAGGCGCAGCGCGAGTTCCGTGCCCATGGGCGCGCCGACCGTGAGCCAGCCCGAGGCCACGCCCAGCCCGTTGTCGTGCCGTGCCTGCCGCACCAGCAGCTGGACGGCGCCGTCGGAAGGAATCGACGCGACCGAGTAGCTGCGCGGCGCGGGCGCCGGGGCGCCGTCGTCGTGCATCTGGCGCGGCACGATCTCGACCAGTGCGCCGGGCGTCCAGTTCATCGTGCCGCCATCGACGCGGCGCAGCTCGATCTCGAACAGCGGATCGCCCTGGCTGCCCGCATTGAGCAGGCGCCGGCCATCGAGCCGCCAGGCGTCGAAGGCCGGTGCGGTCGACACAGGCCACACGGCATCGCGCACCCCGAAGGTCTCGCGCAGCGCATCGTGCCAACGCGCGAGCGCCGCCGGGTCTTCGCCGTCCACCTCGATCATCGGGAACAGCGGCTGCGCCCCCTGGTTGTGCAGGTCGTGGTCGAGCTTGCGGCCGAAGCCGCAGAAGGTCGCGTAGTGGCGGTCGCCGAGCGCGAGCAGGCCATAGCGCAGGTGGCGCAAGCCCGGGCCGCTCTGCCGCGCGAACACGCGGGCAAAGGCGCGCGCGCTGTCGGGCGGGTCGCCCTCGCCAAAGCTGCTCGCCACCCACAGCACCTGCCGGAAATGCAGCAGCGCGTCAGCGCTCAGTGACGACACGGGCCGCACCACCGCCGCGACACCGGCCGCCTGCAACGCGCCGGCCGTCTGCAGCGCGAGGCGCTCGGCATGGCCGGTCTGGCTCGCGAAGGCGACCAGCACCTGGCCCGCATCGCCTGACGTAGCGGGCACGGCGACCGCATCGAGCCGCGCGCGCTCGGCGCGCACGGCCTTCGCGGTGCGGCGGCGGCCGAGGTACATCATCCAGCCGCTGATCGCGAACAGCGCGAGCCCCAGGCTCGTGAGCATCATCACGATGCGCCCCGGCAGGCCCCAGTAGGTGCCCATGTGCAGCGGGTAGATGCTGTTCACGAAGCGGCCCATGGGCGGCTTGTCGGCATAGCGTTCGTGGCGCAGCGTCTCGCCGGTCGCGGCCTGCAGGTACAGGCGGTTGCGCGCGCGCTCGTGCTCGGCATGCGTGCGCAGGTAGACGGCCTCCACCTGCGTGCCGTTGCGCGCGGGCAGCCGCAGCGTCACCTGGGTCCAGTCGCCCCCCGTGGTGTCGACGAAGGCTTGCCAGACGCGCGCCAGGTCGAGCGTCACCGGGGCATCGGCCGGCGCGCGTTCGGCACGCACCACGCGGCCTTCGCCGACCGCGCCGTCGACCGCCTTGCGCAAGCCGTCGAAGGCCCAGTACATGCCGGTGGTGGTCGACACCACGTAGGCCAGCAGCGCAACGGTGCCGACCACCGCATGCAGGTTCCACAGGAAGGCGCGACCACGCAACGCGAAGTCGATGCGCAGCCACTGGCGCCACGCGAAAGGCCGGCGCGGCCAGCGCAGGTACAGGCCCGAGAGCGCGAGCAGCAGCAACAGACCGGCCAGCGAGCCGGTGACGGGCTTGCCGTCGTCGCGCGGCAGCAGCAGCCAGCGGTGCAGCTCCTCGACGAACTCGAAGAAGTGCTCGCCCACCGGATCGGGCAGCAGCGCGCCGGTGGCGGGATCGGCGAAGCGCGTCTCGCCGCGCCGCTCACCGGGCGGCGGTGCGAACCCGATGCGCGCGGGGCGCCCGGGCTCGGTCGACACGGCGACGGTCGCGATGCGCCGCCCGGGCATCTCGGCCTGCACGCGCGCAACGAGCGCAGGCGGGGCCAATGCGGGCGCGGCCGAGGCCGCCGGGATCGGGTTCAGGAGGTCGGTGATCTCGGCGCGGAACGACAGCGTCGCCCCGCTCAGGCCGATGACGACCAGCACGCTGCCCGCCGTGATGCCGATGAACCAATGGATCTGGAACCAGACGCGACGCAGCAAAGCCATGAAAAACAGAAGAAAACGAGAAACAGGAAGCCCCGCCAAGGCGGGGCGCGCGGGTTCAAAGATCGATCTTGACCAGGGCCTTGATCGTACGCGGCGTGCCGACCGCCAGCCGCGTGCCGGCCGCCGACCAGTAGCGCTTGTCGCCCACGTTGTCGACGTTCAGCTGGAAGGTGGTGCGCCTGCCCATGAGCTGCGCCACGTAGCGCGCGCCCAGGCCAAAGACGGTGGTGCCACCGATGAAGCCCTGGTTCAGGTCATCGACGGGACGACGCCCCGTGAAGTACGCGCCGCCGTTGACCGACAGCCCCGGCACGGCCGCGATGTCGTACGAGAGAAAGGCGCTCGCCGTGGTGCGCGCCGTGTTCTCGGGCCGCTTGCCGTCGTACTGCGCGTTGACGCGGCGGAATTCGGCATCGAGCCACTGGCCCGAGAGCTGCCACGCCAGCGCGGGCGTGAGCCGCCCCTGCGCCGACACCTCGAGGCCACGGTAACGCTGGCGCCCGCTGGCCACGAAGGTGTTGGCGCTGTCGGTGTAGGCGCCGGGCCGTTCGATGTCGAACAGCGCGCCCGACAGCAGCGTGCCGCCGCCGGTCAGCCAGCGCAGGCCGATTTCCTTTTGCCGGCTCACGCCCGGCGGCATGCGCGTGTTCTGGTTGGCGGTGCCGGCCGGCGCCACCTCGCCCTCTTCCACGCCCTGCGAGTACGACACGTAGGCCATGAGGTCGGGCGTGAACTTGTAGCTCAGCGCCGCCAGCGGCGTGGTCTTGCGCACGCTGTAGTCCAGGGCCGGCAGCGTGGCGCTCGCGCCCTGCCAGCTCTGGTAGCGCGTGTGGCGCAGGCCGGCCACCAGCTGCCACTGCGGCGAGAAGGTGATGCGGTCGAGCGCGTACAGCCCCAGTTCCTCGCTGTCCTGCGCGCCCGAGGTGGGCCGCGACGGCATCGCGCTCAGCGCCAGCGCGCCGATGGGCACGGGGCTGTACAGGTTCTGCAGCGTGGTCGCGCCGCCGTAGTTGCGCTGGAACACGGGCGCCTGCGTCTTGTCGCTGCGTGCCACGCCGAGCGTCAGCTCATGCTGCAGCGCGCCGGTGGCGAAGGTGCCGAACAACTCGGCGCGCAGCAGGTCGGAGCGTTGCTCGAGGTGCTGCACGTTGCCCGTGAGACGGCCCAGGCCGGTGCGCACGTTGTAGTTGCCGAACTGCGCCAGGCGCCGGTCGCGCTCGGCCTCGGAATGGCCGGCTTCCACGCTGAGCGCCCAGTGGTCGCTCAAGGCGTAGTCGGCACGCAGCTGCGTGTTGGTGACCTCGGCCTCGAACACGGCCCAGGGCGGCGCGATCAGCTTGTGCGGATCGGGCAGCGCCGGCAGCGCGATGACGCCGTTGACGGCCGCAAGCCGCGCGATGCCGGCCTGCTCGGTGATGCGCTTGCGATAGTGCTCGATGTCGGCCTTCAGCGTGAGCCGCCGGTTCACGCGCCAGTCGAGCGCGGCCGAGATGAACTTGCGGTCACCGTCCACGCCGTCGATGGTCGAGCCCAGCTGGCCGCCCGCCGCGTTCAGCCGCAACCCGAACTGGTCGTTCTCGCCGAACTGGCGACCGATGTCGACCTGCCCCTGCAGCCCGCCCTGGTTGTCGAAGCCCATCCCGAGCGAGGTAACGGGCGTGCGCCCCGCGCGCTTGGTGACGAAGTTGATCACCCCCGCCGGCGTGGTGAAGCCGTAGTACAGCGCCGACGCGCCCTTGAGCACCTCGACGCGCTCCTTGTTCTCCATCGGGATCTCGGACACGTTGGGGATCGCGAGCGCGCCGTTGAGGCGGTAGTTGGTGCGGTTCTCCACGGCGATGCCACGGATGACGAGCTGGTCGAAGGTGTCGCCGCCGTTCTGCTGGCGCGTCACGCCGGCCGTGTTGCGCAGCACGTCGTACACGCCGGTGGCGCCCTGCAGCTCGATCACCTCGCGCGTCACCGTGTTGACCGTGGCCGGCACGTCCATCACGGACGCGCCCCGGAACGTGCCCGCCTCGACCGTCTCGGCCAGGAAGCCGTTGGCGCGCGAGGCCTCGACGTTGACGGTGCTCAGTTCGCCCGCCCGCGTGTCGGACGCAGCGGACGCAGGCACGGATTGCGCCTGCGCTGCCTGCACGGCGGCAAGCGCAAGGCTCACACAAACTCTCTTCATTCAAATCCCTTGGATGTTCTTGGCGGCGCGCCTCCCGGCGGCCTGGTGACGCTTCCGGCGTGCGGAAGCGGGAGGGATTATGAATGAGAGTAGTTCTCATTTAACAACAGTTGCCGGACCCTGCCGATAGGATCGGACGCCAGAGCGTTCGATGTCGAAACGCTATCAAGGAGGAATTCATGACTGCCAGTGAAACATCGACCAGACGGGGCGCCCTGCGATGAAGACGGCCGGACGCCTGGCGCTCGGCGTGCTCGCCTGGGTCACCGTGGTTCCGCTGCTGGGACTTCTGTGCATGTGGCTGGGCCCGTCGGTCCTTGACTCGCCCGAAGCCTCGCGCGTCACCATGTATGCGGTCCAGGCCATCAACCTCGGCGCGGCCGCGCTGCTCTACTGGTATGCCGTGCCGAGCGTGCCGCACTGGGGCCGACGCGTGGCCTACTTCGTCGCCTTCGTGGTGCTGATGGCGGTCGCCAGCGCCCTCGTGGCCTTCGGCGTCAAACTGCTTTTCGTGGCGCTGGTGCTGTTCTCGCGTTGAGCAAAGGCCCGGCGGGCCGCTACGCCGCCCTCATCGCAGACGCCCGCTGAATGCACTCGATGAAATGCTGCGCCGCCGGCGTCGACGGCTGCCCGCGCCGGCGCACCACGCACACGTTCAGCACCGGCAGCGTCTCGTGCACGTCGACGCGCCGGATGCCGTGGCGCTTGAAGCTCAGCCCGGCCAGCGGCTCGACGAAGAGGCCGATCAAATCCATGTGCCCCACCAGCGCCAGCGCCACGGTGACCGAGTGGCCCTGCAGCACGCGCGTGGGCGGCGGCAATCCGAGCGGGGTGAACAGCGGCGCCACGGCGTTGGTCCCGCCATGGTCGTCGCCCGGCAGGACCCATTCGGCGGCATAGAGGTCGTTCAGCGAACGCGCATTGCGCAGCGGATGGCGCTCGCGCAGGCCGACCACCAACTGCACCGGAAACAGCTCCAGCGCCTCGAACTGCGGATCGAGCGTGCCGGGCACGATGTGCGCCACCGCGAAGTCGAGATACCCGTCGCGCAGCCGCGCGAGCATCCACGGCAGCACGGCCTCGCTGAACTGCACGTCGACCGCCGGCAGGCGGGTGTGGAAGTCCTTGAAGGCGGCGGGCAGCACGGTGAGCGCGAACGAGGCGCTCACGGCCAGCGAGACGGAGCCGGTGGCGCCGTCGCGGATCTGCGCAATTTCGTCGCGGGCGCGTTCCATGTCGGCCAGCAGCAGCCGCGCGCGCGGCGCGAAGGCCAGGCCGAACTGCGTGAGCCGCACGCCTTTCACACTGCGCTCCACCAACGGCGCGCCGACCTCGCGCTCCAGCTCGCGCACGATCTTGGTCACGGCCGGCTGCGAAATGCCGAGCACGCGCGCGGCGGCGCGGATGCTGAGCTGCTCGACCACGGCCACGAAGGCATGCAACTGATTGGGCTTCATCTTTGGAGTGACAACCAAAAGTTATCGTTGACGCCCAATTATTGTCTTTTCATGACAGCGGCGAGTCTCTAGCATCCGCCGCGGTTCGGGCCCACGCGGCCTGCGCCCCCGATACACACAGGAGACACATGAACACCCCCGCTTCCCAGCCCTCGCCCACATCGCCCTCGTCGCCGGCCCGCCGGCGCCAGACCATCGTGGCCACCACCATCGGCAACGGCCTGGAATTCTTCGACTTCACGGTCTACGGCTTTCTCGCGCTGGTGATCGGCAAGCTGTTCTTCCCCACCTTCAGTTCCTACGGCCAGCTGCTGCTGACGGTGGCGAGCTTCGGCGTCGGTTTCATCATGCGGCCGCTGGGCGGCATCGTGATCGGCGCGTACGCCGACCGCGCGGGCCGCAAGAAGGCCATGACGCTCACGATCTTCCTGATGGCGCTGGGCTGCGCGCTGATCGCCTTCACGCCGACCTACGCGAGCATCGGCGTCGCGGCGCCGATCGTGATCGTGCTGGCGCGCCTGATCCAGGGCTTCTCGGCCGGCGGGGAGGTGGGCGCGTCGACCACGCTGCTGGTGGAGCACGCCACGCCGGCCAACCGCGGCTACATGGCGAGCTGGCAGTTCGCGAGCCAGGGCCTGGGCGTGCTGATGGGTGCCGTGGTGGTCGGCGTGCTGACCGTCTCGCTGTCCGCCGAGGCCATGCAGAGCTGGGGCTGGCGCGTACCCTTCGTGCTCGGCATGCTGATCGCGCCGGTGGGCATGTACATCCGCCGCCACCTCGAAGAGTCTCTGCACATCACGCCCGAAGACGCGAAGGCGCCGCGCGAGAGCAGCCTGAAGATCGTCTGCACACAGCACGGCAAGACGGTGCTGGCGGCCATCCTCGCGCTGGTGGGCGGCACCACGGCGGCCTACGTGGTCACCTTCTACATGCCGACGTATGCCGTGCGCGAACTGGGCCTCACGCCCTCGGTGGCGCTGTTCGGCGCGGCGCTCACGGGCCTGCTGTCGTTCGCGCTCGCGCCGTTCGTGGGCAAGTGGTCGGACATCGTGGGCCGCAAGACGCTCATCCTGTGGAGCCGCATCGTGATGGCGATCCTGATCTACCCGGGTTTTCTGTGGCTCAACGCCTCGCCCACGCCCGTGGTGCTGTTCACCGTGCTCGGCGTGCTGAGCATCGGCCTGGTGGTGCAGACGGTGCCGGGCATCACGATGCTGCCGGAGATGTTTCCCAAGCGCGTGCGCGCCAGCGGCATGTCGCTGGTCTACAGCGTCGGCGTGGCGCTGTTCGGCGGCTTCGCGCCCTTCATCAGCACCTGGCTGGTCAACGCCACCGGCAGCAAGTTGGCACCGGCCTGGTACCTCGTGGCGATGACGCTCGTGTCGCTGCTCGGCCTGCTCTGGCTGCGCGACCACACGGGCCGCGACATCGATGCCGCCAACGCCCACGCGCCGGCCTGATACCGTCTTCCTCCTTCCCGCCTTCATGCACAGGAATCTTCCCGCCATGTCCCAGCCTGCCACCGCCGCCACCCGCCATTTCTCGGGCACGTACGTCGAAGCCCGCGCCAAGTTCCTCGAGGCCGCCGCGGCGCGCGGCGCAACCGTCGAGTCGTTCGTGCACCCCACGCACCGCGGCGCGCTCGGCGAAGAACTCGCCACCGATGTCGCGCTGATCGGCGCGGCCGACGCGAAGAAGGTGCTGCTCGTCACCTCGGGCACGCACGGCCCCGAGGGCTTCTGCGGCTCGGGCGCGCAGGTGGCCACGCTGAACGACGCCGACCTGCTCGCGCGCCTCGAACGCGCGGGCGTCGCGCTGCTGCTGGTGCACGCGGTGAACCCGCACGGTTTCTCGCACCTGCACCGCACCAACGAAGACAACATCGACCTGAACCGCAACCACATCGACTTCAGTGCGCCGCTGCCGGTGAATGCCGAGTACGCCGACGTGGAGCCGCTGGTGCTGCCCGCCAGCTGGCCGCCGACGCCGGCCGACGACGCGGCGGTGGCCGCCTACATCGCCACGCACGGCATGACCGCCTTCCGCGCGGCCGTCACGCGCGGGCAGTACACCTCGCCCGACGGCCTCTTCTACGGCGGCACCGCGCCGTCGTGGAGCAACCGCACCATCCGCGCCATCCTGCGCGGCTACGCGGCCTCGGCCACGCACCTGGGCTGGATCGACGTGCACACGGGCCTGGGCCCCTACGGCCACGGCGAAAAGATCTACCCGGGCCGCAACACGCCCGAAGACCTCGCGCTGGCCCACGCCTGGTGGGGCGCCGACGTGTTCGCGCCCTTCGCGGGCGACTCGGCCTCGGCCGACGTGTCGGGCCCGGTGATCTCGACCGCCTACGACGAATGCCCGAACGCGCGCGTCGCGCCCATGGGCCTGGAGTTCGGCACGCTGCCCGACCTGGAAGTGCTCGACCGCCTGCGCGCCGACACCTGGCTGCGCCGCCACCCCGAAGCGCCCGAAGCGCAGAAGCGCGAGATCCGCCGCCGCCTGCGTGACGCGTTCTACTGCGACAACGACGAGTGGAAGGGCATGGTGCTGGGGCAGACCCGCGTCGTGCTCCTGCAGACCTTGCAGGGGCTGAGCAAGGCCTGATCCGGCGGACTTCGGCTCAGCCGAAGTTCGGCGCGCGCTTCTCGCGCAGCGAGGCCACGCCTTCGCGCACGTCGGCGCCCGCGAAGCCCATGAACTCCAGCGCCAGCGAGGCGTCGAAGGTCGGCCCCGCCTGGCGCAGCCAGTTGTTCAGCGCGTACTTGGTGAAGCGGATCGCGCTCTGGCTGCCGGCCGCGAGGCGGTCGGCGATCTCGTAGGCGCGCGGCAGCAGGTCGGCCTCGTCCACCGCCAGCGACACCAGGCCGATGCGCTCGGCCTCCTCGCCGCTCACCGGCTCGCACAGCAGCAGGTGGTACTTGGCCTTGGCCATGCCGCACAACAGCGGCCACACGATGGCCGCATGGTCGCCCGCCGCCACGCCCAGGCGGGTGTGACCATCGACGATCTTCGCGTTCTTGCTTGCAATGGAAATGTCGGCCAGCAGCCCCGCCACCAGCCCCGCGCCCACGGCGGGGCCGTGCATGGCGCTCACGATGGGCTTGTCGCAGTTGATGATGTTGTAGACCAGGTCGCGCGCTTCCTTCCACACGCGCTGGCGCACGGAGTCGTCGGTGGTCATGTCCTGCACCATGCCCAGGTCGCCGCCGCCCGAGAAGCCCATGCCCTCGCCGCGCAGCACGGCGCAGCGCACCGTGTCGTCGGCCGCCACGTCGCGCCAGATCTCGGCCAGCTCGCGATGGCCGTCATGGCCTGCCGTGGGCAGCTTGCCGTTGGCAGCGCGCATCTGGATGTCGAGCACGGCGCCGTTCGCGCCGCGGCGCGTGAGGGCGAGGGTCTGGTAGCGGGTGTAGTCCATGCGTGTGTCTCCGCCCCGCACGCACGGCCATGGCGCGGGGACTTCGTTCGGTGAGAGGAAGGACGAAAGGCCGGAGGCCTATTTTTGCGCGGCCAGCTCGCGGCAGCGCTTCACGTTCGCATCGAAACGCGGCGCCAGGCCCGGCTCGCAGGCGTCGTCGGCGGGGTTCAGCCTGCACATGCCGACCACCGCGTAGTCCATGACGGCCGCCGTGCACATCGGGTAGGCGGCCAGCTCGGGGTTGGCCTTGGCCTTGAAGCCCCAGCGCTCGGAGAACTGCACCATGCGCGTCATCGCGCCGAGGAAGAAGCTGCGGTCCTTCGCGGCAATGGCCGCTTCCATGCGCGGCAGCTCCTCGTTGAGGTAGCCGACCGAGTCCATCGGAAAACCGGCGGGGTCGGGCTGCGGCTGCGCGAAGGCCGTGGCGGCCATCACGGCCAGCGAGGCGCCCACGCAGGCGCGTCGCAACGGAAGGAAGAAGGCGGAACCGGTGGGCAGGTGGCGGTATGGCATGGCCTGCGATTCTGCAACGTTTGGAAGCATTTTTGCGCACCGAGCGATGCGCGCACGCGACGTTTTGCGGTGGCCACCGGCCTGCCCGCGCGGCGCGGGACAATGGCCGCTTCCGTTTTCCCTTGCAAAGACCCCCCATGGCCCGACGCCCCCAACGACAGCTGCGCACCATCGAGCGCGGCATCCTCTGCCTCCTGATCGGCGTCGCCGTGCTGCTGGGGCCGCGCTTTCTGCAGGGCACGCGCTGGTTCGAGATGGTGGCCGGTGCGTACCTCGTCGGCTGGTTCGCGCTCGCGCTGGGGGTGGCGCTGGTCGGCGTCGGCCTGTTCCAGCGCGGCAAGCCGGACCGCTGAGGCCCGGCCGCAAGGTCAACAGGCGCTCAGTGCGCCGCCGCCTTCTTGCCGCGCAGCTTGCCGACGAGTTCCACCACGGCCAGCACGACGGCACCGGCCACAATGCCGACGACGGCATTGACGCCCATCGAGCCCAGCGTGCCGAACACGCCGCCCGTGGCCTTGGCCCAGTCTTCGACCGCATGGCCGAACGCCGGCACGCCGTGCACCAGGATACCGCCGCCCACGAGGAACATGGCGGCCGTGCCGGCCACCGACAGGCCCTTCATGAGCCACGGCGCCGCCGCCAGGATGCCGCGGCCCAGGGCGCGCGCCGCCGCGCTGCTGCGCTGGCTCAGGTACAGGCCCGCGTCGTCCAGCTTCACGATGCCGGCCACGAGGCCGTACACGCCCACCGTCATGATCAGCGCGATGCCGACCAGCACGCTGAGCTGCGTCGTGAACGGCTGGCCCTGCACGGTGCCCAGCGTGATGGCGATGATTTCGGCGGAGAGGATGAAGTCGGTGCGCACCGCGCCCTTGATCTTGTCCTTCTCGACCGCGACCACGTCGACCGTGGTGTCGGCCACGGCCTTCTGGTGGCGCGCGGTGTCGGCCTCGTGCTCCTTTTTGTGCAGGAACTTGTGGACCAGCTTCTCGGCGCCCTCGAAGCACAGGAACGCGCCGCCCACCATGAGCAGCGGCGTCACCAGCCAGGGCAGCCAGGTGCCGATGGCCAGTGCGGCCGGCACCAGAATGGCCTTGTTGACGAGGGAGCCCTTGCACACGGCCCACACCACCGGCAGCTCGCGCTCGGTGCGCACGCCGGTGACCTGCTGCGCGTTCAGCGCGAGGTCGTCGCCGAGCACCCCGGCGGTCTTCTTGGCAGCAACTTTGGTGAGGACGGAGACGTCATCGAGCACGGTGGCGATGTCGTCGAGCAGCAGAAGCAGGCTGGTGGCCATGGGCGAAAGTCAGGCTGTGGAAGAAGCGGCGAGCTTATCCGCAGCCGATGGCCGCGCCGGTGAAGACCGTACGCGGCATCCGGGGGTGGATCAGTCCACCGCCCGCTTCAGGCGGATTTCTTCGACGCGCACGGTGCCCAGCGCCGTGGTCTTGGCCGTCTTCATCTCGCGCTTGAAGCCGGCGAGTTCATGGAAGCGCATGGCGCGGTCGTTGCGCAGCGGCACCCAGATGGTGACCGTGGTGCAGCCTTCTTCGGCCAGGCCTTCGCGGGCGGCGTCCCACAGGGCCACGCCGGCGCCCTTGCCCCAGTGCTCGGGCTTGACGTAGATGGCCCAGATCTCGCCCGTGGTGGGCGGCGTCTTGGGGTCGCGCGAGCGGTCGAAGCCCACGAAACCGACGATCTCGCTGCCGTGCGTCACCACATGGACCTGGGGTTCGCTGAATTCGATGGCCTCGCGCCACTTGGCCTCGCGCGAGGCGGGAGCCAGCACGCGCAGGTCGTCTTCGGACAGGATGCCTTCGTAGGCGGCCTTGGCAGAGAGGGCATGGACTTCGGCGACGGCCTTGGCGTCGCGCATCGTGGCGGGGCGAACTTCGTAATCGGACATGAAAGCGGAAAAACGTGTGGAACCGGCTATTGTCGCCGCACCGCTAAACTCCTCCGGCATCCGCACGTATCAACTGGAGAAAGCACATGGCCAAGGGTCAGCAACGCACCAACAAGGAAGCGAAGAAACCGAAGAAGGACACCTCGCCGCCGAAGGCCCCCACCGGCGGCATCGAGCCCGTGCGCACCGTCACCACGGCGGTGATTCCGCGCGGCAAGCTCAAGAACAAGTGACCGAGTGACCGACGTCCCCGCGCCCGCCCCCAAGCCGGCGCAGCCGCGCAACCCGTTGCATGGCCTCACGCTGGAGGCCATCGTGACTGCGCTGGCCGACTATTACGGCTGGGAGCAGCTGGGGCACCTGGTGCCGATCCGCTGCTTCATCAGCGAGCCCAGCGTGGGTTCCAGCCTCAAGTTCCTGCGCAAGACGCCCTGGGCGCGCGACAAGGTCGAGAGCCTGTACCTCTTCATGCTGCGCGAGCAACGCCGCGAACAGCAGCAACAGCAGCAAGAACCTCCCGCGCGATGAAGGTCCGTCTCGAACCGTCGGGCCTCGAATTCGAGGCCGAGGCGGGCGTCACGCTGCTGCACGCGGCGGAGGCGGCCGGCATCGAGCTGCCCAGTTCGTGCCGCAACGGCACCTGCCGCACCTGCATCTGCCAGCGCCTGTCGGGCGAGAGCCGCCACCTCATCGAATGGCCGGGCCTGAGCTTCGACGAAAAGATCGACGGCTGGATTCTTCCCTGCGTGGCCGAGGCGCAGAGCGACCTCACGCTCGACGTGCCGCAGGCGCGCGCCCTCTTCGACTGACGATCAGGACCGCGCCGAAGCCGGTGCCGCCACCACCAGCCGGTCGCGCTGCGCCAGCGACGGGAACAGGCGGAACCACGTCAGCGCCACCAGCATCGTTCCCACGCCGCCGAGCACCACCGAGCCGACCGGCCCCAGCAGCGCCGCGGTGGCGCCCGATTCGAACTCGCCGAGCTGGTTGCTCGCGCCGATGAAGATCGAGTTGACCGCGCTCACCCGCCCGCGCATGGCGTCGGGCGTTTCCAGCTGCACCAGCGTCTGGCGGATCACGACGTTGACCATGTCGGCCCCGCCCGACACCGCGAGCGCGACGAGCGAGACGAGAAAGCTCTTCGACAGCCCGAACACCACCATGCAAAGCCCGAACGCCCCCACGGCCAGCAGCAGCGTGCGCCCCACGTTGCGCTCGACCGGCCGGCGCGTGAGCGCGATCGACATCACCAGCGCGCCCACCGCCGGTGCGCTGCGCAGCAGGCCCAGGCCCCAGGGACCGGTGTGCAGGATGTCCTTGGCATAGATCGGCAGCAGCGCCACCGCGCCGCCCAGCAGCACCGCGAACAGGTCGAGCGACACGGCGCCCAGCACCGGCTTGCGCTGCCAGATGAAATTGACGCCCGCGAACACCGTGGCCAGCGTGACCGGCTCGCGCGCGGCCGGCGCATGGTCGTAGCGCAGCCGCAGCACCAGCACGCAGGCCACCGCGAAGCACAGCACGCTCGCGCCGTACACCACCGCCATGCCCGCCACGAACAGCAGCCCGCCGAGCGCGGGGCCGCCGATGATCGCGCCCTGCATGCCGGCCGAGCTGAACGCCATCGCACGCGACAGCAGCAGCGGCGGCACCAGGAGCGGCGTGAGCGCCTGCTGCGCCGGCATCTGGAAGGCGCGCACCGCGCCCAGCACCAGCGACAGCCCGAGCAGCAGCCCGCGCGTGTCGTTCTTGTGCAGCACCGCGAACAGCAGCGCCAGTGCCACGGTGCCCTGCACCGCGAAGCACACCGCCACGATGCGGGCGCGGTGGTGCCGGTCCACCACGTGGCCGGCCAACAGCGCGAGCAGCAGCGCGGGCACGAACTGGTACAGCCCGACCAGGCCCAGGTCCCATGCGCTGCCCGTCAGCTCGTACATGTGCCAGCCGATGGCCACGAGCATCATCTGCGAGGCGGCGGTGCCGAACAGGCGTGCCACCCACAGCTGCATGAAGGGGCGCTCGCGCCTCAGGTCGGTGAACGTGGGAGACAAGGGAGAAGAAGCGGCGCCGGGCATATCGGTCGAGGATAGCCCAGCCTACTTCCGGCTTTCTGAGCCTCTCTACACTCGCTGTCCCCATGACCGTTTCGCCGCCCGACCTGCTCCCCGTTCACGAAGACGCCCACCTGCTGGTGCTCGACAAGCCCGCCGGCCTGCTGTGCGTGCCCGGGCGCGGCGAGGACAAGCAGGACTGCCTGAGCGCACGCGCCCAGCGCCAGTGGCCCGACGCGCTCATCGTGCACCGGCTCGACATGGGCACCAGCGGCCTCGTGGTGATGGCGCGCGGCCTGGAGATGCAGCGCACCCTGAGCGCGGCCTTCGCCGACCGCGAGGTGCACAAGCGCTACGAAGCCGTGGTCGACGGCGTGATGCCGCAGCGCGATGACTGGTCGCTCATCGACGCCCCGCTGATGGCCGACTGGCCGCGCCGGCCGCTGCAGAAGATCGACCCGGCCGGCAAGCCCAGCCTCACGCGCTGGCGCGCGCTGGCCAGCGTGTCGCCGCCCAGCGGCCCGGCGGCCACGCACGTGCTGCTGGAGCCGCTCACCGGCCGTTCACACCAGCTGCGCGTTCACCTGCTGTCGATCGGGCACCCGATTTTGGGCGATGCGCTGTACGGCGATGCGGCACTGCAGGCACGCGCGCCGCGCCTGCTGCTGCATGCCAGGGAGTTGGGGTTCGTGCATCCCGCGACGCGGGAGCCGTTGCACTTCGAACGTGCGGCGGGCTTCGTGCTCAGCGGCCCTTGACGACGAGCACCGGCATGGTGGCGTCCTGCAGCACGCGCTGCGTCACGCTGCCCAGCAGCAGCTTCTCGATGCCGCTGCGCCCGTGCGAGCCCATCACGATCAGGTCGGCCGCGATGGCGATGGCGGTGTCCACGATGCCTTCGTGCACCACGTGGCCGTCGATCACGCGCTGGTCGCTGTGCAGGCCTTCGGCCGCCAGGGCGGCCACGCCGCGTGCGAGCGCCGCGTTGGCGCTGGCGGTGGCCGCCGCGAGGTATTCGTTCTGGCCGAGCGCGTAGTCCGCGCCCACGCCGATGAAGGGGTAGTTGTCGATCACGTGGATCAGCGTGATGCGGCTGCCGAAGGCCAGGGCGAGACCGCTGGCCTTGCTGACCGCGAGCATGGAAGTTTCGGAGCCGTCGATGGGGACCAGGATGTGATTGAACATGGCGGGACCTCGCTTAGCGTTCGCAGACAGACAGACTGACGGACCCGGTTCGCACCGGGTCGGGCCCCGAATTTAACCGCTATGCAGAACCCGCCCTGTAGGACTCCGACCAGCGAAGCCCGCAGGCGTCTCAATCCCCCTGGAAACCCTCAGACCGGCAGGTGACGACGAGCGTGTCGCGCCACCCATCGCCACCCTCTTCCAGCGGCTGGATCGGCGTCGATTCGTGGATCACGCGCGCGTCGTCCAGCAGCAGCAGCGTCCACGGCTCGGTCATGGTGAAGCGCTCGCCGCGCCGGCCGTTGGCCTCGAACACGCGCGTCTCGCCGCCCTTGATGCCCTGGCGCCCGATCAGCACCACCGCCACTAGGTCGACACCGTCGCGGTGCGCGCCTTCGGGCGTGGGGCGGCCGATGCCGCCGGCGGTGTCGATGCGGAACTGGTGCGCTTCCACGAACCAGCGCTGCGGTGCGCCGCGCATGTCGCTGCTGACCTGGCCCAGCTGCTGCATCAGCCGCTGCCACACGGGCTGCGCCACCGTGGCGTCGAGCATCGGCGCGAACCAGCGCTGCATGCCGCCGTGCAGCGCGTTGTATTCGACCGGCTGCCAGTGCGCGCGGTGCGGCACCTGCGCCAGCGTGGCGTCGGCCTCGACCGTGAAGCAGGCGTGGCGGCGCGTGCGGTAGCGTCCGCCGTCCTTCAGGTACTCGTCGGGCGGCAGGTCGTTCCAGTCGGCGTGCAGCGCTTCGAGCTGCGCCAGCGGCACGCCGAGCCAGTCGCACACGCCCTGCGGGCTGAGCACCGCATAGCCGTGCTCGCGCAGCGCACCGGCCAGTTCGGCCGGCGGCGTGAACGGGGGAGCGAAGGCGGCGGTGCTCACTGGGCGCTGACCTTCACGTCCTTCCAGAACGCGACGCGGTCACGGATTTCCTCGGCTTCGGGCTTCGGGTCGGGGTAGTACCAGGCGGCGTCGGCGTGCAGCTCGCCGTTGACCAGCAGCGAGTAGTAGTTCGCCGAGCCCTTCCACGGGCAGGTGGTCTTGTGGTTGCTGAAGGTGACCACGTCGCGGTTGAGCGAACTCATCGGGAAGTAGTGGTTGCCTTCGACGAGCACGGTGTCGTCGCTTTCGGCGATGGTGACGCCGTTCCAGGTTGCTTTCATGGGATCGATCTCCGGGGAGGTGCAAGGTGCCGATGCCGCATTGCGCGCTCGGGACAGCGGCTATTGTGACGCTGGCGCGACGTGCTTTCCTTGCGCCGGGTCATCCCGGCCCGATGCCGGCAGGGTTTCCCCTGCGGCGTCAGGCGCGGCCACGCCCCGTGCGCCCCGAGGCCGGCTCGAGAAACAGCTGCCGGAAATAATTGCGGAACGCGGTCATCGCCGGCGAAAACTCGACGCCCTGTTTCCACCCCAGGCCGATGTTCATGGTCGGCACCGCATCGCGCAGGTTGATGGTCTCGATGCGCTTGCCTTCCAGCGACCACGGGCGGTAGACCATGTCCGATAGCACCGTCACGCCCAGGCCGTTGGCCACCGTGCTGCGCACCGCCTCCACCGAACTCGTGCGCAGCCGGATCTGCGGCTGGTGCGGCGTCTTGCTCCAGTACTTGAGCGCGGTGGCCGCGGCCTCGTCCACCGTGAGCATGATGTAGGGCTCGGCCGCCACGTCGGCCAGCGTCACCTCGGCCTTGTCCAGCAGCGGGTGCTTGGCCGGCACCCACAGCCGGCGCTGCGAGCCGAAGAAAGTTTCGAGCGACAGCTCGCGCAGCACCACGTTCGAGGTGAGCACCACGCCGATGTCGTAGCGCTGCGTGATCAGGCCCTCTTCGATGGCTTCGCGCGCCACCTCGTGCACCTTCACCGTCACCTGCGGATGCAGCTGCTCGAAGCGCTGCAGGTGGTGCGGCAGGAAGTAGCCCAGCACCGTGTAGCTGGCCGCGATGGTGAGCGAGCCCTCGACGTTCTCGCCCTCGTGCGGCATGCGCACCGCCTCGTCGGCCGCGGACAGCACCGCGTAGGCGTGGCTCAGGAAGCGGCGCCCGGCCTTGGTGAGTTCCACGCCATGCGGGTGCCGCTCGAAGAGCTGCTGCCCCATCAGCTCCTCGAGCTCGCGGATGGCGGTGGTGACGGCCGACTGCGAGATGTTCAGCTGCAGCGCCGCGTGCGAGATGCGCCCCACCTCGGCCACCGCCGAGAAGTACTTGAGCTGGCGAAGGGTCAGGGACATGGCGCCGTCTTCCTAGGGTATTTACGGATACGCGCTGCCTGCCTCGGGCGAAAACCCGATACCGCGCGATCGCTTCCCTCCAGCGTAGCGCCCAATCCGGCCGCTTGCAGCATCTGTTTTTCAGATATCGGACCGCCTGAAAACAATGCTTTTCGGCCTTTCGACTGCTGGCTAACCTTCGCGCCAACCTGCATCGCCCCCTTGGCGATGCGCACCACACAAAGGCGGGACGACGTGACGAAGACAACGCGGATCGATCTGAATTCCGACATGGGCGAAGGCTTCGGCCCCTGGACCATCGGCGACGGCGTGGACGAGCAGCTCATGCCGCTGATCAGCTCGGCCAACATCGCGACCGGCTTCCATGCCGGCGACCCGAACATCATGCGCAGGATGGTGCTGCTGGCCCGCGAACACGGCGTGGGCATCGGCGCGCACCCGGGCTTTCGCGACCTCGTGGGCTTCGGGCGCCGCCACATCACCGCGCCGGCCGACGAGCTGGTGAACGACATGGTCTACCAGCTCGGCGCGCTGCGCGAGTTCGCACGCCTGGCCGGCATGACGCTGCAGCACATCAAGCCGCACGGCGCGCTGTACATGCATGCGGCGCGCGACGAGGCGCTGTCGCGCGCCCTCGTCACCGCGCTGCAGCAGATCGAACCCACGCTGCGCCTGTTCTGCATGGAATCGTCCGTCACCTTCCAGGTGGCGCGCGAACTGGGTCAGCCGGTGGTGCGCGAGTTCTATGCCGACCGCGACTACGACCTGAGCGGCTCCATCGTCTTCACGCGTCGCGTCGGCGCGCTCGACCCCGAGGCCCTGGCCGCGAAGGTGCTGCGCGCCTGCACCGAGGGTGTGGTGCGCACGGTCGACGGCCAGGACGTGGCGATCGGTTTCGACTCGGTCTGCATCCACAGCGACACGCCCGGCGCGCTCGCGCTGGTGCAGGCCACGCGGCGCGCCCTTGCCGACAACGGCATCGAAGTTGCAGGCCTGGCCAAGCCCGCCTGAGTTTTTTCCTCGTTACCCGAACCTGTTCCAGGAGTGCCCCGATGCCCGCTACCCATGAAGTCCTGAGCCCGCTGCCGGGCACCTTCTACCGCCGCTCGGCGCCCGACGCGCCGCCGTTCAAGGCCGAAGGCGACACCGTGGCCGTGGGCGACGTGCTCGGCCTGGTCGAGGTGATGAAGCAGTTCAGCGAAGTCACGGCCGACGCGGCGGGGCGCCTGGCCCGCTTCGCCGTCGAGAACGGCGAGCCGGTCGATCCGGGCCAGCTGCTGGCCGTCATCGAAACGGCCTGAGGCAGCTGCCCATGACCGCCGCATTCGACACACTGCTGGTCGCCAACCGGGGCGAGATCGCGGTGCGCATCATCCGCGCCGCCAAGGAGCTGGGGCTGAAGACCGTCGCCGTCTACAGCGACGCCGACGCGCAGAGCCTCGCCGTGCGCATGGCTGACAAGGCCGTGCGCATCGGCCCGGCGCACGCCACCAAGAGCTACCTGAGCATCGACGCGATCCTGCAGGCCGCCGCCGACAGCGGCGCCGGCGCGGTGCATCCGGGCTACGGCTTTCTTTCGGAGAACGCCGCGTTCGCCGAGCGCGTCGAGGCCGCGGGCCTGGTGTTCGTGGGCCCGACGCCGCATGCGATCCGCACCATGGGCGACAAGGCCGCGGCGCGCGCCGCCGCCCTGCGCGCCGGCGTGCCCACCGTGCCCGGCAGCGCGGGCGTGGTGACCGACCCCGACACCGCCGTCGAAGTGGCGAAGGACATCGGCTACCCGATCATGATCAAGGCCTCGGCCGGCGGCGGCGGGCGCGGCATCCGCGTGGCGCACGACGAGGCCGAGCTGCGCCAGCAGTTCGCCACGGCCACCGCCGAAGCGCAGGCGGCCTTCGGCAACGGCGAGGTGTACCTCGAACGCTTCATCCGCCAGGCGCGCCACATCGAGGTGCAGATTCTTGGCGACGGCCAGCGCGTGGTGCACTGTTTCGAGCGCGAATGCTCGCTGCAGCGCCGGCGCCAGAAGGTGTGGGAAGAAGCGCCCTCGGCCGCCATCAGCGAGGCCACGCGCGCTGCGCTGTGCGAATCGGCACTGCGACTCGCGCGCGCCGTGGCCTACCGTGGCGCGGGCACGCTCGAGTACCTGTACGACGACGACACGCGCGAGTTCTTCTTCATCGAGATGAACACGCGCATCCAGGTCGAGCACCCGATCACCGAGATGGTCACCGGTGTCGACCTCGTGAAGGAGATGCTGCGCATCGCGCTCGGCCAGCCGCTGCGCCTGCAGCAGGACGACATCCGCCTGACCGGCGCGGCCATCGAGGTGCGCATCAACGCCGAGAACGCGGCGAAGAACTTCATGCCGAGCCCCGGCCTCGTGTCGCAGCTCGTGGTGCCGGGCGGCCCGGGCGTGCGCTTCGACACCTTCCTGTTTCCCGGCTACACCGTGCCGGCCTACTACGACTCGCTGCTCGGCAAGCTCATCGTGCACGACACCGACCGCGCCAGTGCCCTGGCCCGCATGCGGCGCGCGCTCGACGAGTTGCAGGTGGAAGGCATCCACACGACGATCCCGCTGCACCGCGCGCTGTGCGAGGACGCGGATGTCGCCAAGGCCGAGTTCCACACCGGTTTTCTCGAAACCTGGCTCGCGGCGAATCCACTCGCCGATGCGCCTCCCATGTTGAAGGTGGCCGCATGACCGCTGCAAGCACCCTCCCCCCGCAAGCCCGCTACAGCTTCGGCGGCGACGAGCACCTGTTCGTCGAGATCAGCGAAGAGATGTCGCTGCCCGCCTTCTTCAAGGGCATGGCCATCTGCAACGAGCTGCGCCGCCGCGCGCTGCCCGGCGTGACCGAGATCTGCCCGGCCAACGCCGCGTATCTCGTGCGCTTCGACCCCGATGCGATCGCGCCCGACGCGCTGCTGGCCACGCTGAAGGACATCGAAGCGGGCCTGGGCGACGCCGATCTGCAGATGCAGACGCGCATCGTCGAGATCCCGGTGCTCTACAACGACCCGTGGACGCACGAGACGCTGATGCGTTTTCGCGAGCGCCACCAGGACCCGTCGAGCACCGACATCGAATACGCCGCGCGCATCAACGGCCACGCCTCGGTCGAGGCCTTCATCGAGGCGCACTCGTCGGCGCCGTGGTTCGTGTCGATGGTCGGCTTCGTGGCCGGCCTGCCCTTCCTGTTCCAGATGGTCGAGCGCCAGCGCCAGATCCAGGTGCCCAAGTACCTGAGCCCGCGCACCGACACGCCCAAGCTCACGCTGGGTCACGGCGGCTGCTTCAGCTGCATCTACTCGGTGCGCGGCGCCGGCGGCTACCAGATGTTCGGCGTCACGCCCGCGCCGATCTTCGACCCGGCCCAGCGGCTGTCGTACCTCAAGGACCTGATGGTGTTCTTCCAGCCCGGCGACATCGTCAAGTGGAAGCCCATCGACCGCGCCGAGTACGACCGCCAGGTCGCGCAGGTCGAGGCCGGCACCTACGCGCTGCGCATCGCGCCGGTGTCGTTCTCCCTCAACGAGTTCCTGGCCGACCCCGACGGCTACAACCAACAACTGCTGAAGGTGCTCCATGGCGATTGACGTGCTCAAGCCCGGCCTCGCGACCAGCGTGCAGGACGCCGGCCGCCCCGGCTACTACCACCTGGGCATTCCGCTGTCGGGCGCGCTCGACCAGCAAAGCCTGGTGCTCGCGAACCTGCTGGTGGGCAACGACGAAGGCGCGGCCGTCATCGAAAGCACGCTGCTCGGGCCCGAGCTGCAGTTCGACGCGCCCGCGCTGGTGGCCGTGACCGGCGCCGACGCGAAGATCAAGCTCAACGGCAACGAAGCGCCGCGCAACACCTCGTTCACGGTGCAGGCCGGCGACAAGCTGAGCTTCGATTTCATGAAGCTCGGCGCGCGCATGTGCATCGCCGTGGCCGGCGGCATCGACGTGCCCGTGGTGCTGGGCAGCCGCTCGACCTACGGCCTGGGCGCGTTCGGCGGCTTCAACGGCCGCAAGCTGCTGGCCGGCGACAAGCTCCCCGTGGGCACGCCCTCGGCCAGCGCCCGCGCAGGCCGCACGGTCGATGCGGCGCTGCTGCCGGTGCTCGAGAAGGAAGTGGCCCTGCGCGTGCTGCCGGGCATCTACTTCCACCGCCTGCAGGAGGTGTCGGTGCACAGCTTCTTCGCCGACACCTGGACCGTCGGCTCCGAGGCCGACCGCATCGGCTACCGCTACAAGCACGGCACGCCGCTGAAGTTCCAGGACCGCACGCCGCCCTTCGGCGCGGGCGACGACCCGTCGAACATCGTCGATGCGGGCTACCCCTACGGCTCCATCCAGGTGCCGGGCGGGCGCGAGCCGATCATCCTGCACCGCGATGCGGTGTCGGGCGGCGGCTACGCGATGGTCGGCACGGTCATCAGCGCCGACATGGACCTCATCGCCCAGATGCAGCCCAACCACAAGGCGCGCTTCGTCGAGGTCGACATGGCGCAGGCGCTCGAAGCCCGCGCCGAACGCCGACGACGGTTCGACGGCCTGCGGGCCGCGCTCGCGGCCTGACGCGCGCCCGTCCTCCCCTTTTTCTTCACCGCTGTCACCCAAGGAGTTCTTCATGAACAGCTCGCCCCTGCGCGTTTCATTGATCGCCGCTTCGCTCGCCGCCGCCCTGGCGTGGCACGCCCCGGCCTCGGCCGCCGACTGGTTTCCCTACAAGGCCGAGGCCACCGAGCCCGCCTTCTCGGCCGAGGGCACGAAGAAACCCATCGACTACACGCCGCTGGCCAAGGCGTCGAAGAAGTGGGACATCTGCGTGTCGTTCCCGCACATGAAGGACGCCTACTGGCTCGGCGTGGACTACGGCGTGATCGAGGAGGCGCGCCGCCTGGGCGTGAAGCTGCAGGTGGTCGACGCGGGCGGTTACACCAACCTGAGCAAGCAGGTCTCGCAGATCGAGGACTGCGTGGCGCGCGGCGCCAACGCCGTGGTCATCGGCGCGATCTCGGGCGATGGCCTCAACAACGTCATCAAGGCCACGGCCGCGAAGAAGGTGCCGGTGATCGACCTGGTGAACGGCATCAGCTCGCCCGACCTGTCGGCCAAGTCGCTGGTGTCGTTCTACACGATGGGCCAGTCGACCGGCGAGTACCTCGCGAAGAAGCACCCCGCGGGTTCGCCGCCGGTGAAGGTCGGCTGGTTCCCGGGCCCGGCCGGCGCGGGCTGGGTCGAGGCCGCGCACAAGGGCTTCATGGAAGCGATCAAGGGCAGCGCCGTGACGGTGCTCGACCCGAAGTACGGCGACACCGGCAAGGAAGCGCAGGCCAAGCTGGTCGAAGACGTGCTGCAGGGCAACCCCGACCTCGCCTACGTCGCCGGCACGGCAGTGACCGCCGAGGCCGCCACCGGCATCCTGCGCGCACGCAACCTCGACAAGAAGGTGCAGGTGCTCTCGTTCTACATGACGCCGGGCGTGTACGAAGGCATCCAGAAAGGCCGCATCGTGGCCGCGCCCGCCGACTCGATGGTGATCCAGGGCCGCATCGCGGTCGACCAGGCTGTGCGCCTGCTGGAAAACAAGGACGTGGTGAAGCACGTCGGCCCGAAGATCTTCGTGGTCGACGCCGGCAACATCAAGACCGTGAAGCAGGCCGACATCCTGCCGCCGACCGGCTTCAAGCCGGTGTTCGAGGTCAAGTAAGCCGGCCATGGCTCCCGTGCTGCTGCAGACCCTCGGCCTGGGCAAACGCTACCCCGGCGTGCTCGCGCTCGATGCGATGGACTTCGAGCTGCGCGCCGGCGAGGTGCATGTGCTGTTCGGCGAGAACGGCGCCGGCAAGTCGACGCTGATCTCGCTGCTGGCCGGCGCCAACGTGCCGACGGCGGGCGAGATCCGCATGCACGGCGCGCCGGTGAAGTTCGCCAACGTGCACGACGCGCGGCGCCACGGCATCAGCGCGGTGTTCCAGGAGTTCTCGCTGATCCCCACGCTGTCGGTGGCGCAGAACCTGAGCCTGGGCGAGGAGCCGTGCCAGGGCGGCCTGCTCGACCGCGCGGCGGTGCGCGAGCGCGCCCGCACGATGCTGGCCGACCTGGGCTTCGAGATCGACGTCGACGCGCCCGTGGCGGGCCTCACGCGCGCGCAGCAGCAGATGGTGGAGATCGCCAAGGGCCTGCGCGGCGAGGTGTCGGTGCTGATCCTCGACGAACCCACCGCCTCGCTCACCGACACCGAGACGCAACGCCTGTTCGAACTGGTGGCGCGGCTGAAGGCGCGCGGCGTGGGCATCGTCTACATCTCGCACCGCATGCAGGAGATCGCGCAGATCGCCGACCGCATCACGGTGCTGCGCGACGGCCGCAAGGTCACGACGGTGGACGCCCACGCGACCAGCGCCGACCGGCTCATCGAGCTGATGAGCGGGCGCGCCATCGAAAACATCTACCCGCGCATCACGGCCCACCCCGGCGAGGTGGTGCTGCAGGTCGAGGGGCTGGCCTCGCCCAACGGCGTGCGCCATGCCAGCCTCACGGTGCGGCGCGGCGAAGTGGTCGGGCTCGCGGGTCTCGTGGGCTGCGGCAAGTCGGAGCTGTTCCGCGCGATCTACGGGCTCGACCCCGTGAGCGAAGGCCGCGTGCTGTTCAAGGGCCAGCCGCGCACGGGCGCGACGGTGCGCCAGCTGCTCGACGACGGCCTCTTCTACCTGCCACCCGACCGCAAGGGCGAAGGGCTGGTGCTCGGCTTCACCTCGCGCGCCAACATCACCTTGCCGCTGGTGCACGGGCCGCTGCGCGGGCGCGGCGGCTGGCTGCGCAAGCGCCTCGGGCGCCGGCTTTCCACGACCGCCGCCGAGCGCGTCGAGCTCGCGCCGCGCAACCTCGAACGGCCCGTGGGCCTGCTCTCGGGCGGCAACCAGCAGAAGGTGCTGTTCGGCAAGGGCATGACGCGCGACGCCGCGCTCTACGTGTTCGACGAGCCCACGGTCGGCGTCGACGTCGGCACGCGCAGCGCGCTGTACGAGGTGATCCGCAAGCTCTGCGAAGGCGGCGCGGCGGTGGTCGTGATCTCGTCCGACCTGCCCGAGGTGCTGCACCTGAGCCACCGCGTGTACGTGATGTGCCGCGGCGAGATCGCCGGCGAGCTGCACGGCGACGCCATCCAGGAAACCGCCGTGCTCAACCTGTTTTTCGGCCCCAGCGAGAACCCCTCCTCATGACTTCGCCTTCCCTCACCGCCGCCCCGGCGGCTCCCACGCCCGGCCTGGCCGGGCGCGCCCTCGGCCTGCTGCGCAGCCTCTTCCTGCGCCTGGGCGTGCTGCCCTTCATGCTGGTGATCGCCTGCGTGGTGTTCGCCACGCTGTCCGACCAGTTCCTCACGGTGCAGAACCTCGTGAACCTGCTGCGCCAGTCGGTCTACCTCATCCTCGTGTCGCTGGGCCAGATGCTGGCGCTGGTCACCGGCGGCTTCGACCTCTCGGTGGGCACCGTGATGGCGATCACCTCGGTGGTCTCGGCGCTCGCCATGCAGGCGCTCGGCGCGGCCTTTCCCGACGCGGCCTGGATGGTGGTGCTCGTGGGCTGCGCCTGCGGGATGCTCGCCGGGCTGGTGGTGGGCCTGGTCAACGGCTTCGGCGTGGCGGTGATCGGCGTGTCGCCCTTCATCGTGACGCTGGGCGTGCAGTCGATCGGCTTCGGCTTCGCGCTGTTCCTCACGGGCGGCGTGCCGGTGTCGGGCATGCCGGCGCAGTTCAGCGAACTGTTCGGCTTCGGCACCGTGCTCGGCGTGCCGGTGCCGATCCTCGTGACGGCCGTGTGCGTGGCCGGCATGGGCGTGCTCATGGGCCGCCTGCCGACCGGCACGCACCTGCTCGCGGTGGGCGGCAACGCCAAGGCCGCGGCGCTGTCGGGCATCGACACGCGCCGCGTGCTGCTCATGGCCTACCTGCTGTGCGCGGGCCTGGCGGCCGTGAGCGGCCTGCTGCTCACAGCGCGCGTGGAAACCGGCGAGGCCAACCTCGGCGGCACCGTGGCGCTCGAATCGATTGCGGCCTGCGTGATCGCCGGCGTGAGCCTGCGCGGCGGCATCGGCCGCGTGCCCAACGTGGTGATGGGCGCCATCTTCATCGGCCTGGTGCAGAACGGCATGAACCTGGCCAGCGTGGGCTCGTACCTGCAGATGGTGGTGCTGGGCGCCCTGCTGATCGTGGCCGTGGTCGCCGACCAGATCCGCCATCGCATGGTGGCGCCGGGCAGCCACTGAGCTTCACACCCCAACACAAGCAACGAAGGAATCTCATGACATCCAAGACCAACGCCGCCATCGACGCGCGCCGCATCGCCGCCACGCCGCGCGGCGTCGGCATCGGCTTTCCGATCTACGCAGAGCGCGCGCTCAACGCCGAGCTGTGGGACGTCGAAGGTCGGCGCTACATCGACTTCGGCTCGGGCATCGCGGTGCTCAACACCGGCCACCGGCATCCGCGCGTGGTCGAGGCCATTCGCGCGCAGCTCAATCGCTTCACCCACACGGCCTACCAGGTGGTGCCGTACGAAAGCGTGGTGTCGCTGGCCGAGCGCCTGAACCGCCTCACGCCCGGCACGCACGCCAAGAAGACCGCCTTCTTCACGACCGGCGCCGAGGCGGTCGAGAACGCCATCAAGATCGCGCGCGCCGCCACGCGCCGGCCCGGCGTGATCGCGCTGGGCGGCGGCTTCCATGGCCGCACCTTCATGGGCATGGCGCTCACGGGCAAGGTGGTGCCGTACAAGACCGGCTTCGGCCCCTTCCCCGGCAGCATCTTCCACGTGCCCGCGCCGATCGCGCTGCACGGCGTGTCGGTGGACGATTCGCTGCGCGCCATCGACAAGCTGTTCAAGGCCGACATCGAGCCCGAGCAGGTGGCGGCCATCATCCTGGAGCCGGTGCAGGGCGAAGGCGGCTTCTACGCCGCGCCGCCCGCCTTCATGCGCGCGCTGCGCGAGATCTGCGACCGCCACGGCATCCTGCTGATCGCCGACGAGATCCAGACCGGCTTCGCGCGCACCGGCAAGTGGTTTGCCATGGACCATCACGACGTGGTGCCCGACCTCATGACGATGGCCAAGAGCCTGGCCGGCGGCACGCCGCTGTCGGCCGTGTGCGGTCGCGCCGAGATCATGGACGCGCCCGCCCCCGGCGGCCTCGGCGGCACCTACGCCGCCAACGCGTTGGCCATTGCGGCGGCGCATGCGGTGCTCGACGTGATCGAGGACGAACGGCTGTGCGAGCGCGCGCAGATACTGGGCGACCGGCTCAAGGCGCGCCTCGAAGCGCTGCGCGCCAAGGTGCCGCAGATCGCGGACGTGCGCGGCCTGGGCGCGATGGTGGCGGTCGAGTTCGCCGGTGCCGACGGCGCGCCCGGCCCCGAGTTCACGAAGCAGGTGCAAACCCGAGCGCGCGACGCGGGTTTGCTGCTGCTGACTTGCGGCGTGCACGCCAATGTGGTCCGCTTCCTGTTCCCCCTGACCATCGAAGACGCGGTGCTCGGCGAAGGCCTCGACATCCTCGCCGCCGCATTGCAAGCCTGAGACAACATTCCATGCCATTGAAGCTCCAAGACCCGACCCTGCTGCGCGAGCAGGCCTGCATCGCCGGCGCCTGGGTGAATGCCGACAACGGCACCACCGTCGCCGTCACCAACCCCGCCACCGGCGAGCAGATCGGCACCGTGCCGATGTGCGGCACCGAGGAAACCGTGCGCGCCATCGCCGCTGCCGAGAAGGCGCAGAAGGCCTGGGCCAAGGTGCCCGCCAAGGAACGCTCGGCCATCCTGCGCAAGCTCAACGACCTGATGCTGGCGAACGTGGACGACCTCGCGCTCATCATGACCACCGAGCAGGGCAAGCCCCTGGCCGAGAGCCGCGGCGAGATCGCCTACGCCGCCTCGTTCATCGAGTGGTTCGCCGAAGAAGCGCGCCGCGTGTACGGCGACACCATTCCCGCGCCGCAGGCCGACCGCCGCATCCTGGCGCTGAAGCAGCCCGTGGGCGTCACCGCCGCCATCACGCCCTGGAACTTCCCCACCGCCATGCTCACGCGCAAGGCCGGGCCCGCGCTCGCGGCCGGCTGCGCGATGGTCGTGAAGCCGGCCACGCAGACGCCGTTCTCGGCACTGGCCTTTGCCGTGCTCGCCGAACGCGCGGGCGTGCCCAAGGGCCTGCTGTCGGTGCTCACGGGCTCGGCCAGCCAGATCGGCGGCGAGATGACGCGCAGCCCCATCGTGCGCAAGCTCACCTTCACCGGCTCGACCGAGGTGGGCCGCACGCTCATGAAGCAGTCGGCCGACACCATCAAGAAGCTGTCGCTCGAACTCGGCGGCAACGCGCCCTTCATCGTGTTCGACGATGCCGATGTGGATGCCGCCGTCGAAGGCGCGATGGTCTCCAAGTACCGCAACACCGGCCAGACCTGCGTGTGCGCCAACCGCTTGTACGTGCAGCGCGGTGTGCTGGAAGCCTTCACGCAGAAGCTCGTGGCCAAGGTCAACGCGCTGAAGGTCGGCAACGGCACCGAGGCCGGCATCAACCAGGGCCCGCTGATCGACGCCAAGGCGGTCGAGAAGATCGAGGAGCACGTGGCCGACGCCGTGGCCAAGGGCGGCACCGTGCTCGCGGGCGGCAAGCGCCATGCGCTGGGCGGCCTGTTCTACGAGCCGACCGTGATCGGCGGCGCCACGCCCGACATGCTGTTCGCGCGCGAGGAAACCTTCGGCCCGCTGGCGCCGATCTTCGCGTTCGACACCGAGGCCGAGGCCATCGCCGCGGCCAACGACACCGAGTTCGGCTTGGCCGCGTACTTCTACAGCCGCGACATCGGCCGCATCATGCGCGTGGCCGAGGCACTCGAATCGGGCATCGTGGGCGTGAACACCGGGCTGGTGTCGACGGCCGAGGCGCCGTTCGGCGGCGTCAAGCAATCGGGGCTGGGGCGCGAAGGCTCGAAGTACGGGCTCGACGACTTCCTCGAGATCAAGTACGTGTGCCTGGCGGGGCTGGACAGCTAGAAACGCGCTGCCCGTGACAACGTACCAAGGCGCCTGCCACTGTGGCGCGTGCCGCTTCGAAGTCGACACGGACCTCGACCATGTCCGCAGCTGCAACTGCTCCGTGTGCCGGCGCCGCGGCGCGCTGATTCACCGCGTGCCTGCATCGGCGCTTCGCCTGCTCACGCCGCTGGAAGACCTCACGGTCTATGAATGGCACACACGGACCGCACGGGACTACTTCTGCCCCACCTGCGGAATCATGCCGTTCCGTATTCCCAGCGTGCCGACTGCGCAAGAGACGGCCGAAGGCAAGCTGCCGTTCACGGGATGGGCCATCAATGCACGCTGCCTGGAAGGCGTGGACCTGGCCAGCGTGCCGGTCCGGCTCGTGAACGGCGCGGACCTGTCCTGAGGCTCAGCTCAGCAGCCAGTGCACGCTGAACAGCCGCTCGGGGTCGGTCCACACCGCCCCGACGCGGAAGCCCGCGCGCACCGCCAGGGCCTGCAGGCCTTCGACGGTGAACTTGTGCGAGTACTCGGTGTGCAGGGTCTCGCCTTCCTCGAACGAGAAGCGCTCGCCGCGCAGCTGCACGCTCTGCGCGCGCCGGCTCACGAGGTGCATCTCGATGCGGCGCATCGGCGCGTTGTAGAAGGCCGCGTGCGAGAAGCCGTCGAGGTCGAAATCGGCCGACAGCTCCGCGTTCGCACGCCGCAGCAGGTTGAGGTTGAACGCCGCCGTCACGCCCTGCGCGTCGTTGTAGGCCGCGTGCAGCCGGTCGGGGTCTTTCACGAGGTCGACGCCGATCAGCAGGCCGCCGCCGCGCAGCATGCGCGCCGCGAGCTGCAGGAACGCCAGCGCCTCGTCGGGCTCGAAGTTGCCGATGGTCGAGCCCGGAAAGAACCCCACGCGCCGGCCCGCTCCGGCCATGGGCGCGGGCAGCACGAGCGGCATGGTGTAGTCGGCCGCGATGGGCTGCACCGCGAGCGCCGGGTAGTCGGCCTTCAGGCGCGCCGCCGCGGCTTCGAGGTGCTCGCCCGAGATGTCGATCGGCAGATAGCGCTTGGGTGATTCGAGCGCATCGAGCAGCAGCCGCACCTTGGTGAGCGAGCCGGCGCCGAACTCGACGATCTCGGCGTTCGGCCCGATCTGCGCGGCGATCTCGCCGGCGCAGGCGCCAAGGATGCCCAGCTCGGTGCGCGTGGGGTAGTACTCGGGCAGCTCGCAGATGCGGTCGAACAGCTGCGAGCCCGCCACGTCGTAGAAGAACTTGGGCGAGATGTGGCGCGGCGTGCGCGCCAGGCCGGCCTGCATGGCGCGGCCGAACTCGGACCACGGGGCGGTGTCGGGCGGGGTCGCTGCCTCCTGTCGCTGCAGGTGGCTGGCGAGGGCGAACGGGGCGGTAGGATTGCGCATGGTGCTCGGCTCCATCGAGGTGTCGGTCAAAGGTCTTTCGCGAGCCGCAGCCCCGAGAACTGCCAGCGTGCCGCCGGCGGAAAGAAATTGCGGTAGCTCGACCGCGTGTGGCCGGCCGGCGTGGCCACGCTGCCGCCGCGCAGCACCAGCTGGCCCACCATGAACTTGCCGTTGTATTCGGCCGCAATGCCGGGCAGCGGACGAAAGCCCGGGTACGGGTCGTACGAGGAACGCGTCCATTGCCAGACGTGGCCGCTCATCTGCGCGATGCCGGGCGCGTCGAAGGCGGCCTCCCATTCGAACTCGGTGGGCAGGCGCGCGCCGGCCCATTCGGCGTACGCGGCAGCCTCGTAGAAGCTCAGCTGGGACACGGGCGCGTCGGCCTCCATCGGCCGCACGCCGTGCAGGCCGAACACCTGCCAGCCGCCGGGCGCGGCAGGACCGCCGCCCGCGCCGAGGGTGGCGATGCGCGGGTCGTCGGCTTCGAGCCAGTAGGCGGGGTGGCGCCAGCCCTGCGCCTGCACCGTGGCCCAGCCGTCGGACAGCCACAGCTCGGGCCGGCGGTAGCCGCCGTCGGCGATGAACTGCGCGTAGTCGCCGCAGTTCACGAGCCGGTCGGCGATGACATAGGGGCGCAGCAAGGCGGCGTGGCGCGGCGTCTCGTTGTCGAAGCTGAAGCCCTCGCCCGCATGCCCGACCTCGACCGTGCCGCCCGGCTGTTCCAACCAGCGCACCTCGGCCGGCACGGCAGCCAGCCGCCGCGCGGGGCCGCTCGCGGGCTTGTACGCCGGCAGCAGCGGGTTGCACGACAGCGCATGCAGGATGTCGGTGAGCAGCAGCTCCTGGTGCTGCTGCTCGTGGTTCAGCCCGAGCGCGACGATGGACTCGATGGCCGCCCAGTCGAGCGCCTCCGGCGCCGCCAGCAGCGCGAGCACCGCCTCGTCGACATGGCGGCGGTAGGCCTGCACCTCGTCGAGCGAGGGCCGCGTGAGCAGGCCGCGCTGCGGCCGCGGGTGGCGCGGGCCGAGCGCCTCGTAGTAGGAGTTGAAGAGGTAATGAAAACGCGCATCGAAGGGTCGGTACCCCGCCGCATGCGGCTGCAGCAGCACGGTCTCGAAGAACCACGTCGTGTGCGCCAGGTGCCACTTCGTCGGGCTGGCGTCGGGCATCGACTGGATGCACTGGTCCTCGGCGGACAGCGGCGCGGCCAGCGCCACGCTGGCGGCGCGCACCGTGCGGAATTGCTCGCGCAAGGCGCTCGCCACGGGGGCGATCGGCCGGGAAAACGTCATGGTGTCTCCAGTCGGGTGAGCCGGAAGTTTTAGCCCATACCGGCGACAAAGGCACGTAGGACAAGACGCCGCCGCCGCGCCGCCACGGGAGCCCGTCCTGCGCCTGGGCGCCCCGGCCCGCTGCGTATGATCCGGGCGATGCAAACCCCCTCTCCTTCGGCCAGGCCCCACGTTGTCATCATCGGCTGCGGTTTCGGCGGACTCGAGGCAGCGCGCAAGCTGCAACGGGCCGACGTCGATGTGACGGTGATCGACAAGACCAACCACCACCTGTTCCAGCCCCTGCTGTACCAGGTGGCGACCGCCGGGCTCGCGGCGCCATCGATCGCGGCGCCGGTGCGCGCCCTGTTCCGCAAGCAGGCCAACGTGACCACGCTGCTGGCCGAGGTGACGGGCATCGACCCGGCCGCGCGCACGGTGCAGCTGGCCGATGGCAGCCAGGTGGCCTACGACCACCTGATCGTGGCGGCCGGCGCCACGCACAGCTATTTCGGGCACGACGAGTGGGCGCCCGCCGCGCCGGGCCTGAAGACGCTGGCCGACGCCTTCGAGATCCGCCGCCGCGTGCTGATGTCCTTCGAGACGGCCGAGACCACCGCCGACCCCGAGCGCCGCCGCGCCCTGCTCACCTTCGTGGTGATCGGCGCCGGCCCGACCGGCGTCGAGATGGCCGGCACGCTGGCCGAGATCGCCAAGCACACGCTCGCGGGCGAGTTCCGCCGCATCGACCCCGGCAGCGCGCAGGTGTTGCTGGTCGAGGGCGGCCCGCGCGTGCTGCAGGCCATGCCCGAAAGCCTGAGCCAGAAGGCGCTCGAACAACTGGAACGGCTCGGCGTGGAGGTGCGGCTGAACGCGCGCGTCACCGCCATCGACAACGCCGGCCTCGAAGTGCAGACCGGCGGCGGCCCCGACGGCGCGCCGCTGCAGAGCTACCGCATTCCCAGCAGCTGCGTGGTGTGGGCGGCCGGTGTCGCGGCCTCGCCGCTGGGCCGGCTGCTCGGCAATGCCACGGGCGTCGAGTGCGACCGCGCGGGCCGCATCAAGGTCGAGCCCGACCTGAGCCTGGCGGGCCACCCCGAGATCAGCGTGGTGGGCGACCTGGCCGCCGCCATGAGCCACGCGCCCGGCAAGCCGCCCAAGCCGGTGCCCGGCGTGTCGCCCGGCGCCAAGCAGGCCGGCCGCGCGGCGGCGGCGAACATCCTGCGCCGCCTGGCGGGCCAACCCACCGTGCCGTTCCGCTACGCCGACTACGGCAACCTGGCCACCATCGGCCGCAACTCGGCGGTGGTCGACCTGGGCACGCCCTTCGGCCCGCTGCGCTTCAGCGGCCGGCCCGCGTGGCTGTTCTGGCTGTTCGCGCACGCGTACTTCCTCATCGGCTTCCGCAACCGCGTCGTCGTGATGTGGGACTGGGCCAGCGCCTACTGGAGCTTCCAGCGCAACGCGCGCGTGGTGGCCGACGTGCAGGGCCGCAGCGAGTCGTAAGCACGCCCCACGCCGCGCGATGACGTTGCTCTGGTGGGTCGTCTTTCATGCGCTCGATGCGCTGTTCTGGCTCTGGATCCTGCGCTGGGGCGGCGCGGCCTGGCTCGAAGGCACCTTCCTCTCGGGCTTTCTCGTGAGCATCTTCGCGCCACGCTGGGGCGCCGAGGGCCTGCGCATGTTCGCGCTGCTGATGCTGGTCGTGTGCGCGATCAGCTTCGTCTGGGGCCTGCTCATGCCCGAGATGCGCTGCTGGTACTCGGGCCACTGCTGAAGCCCCGAGGGCGCCCCGCGAGGCGCCCCCTTGGCTGCGTCAGCTGCCGATCACCCCGCCGTCGATCTTCGTGATGACCACCGTCGCCGAGCGCGGCCGGCCCGCGCCGTCGGGCCACTTCGACACGGCCAGCGGGCGCTCGGGGTCGCTGCGCTCGTTGGCCGGCTCGCCCGGGTGCTGGATGTTGATGAACAGCGTGCGCAGGTCGGGCGTGGCCGTGAGGCCGGTGATCTCGCAGCCGGCCGGGCCGAGCAAAAAGCGGCGGATCTCGCCCTTGGTCGGGTCGCAGGCCAGCATCTGGTTGTTGGGCAGGTTCGTGTACTCACCCTTGCCCAGCGTGGAGGTCGACACGTCGGTCTGGATCCACAGCACGCCGCGCGCATCGACCATCAGGCCGTCGGGGCTGCCGAAGGCGTCGCCCTTGACGTTGCCCTGCGCCTCGTAGCGCGTCTGCTTCGGGTCGCCCGCGAGCACGAGGTGGTTCCACGCGAACTTCGTGGCGTCGAGGTCGCCGCTTTCCTTCCAGCGGATGATCTGGCCCATCGTGTTGTTCGAACGCGGGTTTGCCGCGTCCATGAAGGGCTGGCCCGGCGCGCCGCGGTTGCTGTTGTTGGTGAGCGTGCAGTAGACCTCCTTCGTCAGCGGATCGACGGTGGTCCACTCGGGGCGGTCCATCTTCGTCGCGCCGAGGATGTCGCTGGCCTGGCGCGACTTGATGAGCACGTCGCCCTGCGTGGCGAAGCCCTTGTCGGCCACCAGCCCGCCCTTGCCCTGCACCAGCGGCAGCCATTCGCCCGTGCCATCGACGTCGAAGCGGCCCACGTACAGCGTGCCGTGGTCGAGCAGGTCGCGGTTGGCGGCGGCGCCGCCGGGGCGGACCTTGTCGCGGCTCACGAACTTGTAGATGTATTCGAAGCGCGAGTCCTCGCCCATGTAGACCACGGCACGGCCGTCGTCGGTGAGCGCCACGGCGGCGCCTTCGTGCGCGGCGCGGCCCAGCGCGGTGCGCTTGCGCGGCGTGGAGTTCGGGTCTTGCGGATCGATCTCGACCACCCAGCCGTAGCGGTTCGATTCGTTCGGGTGCTTGGCCACGTCGAATCGTTCTTCGTGCTCGTGCCAGCGGTACTTGGCGCCGTTGCCCTTCTTGAGGCCCCAGCGCTTCTGGTGCGCGTCGGGCGTGGCGGTGCCCTCGAAGTAGTCGGCGAAGTTTTCCTCGCAGGTCAGGTAGGTGCCCCACGGCGTCTGGCCGTTGGCGCAGTTGTTGAAGGTGCCGAGCACCTGCGTGCCCGAGGGGTCGCCCGCGGTGCGCAGCATCGGGTGGCCGGCGGCGGGGCCGGTGAGCGTCATCGGTGTGAGCGCGGTGATGCGGCGCGCGAAACGCGAGGGCAGCACCTGCTGCCAGGCCGCGCCGTCGCGCTGCAGCTCGATCACCGACACGCCGTGCGCGTGCATCGACTTGCGTACCTTCGCGGCGCTCCAGGTCTTCATGCCGTCGGTGTGCAGCAGGCCATCGTCCACGTACTCGTGGTTCAGCACCAGCAGGCCGCGGTTCGATCCATCGAGCGGGAAGAAGGCCATGCCGTCGTGGTGCATGCCGGCCTGCAGCGCCTGGTCGTCGGCGGAGTCGGAAGCATCGGACTTGAAGGCGGGCATGCGGCCCGCGATGCCGGTGGGGTCGCCCCAGCGGTAGATCACCTGCGTGCGGTAGCCCTCGGGCACCACCACCTGGTCGACCGCCGCCATGGGCACGCTCTTGAAACCGATGGCGCGGCCCAGGCCGCTCACTGCGCTATTGCTACTGCCGCTGCCCGTGCTGGCACAGCCGGCCAGCGGCCCGAACAGGCCCGCCACGGCCGCCGCCAGGCCGCCGCGCACGAAGACCCGCCGCTGCGGATCGGACACGTCGTGGATGGTGGGGTTGCTGGAGGGGTTCGAGTCCTCCATGCGCGCGAAGTCTTTGGCCATGTCCTGGGGGTCCGTGGGAATCGTGGGAACCTGCGATGCTCCCGCGCCCCCATGAAGCCGTCATGACAGGGGTTCGAAGCGCACGTCGCCCCAGGGCCGCGGGCCGCCGTGGTTGCTGTTGTTGCGCGGCTGCTCCCGCCGTTCGCGCCGCCAGTCCCAGGGCGGCGTCGGCGCGGTGTCGGCCCACAGGCCCAGGTGCTGCGCGCGCGCCGCGGCCTCGAGGCGGAACAGGTCGCCGCCGCGCTTCTTCGCGATGCCGTGGTAGTCGTACACCCAGGCCCAGCCCTCGGCCACCAGGCGGCGGCCGGCGTCTTCGCCGTTGCAGCGCACGTCGGCCACGGTGCGGCCGTAGCGGTCGGTGTCGCGTTCGGTGATGACGGCCTTTTCGGCGTAGCACAGGCGACTCAGCGCCTGGCGGCTGCGCTGGCCGTAGGGCTGCGCTTTCTCGGGCGCGTCGATGGCGGCGATGCGCACCTTGACCTGCTCGTAAGCGCCGATGCGGCCGCAGCGCGCGGTGAGCGTGTCGCCGTCGCTCACGCCCACGACGAGGCAGGTGCGCGACGACGCGGCGTGGGTCAGCAGCGGGAGGGAAAGGCCGAGGGAAAGAAGCAGGAAGACGGGACGAAAGCGCATGCGGAAAGGAAGCGGAACACGGGGCCAAGAATGGCCGACGATTCTCGGCGCGAAGTGTGCGCGCCGCCCTTCGGATGCATTTGTTTTCGTCTTCGCTCAGCGTGCGGCCGGCGCGGCCGTCGACTTGCGCACCACCAGCTCCGGGCGCAGCACCACGGTGGACGCGGACAGCGCCTGTCCGTCGATCTCCTCGAACAGCATCTCGGCCGCGCGCCAGCCGAGTTCGCGGTGCGGCAGCCGGATGGTGGTGAGCGGCGGATCGACCATGTCGACCAGCGGCATGTCGTTGTGGCCGGTGACCGAGATGTCCTGCGGCACGCGCAGGCCGGCCTCGCGCAGCGCGTCGTAGGCGCCCAGCGCCACGAGGTCGTTGCAGCAGACCACGGCCTGCGGCGCGGCGCCGGCCGCCAGCATCTGCTTCATCGCGGCCGCGCCCGCCTCGCGGCTGTAACTCGTGCATTCGACGATGCGCGCCGGCTTCATGCGGTGGTCGCGCAGCGCCTGCTCCACGCCCAGCAGGCGGCCCACGCCGGTGGGGATGGTCTGCGGCCCCGCCAGGTGCGCGATACGTTTGTGGCCCAGGCCCACGAGGTGGTCGACCGCGAGCTTCATCGCCAGCCGGTCGTCGCTCACCACGGCGGGCAGGCGACCGGTCTCGTCGGCGCGGTTGACCAGCACCGCCGTCATGCCGGCCTTGGCGACGAAGTCGACCAGCGGGTCGTCCCGCGTGGCGGTGGCCAGGATCACGCCGTCCACGCGCTGCGCCAGCATGCGCTCGAGCACCGGCCGCGCCAGCGCCGGATCGACCACGTTGGTGACGAACACGAAGTAACCGCGCGCGGCCGCGCTGGCCTCGATGCCTTGCAGGATCGGAGGGAACACCGCGTTCGTGATGTCGGGCACCAGCACGCCGATGGTGTGGGTGCGCCCCGTGCGCAGCGCCGAGGCCGCGCGGTTGGGCCGGTAGCCCAGGCGCTGCGCGGCCTCCTCGACCACGCGCAGCACCTCGTCGCTGATCAGCGAGCGCTTCTCGGGACTGAGCGCGCGCGACACGGTCGACACATGCACCCCGGCGGCACGGGCGACGTCGCGGATGGTGACGGGGCTGGAGGGGGGATGGGTGCTCATTGGTGCAAACGATTGTTGGTCATCCGGTACGCCATGGTCGGCGAATTCCCATTCTGACATCCCGGATACCCGCCATTTTACTTTTTGGGAATCTGCCTTAATATCATGCAAACGATTGCAAGGATTGCAGATGAACATCGCCACCTCCCCCGATTCGGTGCTCGGCTTTGCGCTCGACGCCATGCAACGCACCCCCGACCCGCGCCTGCGCACCGTGATGGACGCGCTCACGCGCCACCTGCACGCCTTCGTCCAGGAGGTGAAGCTGACCGAGGAGGAGTTCGAGCAGGCGCTCGAATTCATCGTCGCCATCGGCCACGCCACGGGCGAGACCAAGAACGAGGTGGTGCTGGCGGCCGACATCCTGGGCGTGTCCACCGTGGTGGCGCTGCAGAACAACCAGGACCCGCACGGCGAATCGCCGGCCGCCCTGCTGGGCCCCTTCTGGCGCGCCAACTCGCCGGCCTGCGCGGCGGGCGAGAGCATCGCGCGCTCGGGCACGCCCGGCACGCCGCTGGAGGTGACGGGCACGGTGCGCGACGTGAGCGGGCAGCCGATGGCCGATGTCACGGTCGACGTGTGGCAAGCCTCGCCGGTCGGGCTCTACGAGAACCAGGACCCGGAACAGGACGACATGAACCTGCGCGGGCGCTTCACCACCGATGCCGAGGGCCGCTTCCGTTTCCGCAGCGTGCGCCCCGCCGGCTACCCCGTGCCCACCGACGGGCCGTGCGGCGTGCTGCTGCGCGCGCAGCAACGCCACCCGAACCGGCCCGCGCACCTGCACTTCATGCTGAGCAAGCCGGGCCACAAGGTGCTGGTCACGCAGGTGTTCGCCGACGACGACGAGAACCTGGAGAGCGACCCGACCTTCGGCGTGACGCGCCAGCTCATCGGCCGCTTCGCGCTCGCGCCCGACGGCGGTAGCGCCACGCTGCAGTACGACTTCCAGCTCGAACCCGGCGAGATGAAGTTCCCCCGCCCACCGATCCCCTGATTCCGCAACTGCCCTTCATCCCATGAGCTTCGATCCCCAATCCCGACTCCACGGCAAGATCGCCGTCATCACCGGCGGCCTCGGCGCCATCGGCTATGCCACCGCCACGCGGCTGGCCGCGCTGGGCGCCACCTGCGTGCTGCTGCACCGCGGTGGCGACAACAACAACGCCGCCGCGCGCGCCGCCGCCCTGCCCTCGGACAGCGGCCAGCGCCACGGCGCGATCCGCGCCGACATCGTCGACACGCCGAGCCTGCAGGCCGCCGCCGCCGAGGTGAAGGCCGCGCACGGGCGCTGCGACATCCTGGTCAACAGCGCGGGCCACACGCAGCCCGTGCCGGCCGGCGACCTCGATGCGCTGACCGACGAACTCATCGACGACCTGCTGCGCGCCAACTTCCGCGGCGTGTTCGCCACCATCCGCGCCTTCGCGCCGATGCTCAAGGCGACCGGCGACGGGCTGGTGGTCAACATCTCGTCCATCGCCGGCTTCACGGGCGTGGGCAGCAACCTCGCGTACGTCGCGGCCAAGGCCGGGCTCGACGTGGTGGGCGACGCGCTGGCCAAGGCGCTGGCGCCGGCGGTGCGCGTGGTGTCGGTGTCGCCGGGCGCGGTCGAGTCGGGCTTCGTGCCCGGGCGCGGCGCCGAGTTCGCCGACAAGATGGCCAGCACCACGCCGCTGGGGCGCATCGGCAAGCCCGACGACGTGGCGGCCACCGTCGAGGCACTGGCGACGACGCTGCGCTTCGTCACCGGCACGCGCATCGTGGTCGACGGAGGGCGCCACCTGTGAAAAACGCCAAGACGCTCATCACCTGCGCCGTCACGGGCAACCTCGTGAAGCCAGAGCAGACGCCGCACCTGCCGATCACGCCGGTGCAGATCGCCGACGAATGCCTGGCCGCGGCCGAAGCCGGCGCGGCGCAGGTCCACATCCACGTGCGCCACCCGGAAACGGGCAAGCCCTCGATGGAGGTCGAGCTGTACCGCGAGGTGGTCGACCGCATCCGCCGCGAGAACCGCGAGCTGATCGTGAACCTCACGACCGGGCCGGGCGGGCGCTTCATTCCCAGCGAGGACGATCCGAAGATCGCCGCGCCCGGCACCACGCTGCTGCCGCCCGAAAAGCGCGTGGAACACATCGCGCTGATCCGGCCCGACGTGTGCTCGCTCGACCTCAACACCATGAACTCCGGCCCCGACGTGGTGATCAACACGCCGAAGAACGTGCGCCGCATGGCGAAGGTGATGCGCGAGGCCGGCGTGAAGCCCGAGCTGGAGATCTTCGACTCGGGCGACATCCACCTGGCGCTGGACCTGATCGCCGACGGCACGCTCGACGGGCCCGCCATGTGGACCTTCGTGCTCGGCGTGAAGTACGGCTTCGCGCCCACGCCCGAGACGCTGCTCTATGCGCGCAACCTGCTGCCGCGCGGCGCCTTCTGGAGCGCCTTCGGCATCGGCCGCACGGAGTTCCCGATCGTCGCGCAGTCGTGGCTGCTGGGCGGCCACGTGCGCGTGGGCATGGAAGACAACATCTACCTCGAGAAAGGCGTGCTGGCCGAAAGCAACGCGCAGCTCGTGGCGAAGGCGCGCGACATCCTGCGCAGCCTGGGCGGCGAGGTCGCCAACCCGCGCGAGGCCCGCGCGATGCTGGGACTGGCCGACACCCGCGCCGTTCAGGGAGCCGCACGATGAGCGCCATCCTTCATGAACCCCGCGCCCTGCGCGTGAACGGCAAGGCCGCCAACCTCGAGGCGCTGCACCTGGAGGCCGCGCCGCAGCCCGAGCCCGTGGCGCCGCCCGGCCATGCCGTGGTGCGCGTGATGGCCGCCGCCGTGAACCCGAGCGACGTGAAGGCCGCGCTGGGCCTCATGCCGCAGGCCGTCTGGCCGCGCACGCCGGGCCGCGACTTCGCGGGCACCGTGGTGAACGGCCCTTCGGAATGGGTCGGCCGCGAGGTCTACGGCTCGGGCGGCGATGTCGGCATCACGCGCGACGGCTCGCATGCGCGCTACCTCGTGCTGCCCGAAGCAGCGCTGCGCGCCAAGCCGAAGGGCATCTCGATGGACGAGGCCGGCGCGGTGGGCGTGCCCTTCGTCACGGCCTACGAGGGCTTTCGGCGCAGCGGCATGCCGCAAGCGGGCCAGACGGTGCTGGTGCTGGGCGCCAACGGCAAGGTCGGGCAGGCGGCGGTGCAGCTGGCCGCGCAGGCCGGCGCGCGCGTGATCGCGGTGCAGCGCGGGCCCGGGCCCTTCGCGGGGTTCGCGAGCGCGCCGGTCGACGTGGTCGATGCACGCCACCACGCCGACGTGGGCGCGCAGGTGCGCGAACTCACCGACGGACGCGGCGCACACATCGTCTACAACACCGTGGGCAGCGCCTACTTCGAGGCCGCGAACAAGGCGATGGCCAAGGGGGCCACGCAGATCTTCATCGCCACGCACGACCGCGCGGTGCCCTTCGACATCTTCGCGTTCTACCGCGGCATGCACACCTACGTGGGCATCGACTCGCTGGCGATGGACTGCGTCGCCTCCACCGCGCAGCTCGACGCGATGCGCGAGGGCTTCGAGCGCGGCACGCTGAAACCCTTTCCCGTGGCACGCCACTTCGCGCTCGACGAAGCGATCGACGCCTACCGGCTGGTGCTGTCGGGCAGCACCGACCGCGTCGTGCTGCGCCCCTGAACCTCGAGGACACCCACCATGCATGTGACCCGTTTCAGCGAGGCGCCGCACTACGAGGCGCCCAACCACTTCGACATGCGCTGCCTGCGCCTGCAGGGCAAGGAGGCTGGCCCTTCGACGCAGATGTGGATGGGCATGAGCCAGATCCTGCCCGGCGGCCGCACCGGGCTGGACGGCTCGCCGATGGAAAAGCTCTACCTCGTGCTCGAGGGCGAGCTGCACGTCGTCGGCGAACTCGACGGCGCGCACCAGGAAGACGTGCTGCTGCCCTACGACAGCTGCCGCTTCGCGCCCGGCGAGAAGCGCCAGCTGGAGAACCGCAGCAACCGCCCGGTGCTGGTGGCGCTGGTGATGGCTAACGCACCGCCCGCCTGACGCGCCCCTTTCTCAGTCAGTCATTCATCGCTCGCACCAACAAATCAACGGAGACAAGACGCATGAAGCAGACATTCCCCTGGAGCCGCCGACAGGCACTCACGGTCGCCGCGGCACTCGCGGCCTGCACGCTCGGCAGCGCCCATGCACAAGGCGCGTGGCCGGGCACGCAGCCCATCAAGCTGGTCGTGCCCTTCACGGCGGGCAGCGGCACCGACATCGTCGCGCGCCTGGTCGCCGAAAAGCTCGGGCCCGCGCTGGGCACCAGCGTGATCGTGGACAACCGCCCCGGCGCGGGCGGCACGCTGGGCGCGGCCATCGCCGCCAAGGCGCCGGCCGACGGCTACACGCTGCTGGTGCATTCGGCCGGCCACCTCGTGAACCCGTGGATCTACAAGGGCCTGTCGTACGACACGCTGAAGGACTTCACGGGCGTGACGCCGATGGCCAGCCTGCCCAACGTGCTGGTGACCGCGCCTTCGCACTTCACCGATGTGAAAGACCTCGTGGCCAAGGCGAAGGCCAAGCCCGGCGGGCTGAACTACGGCTCCGCGGGCAACGGCTCGGCCACGCACATGAATGCCGAGGTGTTCCGCCTCGCGGCCGGCGTCGACGCGCAGCACGTGCCCTTTCGCGGCACGCCCGAAGCCATGACCGAGGTGATGGCCGGGCGCGTCGACTGGTTCTTCGCGCCGATGGTGTCGGCGCTGCCGCTGATCAAGAGCGGCAAGCTGAAGGCGCTGGCCGTGGGCACCGCCGGCCGCTCGTCCGCCCTGCCCGATGCGCCCACCACCGTGGAGGCCGGCGTGCCGGGCTCGGCCTACCTGTTCTGGGTCGGCCTGTTCGCGCCCGCCAGGACACCGCAGCCCGTGGTGGAGCGGCTGCAGGCCGAGGTCGCGAAGATCATGGTGTCGCCGGAACTGAAGGAGCGGCTGGAGAAGCTCGGCGCCGAGCCTTTCACCATGCCCTCCGCGCAGTTCAACAAGTTCATCGCCGACGAGACCGCGAAGGCGCAGCAGGTGGTCAAGGCCGCAGCCATCAAGGTGGACTGACCTCAGCGCAGCAGCGCCGCCAGCACCGGCGCAAGCCCCGCACCACCGGCCACGGCGGCAGCGCCGGCGCCCCACGCCACGGCGCGTGGGCGGTACGGCAACAGCAAGGCCACCGGCAACGCACCCGCCGAAAGCAAGCCCAGCCACGCGACCGTCCCGACCGTCGGGCCCCACGCCATCACGCAGGGCACGATGGCCGCTGCCAGCAGCACCATGCCGATCGCGCGCAAGCCCGTGCGCCGGCGCGCGGGCACTTCGCGTCCGCGCGTCAGCTGCTCGTGGTGCCGGTCCATGGCAAAGCTCAGGCACGACATGCCTGCATACGCCAGCGCAAGGCCAAGCAACGAAGCCCATGCCGCCGTCATCGCGCCACCTTCCGCAGCAGATGGCGCAGCGCGCCCAGCGCCGCAAGCCCGAAGGCCACGACGCCCAGTTCGACGCCGAGGCTTTCCCAATCACTGCGCAGAAACTGCGCCAGCAAGTGATCGCCCGTGGTCACGAAGTTGAGCACCGGCAACAGCAGACACAGCGCAGCCAGCGCACCGAGCTGCTCGCGCCACGCGCGCGCCGGCTGGCGCACGAAGGCGTGCACCAGCGCCAGCGCCCACAGCGCGAAGAAGACCTGCAGTTCGCGGTCCGCGCGGTGCCCGATGCCCACCGGCACCAGCCGGTTGGCCCACAGGTAGCCCACGCAGGCGATGGCGAGGCCGGCGATGGCCGCGACGTTCAGCGCTTCGACCAGCCGGTAGACCCGCGCCGTCGCGCCACCGAACTCGCCCAGGTGCTTCTGGCGGCGCTTGACGATGAACAGCACGGCGCCCGAACCCATCATCGCGGTGCCCGCGAGCCCGCACAGGAAGTAGAGCCACTTCATCGGCCAGCCGCCGAAGGTGACCATGTGCAGCCCGCCCATGGCCGACTGCGCGAGCATGGCGGCCCCTCCGTCCGCGGCGCCCGGCAGGCGCACGCGCTGCACCTCGCCGGTGGCGGCCGAGAACTGCACCATGCCGGTGGTGGCGCTGAGCCGGCGCGCGGATTCGTCGTCGCCATTCCAGCCGTACACGCCGATGCGCGCAGCCGCGTCGCCCGGATGATCAATGACGACCGCGCGCACCGGCTGGCCCATGCGCTCCTGGCCGCGCGCCGCGAAGGGTTCGAGCACGGGCACGGGCATCGCGCGGCCGGTGGCGGCGGGCTTGTCGCTGTCGCCCAGCTCGGAGACGAAGCGCACCTGCGCCTGCGGGCCGGTGCCGTAGTGCAAGACCTTGGGGGCCGGCATGAAGCTGGTGCCCGAGATCACGAGGCCGGTGTAGGCGATCATGAACTGGAAGGGCAAGGTCAGCACCGCCACGGCGTTGTGCGCATCGAGCCAGCTGCGCTGGCCTTTCTTCGGCCGGAAGGTGAAGAAGTCCTTGAAGATGCGCTTGTGCGTGATGACGCCCGACACCAGCGCCACCAGCATCGCCATCGCGGCGATGCCGACGATCCACAGGCCGACGGTGCCGGCGTGCAGCTCGTAGTGGAAGTCGACGAAGTGATGCCCGCCGAGCGTGGCGCGCGCCGCGTGGCCGCCCTCTTCCTTCAACGGCTTGCCGGTGGCGGGGTCGAGCGCGACGCCCGCGTACTGGCGGTTGGCGTCGAACCAGAACACGCGCAGCTCGCCACCGCCTTGCGCGTCCGAAGGCCACAGCTCCCACATCGAGGCGCCCGGGTGGTGCTCGGCCATGTAGGCCATGCCCCAGGCCAGGCGCTGCGCGCGGTCGACCGTGGGCTCGCCCTTCTCCTTCTTGGCTGCAGCGGCGGCTTCCTCGGCGTGGTGCTCCGGCGTCATCCAGTGGGTGATGGGCTCGTCGAACACGGCCAGCGTGCCGGTGAGGAACACCGCGAACAGCAGCCACGAGAACCACAGGCCGCACCAGGTGTGCAGCCAGGCCTGGGCTTGGCGAAAGCCCCCTTGCGAGGGCGCCTTGGTTGTCTTCGTGCTCATGCCCCGCCTCCCGCGCCGCGCAAGGCCAGGCCGAGCCCGGCCAGCACCACGGCGGGCAGCAGCAGGCCGGCCCAGGCGCGCGACAGCGACACGGGCGCGAACGCCCAGATCACGGCGACGGTGTAGACCGCGAAGCTGAACTGCATGCCCCCGAGCGCGGCCTCGGCGGGGCCGGCCGGCAGCACGGCGGCCAGAAAGACAGCGGCGGCCGAGGCCAGCGCGTAGCCGCCGAGCACGGCGGCCGCGACGCGGGACAGCAGCCGCAGGGCGGGAGAAAAAGAGGAGGTGCGGGTGTTCATCGGGGACCGGAAAACGGGGCGCGGACATGCGCCCCTCCCCTACATGACAAACGAGAACGAAAAAAGGGTCATGCCCCCCGCTCTTTCCCGGTCAGAACGCGTAGCTCAGCGTCGCCACCGCATTGCGCGGCGTGCCGAAGTAGGCCTGCCCGTCGATGTTGCTGTAGTACTTCTTGTCGAAGAGGTTCTCGATGTTCAGCTGCAGCGCCAGCTTGGGCGTGAAGGCGTAGCGCGCCATCAGGCTCACGACCGCGCGCGAGCCCTGCTGGTAGCGCAGGTCGACATCGCCCACGCTGTACGCGTAGGAGGTGCGGTTCTGCCAGTTGACGCCGCCGCCCAGCGTGAGCCGGTGCCACGCGCCGGGCAACCGGTAGGTGGTGAACAGCGTGGCCTGCGTGGTCGGCATGGCGGTGTTGATGCGGTTGCCGTTGCCTTCGCGGCCCAGCGTGCGCGCGATGCCCGCGTTCAGCTGCCAGCCCGGGGCCAGCTCGCCCGACACCTGCAGCTCGATGCCCTTGCTGGTCACGCCGCGCGCGCCGTAGTAGGCGCCTTCGCTCGAGTTGGGCACGAGCTTGGTGCCGTCGCGCTGCGCCACGTTCTCCTGCTCGGCGCGAAAGACGGCGATGGAGGTGTTGAGCTTGCCATTCAGGTGCTCGCCCTTGAGGCCGATCTCGTAGCTCTTGCCGGTCACCGGGTCGAGGTACGCGCCGCCGGCGTCGCGGTAGCTCTGCGGCTGGAAGATGTCGGTGTAGCTCGCGTACACCGAGTAGTTCTCGCTCAGGTCGTACACCAGGCCCGCGTAGGGCGTGAACACCTCGTGCTTGCGCGTGGCCGGTGCGTCGGCGGTCAGGCGCGTGGAGCGCCAGCTGTTCTGGCGCCCGCCCACGATGAGTTTGAGCGAATCGGCCAGCGACAGGCGCGCGGCGCCGTAGTAGCCGGTCTGGCGCGTCTTGGTGATGGCCGAGACCTTCAGCGGGTCCCAGCCCGGCTCGGGGTACGACGCAGCGTTCCAGTCGTAGAAGTTGCCGGTGTCGGGCAACGCGCTGGTGCGCGGATGGCTCGCCTCCACGTAGCGCGACTGGCTGTTGCTGACACCCACCACGAGTTCGTGCGTGCGCCCTAGCAACGTGAACGGGCCGGTGGCCTGCAGGTCGAGGCTGTTCTGGCGGAACTGGTGCTCGAAGTAACCGGGCAGCGAGCCCAGGCCGGTGCCGGTGAGGCGGTCGAGGTCGCCGTAGAGGTACAGCAGCTTGGCGTTCTGCTTGCTCTGCCGGTGCGAGCCGTTGGCCTTGAGCTTCCAGCCGTTGTCGAACTGGTGCGTGAGGTTCGCGAAGGCGGTGGTGGTGGTCGCGTCCCAGTGGGTCCACGGTGTGCCGACGGTCTTGGAGCGGTCCCAGCGCGTGGCTGTGCCGTCGCTGAAGGTCAGCGGCAGGCCGCCCCAGGTCGACGAGGTGGGCCGCGTGGCCTGCGACTCGATGCCCACGCTCAGCGTGGTGCTGGGCGTGAGGTCGGCATCGACCACGCCGTACAGCACGTGCTTGCGGCCGTGGTACATGTCGATGAAGGAGTCGCGGTCTTCCGTCATGCCGATGAGGCGGGCGCGCACGCGGCCGTCTTTCGTCACCGGCGTCTGCAGGTCGACCGTGCCGCGGCGCAGGTTCCACGAACCCAGCGCGAGCGACGCGTTGCCGGCGAACACCTTGCTGTCGGCGTGCTTGCGCACCAGGTTCACCGAGGCCGAGGGGTTGCCCGCGCCGGTGAGCAGCCCCGTCGAGCCGCGCACGACCTCGATGCGGTCGTACAGCACCGGGTCGTTGGTGGAGGCGCCGAAGAAGTCGGTGGTGACCGTGGTCGGCACGCCGTCGTACTGGTAGTTGTCGATGTAGAAGCCGCGCGCGTACAGGTCGGTGCGGTCGCTGTCGGAGCTCACCGAGAACACGCCGGGCACGCTCTGCATGGCCTGGCCGAGCGACAGCAGGTTCTGGTCGTCGATCTGCTGGCGCGTGATGACGGTGACCGACTGCGGCGTCTCGCGCGGCGAGAGCGCCAGCCCCGTGGCCGCCGCCGTGGCGCGCGTGGTGTAGCTGCCGGTTCCTTCGGTGGTGCCGCTGCGGTCGGCCTCGGCCGTGACGGTGACGGGCGAGAGCGTGTCGATGCCGCCCTGCCCCGCAACAGGTGCGCCGGCCTCGCGGCGGTGCAGCGTGTAGCTGCCGTCGGTGCGCGCCACCACCTGCAGGCCGCTGCCCGCGAGCAGGCGCTCGATGGCTTCGCGCGCGGTGTAGCGGCCGGCCACCGCGGGGCTGCTGCGCCCCTGCGTGAGCGCGGGGTCGAACGACAGCGCGATGCCGTTGCCGGCCGCGAAGGCGGCGAGCGTGCGGCCCAGCGGGCCGGCGGGAATGTCGTAGGCGCGGGGCGCGGCGGCGTCAAGCGAGGACGACGACGCCTGCGCGAAGGCCGGCCCTCCTGCGCCGGCCAGGCCGCCGAGGGCAAGCGCCATCAGGGCATGGCGAAGGACGGTGTTCAGGCGGCGCTCTGCGAACGGGCGCAAGGCGGACGGGCGGGGTGCAGACATGGAGACGGGCCTTTCGGTTGGGCAACGGTGGGTTCTTCACCCTCCTTGCCAGCCGAAACGAAAAAAAGTCTCACCCCCGGATCGATATATTTTTCGAAGCGCCCGTCGCGCGCTCTTCGGGTGCCGCGCGCGGCACGAGCGTGACCCAGTAGCCGCGCAGGCGCGTGGCCGCATCCACCGGGTAGGTCGACACCAGCATGCGCAGCACGCCGTCGGTGTCGGCCAGCGGAAAAGCGCCCGAGACGCGCAGCTCGGCCACCGCCGCGTCGCACTGCAGCAGGCCGGGGCGGTAGCGCGACAGCTCGGCGGCGAAGTCGGCCAGCCGCATGCCGTCGGCCAGCAGCATGCCTTGGGTCCACGCCAGCACCGAGGCGTCCGCCGGGCGGAAGTCGTCGATGCCGTCGGCCGTGAAGCGGGCCTGCTGCCCCGCCGGCAGCACGCGCGCGGCGGCGCGCTCGGGCGTGATGCGCACCGCGCCTTCGAGCACGGCGATGTGGGTGACGCCGCCCGCCTCCTTGCGCACGCTGAAGCGCGTGCCCAGGGCCTCCAGCGTGCCGCCGGCGCTGGCCACGCGGAACGGGCGGTGCGCGGCGGCGGGGTCGGGCGCGGTGGCGATGAAGATCTCGCCCGCCTGCAGCACCACGCGGCGCTGCGTGCCGTCGAAGTGCACATCGATCGCGCTGGCGGTGTTGAGCGTGAGGCGGCTGCCGTCGGCCAGCCGCAGCTCGCGGCGCTCGCCGGTGGCGGTGCGGTGCCCGGCCATCCAGCCGCGTTCGTCCGCCATCTCGACCGCCTGCCAGCCGAGCCAGCCGGCGGGCACGGCCGCCAGCAGCACGGCCAGCCGGCCGAGGGTGGCGCGGCGGCTGTTCGCGTTGCCGCGCACGGGCCGCGCAAGCGAGGACATCGCCAGCGCCGGTGGCAGGCCGCCGAGCTTGTTCATCAGCTGCTCGGCGCGCGCCCAGGCGCGTGCGTGGTCGGGATCGCTCTGGCGCCAGTGCTCGCAGGCGCGGCGGTCTTCGTCGGTGACGGCGCTGTCGTGCAGCCGCATCAGCCATTCGGCGGCTTCGTCGAGCACGCGCGGGGCAAGTGCTGACGTTTCGAAATTCATGGCGCTCATCAGAATGCCTTCGTGCTTCGCACTTCGGCGCGCGCTTGCTTGGGGCGGCCCGGCGCGGCGCTCATGCCATCACCGCCAGGCAGCCCCGGAAGCCCTGCTGCATGTAGCGCTTGACCGTGACGAGCGACACGCCCAGCTCGCGCGCGATGTCCTCGTACTTCATGCCGTCGAGCTGCGACAGCAGGAAGGCGCGTCGTGCGAGCGGCTTGAGGGCGTCGAGCATGGCGTCGATCTCGTGCAGCGTCTGCAGGATCACCAGGCGCTGCTCGGGCGACGGCGCCTCGGGCTCGGGCATGACGGCCAGCGCCTCCAGGTAGGCCCGCTCCAGCGCCTGGCGCTGGTACCAGTTCACGAGGATGTTCTTGGCCACGCTCGTGAGGTAGGCGCGCGGCTGCACGATGACCTCGGGGTTGCGCGCCGTCAGCAGCCGCGCGAAGGTGTCCTGCGCCAGGTCGGCCGCGTCACACGAATTGCCGAGCTTCTTGCGCAGCCACGACTGCAGCCAGCCGTGGTGGTCGCTGTAGAGGGTGTGGACTTGCTGGAAGGCGGCTTCGGCAGCGGACATGGCGGGCGGCACGGCGGCGGGGGTTCCGCCTACAAATAAGAATTATTCTCATTTTAAGCAAAAAGGCCGCAGTACCGCCCTGCCCGTCCTGTCCGCACTGCGGACAGCGTGGCTCAGGCCGGCCGGGCCGCCGCGAGCGCCACCGCGTCCGCGCCCGCCGGATAGCGCAGCGTCGCATCCGAGTCGTTCGCGGCGCGCCAGACGGCCTCGGCCACGTCGGCCGCCGTGGTCACGGCCGTGGGGTTGCCCAGCGCCGCGAAGACGCCCTGCGCCAGCGGTGCGTAGTCCGGCGGGATCAGGCCCTGCATGCGCTGCGCCCCGTTCTCGGTGAACCGCGTGCCGGGCCCGTAACCCGGCTCGACGAGCTTCACGCGCACGTCGAACGCCGCCAGCTCGAAGGCGAGCGAGGCGGTGAAGCCCTCGATGGCGGTCTTGCTCGCGGTGTACGCGGCCACCAGCGGCATCGGCGCGAGCGTGACGGTCGAGGTGACGTTGACCAGCACCCCCGAGCGCCGCGCCCGGAACTGCGGCAGCACGGCCTGCGCCATGGCCATCATGCCGAAGGTGTTGGCCTCGAACACCTCGCGCACGGTGGCCATGGGCGTGGCCTCGAAGGCGCCGAAGAGACCGACGCCCGCGTTGTTCACGAGCACGTCGATCGGGCCCGCGTTCTCGATGGCGGCGGCGATGCTGTCGGGCTGCGTCACGTCGAGCGGCAGCACGCGCAGGTTCGGCGCGTCGGGAAAGAGGTCGTCGCGCGGCGTGCGCATGGTGGCGACGACGCGCCAGCCCTGGGCGTGGAAGTGACGCGCGGTGGCCAGGCCGTAGCCGGAGGAGCAGCCTGTGATCAGTGCGGTTTTCAATGGGGTTCCTTGGTGGTGGGTGATGAAGAGCCCCAACGATAGGGACGACCAACCGGACTTGCTACCATCGAACGTCGCCATTTCTTTTGCAGGAGTCCAGCCATGGCCGATCCCCTGGCCGAGGTCATCGCGCTGCTTCACCCGCGCGCCGTGTATTCCAAGGTGATCGCGGGCGCCGGCGCCTGGGCCGTGCGCTACACGGCCTTCGGCCAACCCAGCTTCTGCACCATGCTCGAGGGCGAGTGCGTCCTGGCGGTCGACGGCCAGCCGCCGCTGGCGCTGGCCGCCGGCGACTTCCTGCTGATGCCGGCCACGCCCGGCTTCACGCTGTCGGGGCGCACGCCGGCACCGCCGGTGTTCCTCGATTCGCATGAACAGGCGGCGCGCGAGGACGCACACGGCGAGGTCCGCCACGGCGACCGGAACGGCCCGCCCGACGTGCGCATGCTCGGCGGCTACTTCGCCTTCGATTCGCCGGATGCCGCCCTGATGGTGTCGCTGCTGCCTTCGGTGCTGCACATGCGCGGCGTCGCGCGGCTGTCGCTGCTGGTGCAGCTCGTGCGCGAAGAGTCCATGGCGCAGCGGCCGGGGCGCGACCTCGTGCTCCGGCGGCTGGTCGAGGTGCTGCTGATCGAGGCGCTGCGCTCGGCGCCCGGCGAAGGCGCGCCGCCGGGGCTGCTGCGCGCGCTGGCGGACAGCCGGCTGGCCGCCGCCGTGCGGCACATGCACGCGGACCCCGCGCGTTCATGGACGGTGGAAGAACTCGCTGGCAAGGCCGCGCTCTCGCGCTCGGCCTTCTTCGAGCGCTTCTCGCGCGCCGTGGGCGTGCCGCCGATGGAATACCTGCTGGCGTGGCGCATGGCGCTCGCCAAGGACCTGCTGCGCCGCGGCGGCTACGCGCCGGCGGAGGTGGCCGCGCGCGTCGGCTACAGCTCGGCCAGCACCTTCAGCACGGCGTTCAGCCGCCATGTGGGCCAGGCGCCGGGGCGCTACGCGCGCCAGCCCTAGCAAAGACAAAGACGGAGATCAGGCCGCCGTGCCTTCCTTCTCCTGCAGCAGGCGCCACATCACCTTCCCACTCCCGCTCTTCGGCAGCGCATCCACAAACTCCACCTTGCGCGGAATCTTGTAGACCGCCATGTTCTCGCGGCACCAGTCGATGATCTGCTGCTCGGTCGTGTCCTTGTGCGTGGCGCGCAGCACCACCACGGCCTTGACCGATTCGCCGCGGTAGTCGTCCTTGGTCGAGATGACGCAGGCCTCCTGGATCGCGGGGTGGCGGAACATCAGCAGCTCGACCTCGGCCGGCCACACCTTGAAGCCGCTCGCGTTGATCATGCGTTTGAGGCGGTCGGTGATGAAGAAGTAGCCCTCCTCGTCCATGCGGCCCATGTCGCCCGAGCGGAAGAAGCGCTTGCCCTCGAACTCGACGAAGGCGGACTTGGTGGCGTCGGGGCGCTTCCAGTAGCCCTGGAACACCTCGGGGCCGTGGATGATGATCTCGCCCGATTCGCCGATGGGCATCTCCTGCAATGTGTCCGGGTCGACCACGCGCGCGTCGGTGCTCATGAACGGAATGCCCAGGCACTGCTGCTTGGGGTGGTCCGAGGGGTTGGTGTGCGAGGGCGCGGCGGTCTCGGTGAGGCCGTAGCCCTCCTGGTACTTCAGGCCGTACTGCTCGAACAGGCGCTGCGCCACGGCCTGCGGCATGGCGGCGCCGCCGCCGCCGATGTGGGTCATGCTCGTGAGGTCGTAGCTCGCGAAGTTGGGGCTGGCCATGAGGTCGATGACCATGGTGGGGATGTTGGTCCAGCTCGTGACCTTCCAGCGCGAGATGAGCCGGCCCGCCACGTCACGGTCCCAGCGCGGCATGATGACCAGCGTGGCCGCCGCGAGGATCGAGGTGTGCATCATGCTCACCACGCCGGTGATGTGGAACATCGGCACCACGGCCAGCACCACCGCCTCGGACGTGGCCTGGCCCCAGAGCTGGCCGGCCATGGCGTTGTGCATGAGGCTCGAATGGTGGTGCACGCAACCCTTGGGCAGGCCGGTGGTGCCGCTGGTGTAGGGCAGCAGCGCCATGTCGTTGGCGCCCACCACGTGCGCGGGCGCCGGGTGGCCGGCCGCGAGCGCGTCGGTCCAGGCCATGACCTGGCCGTCGGCCAGCGCGGGCAGCGGGTGGCGCGTGCCGAGCCAGTCGGCCCAGGCCGGCGCGGGGGCGTCGTCGCCGGTCACGTTCGCATCGAAGGCGTCGGTGAACTGGCTCACGATGAGGTGCGACAGGCGCTGCTCGGGCGGCAGTGCGTCGCTGGCCTTGGCCAGCTCGGCGGCGAGGTCACCGGTGGTGATCGCCACCTTGGCGTCGGGGTCGACGATGTAGTGCTTGAGCTCTTCGGCCCGGTTCATCGGGTTGACCGGCACCACGACGGCATTGGCGCGCAGGATGGCGAAATGCGCGATCACCAGCTGCGGGCAGTTCTGCATGTTCAGCACCACGCGGTCGCCGCGCTGCACGCCCAGCGCATGCAGCGTGCCGGCCAGCCGCTCGACCTGGTCGGCCACTTCGCGGTAGCTCAGCACGCGGCCGAAGAAGACCAGCGCGGCCTTGTCGGGGTAGCGCGCCGCCGAGGTGGCCAGGTTGTGCCACAGCGAGGTCGCGGGGACGGTGATCGAATGCGGGAGGCGCTTGGGCCAGAACTTGTAATGCGGGCGTGGTTGCATGGTCTGTGAACAGGCGGAGGAGGAAGGTGAGGGGAAAGAAAGCGGTGCGACAAAGGCGCAATGCGCCAGCCTAAGCCGCCCCGGCCGCCGCTCCCATCGGGGAAGCCCCCGGGGCGTCACCTTGGCGACGCCCATTCTTCGTACGTCGGGTAGGCACAGCGCATCGGCTATCGTGCGGGCTCCGCTTCACCTGTGCCTGCCTGCCATGCCCGATCCCGCCCGCCCCACCTTGCGCCGACGCATCGCCCTCTTCGGTGCCGCACTGGCCGCCCTGGCCGCGGCGGGCTGCTCGCGGGTCCCCCGGTTCGGCATGTCGGCCCCCGCGACGGACTCGCCGTCCAAGGAACCGCCGACATGGTTCGTGGCCGACTGCTGGCTCGGGACCGAGGACGTGGTCCCGCCGCACAAGGGCAAGGCCGGCGGCTCGGCGGCCGGCACGCTGACGCTGGCCACCGGGGTGTTCGAATGGCGCGTGAACGCCGCGCGCCTGAGCGGGCCAGCGACGGTCGTCGGCTTCTACGGCCCCGCCGCCAAGGGCAGCAACGGCCCGCTGGCGATCCAGCTGCCGCTGCTCAGCGAGGGGGAGCCGCGCAACGACGGCACCGGCGCCGGCTACGAGCGGACCGGCACGAGCCGGCTGACGCCCGCGCAGATGGCCGACCTGATGGCCGGCCTCTGGTATGTCAGCGTGTCGACCCAGGCCTGGCCGGGCGGCGAAGTCCGGGGCCAGCTCAAGCGCAGCACCTGGGGCGTGCACGGCGGCTGACGTCGGCCCCCGATGCGATGCGCCCTGCGACTACAGACAGGCGCGGATTTCGGAGCGATACCTGCGGTTCTCCCTCCGATCCACCCTCCACCTGACTGAAGGAATGTCCATGGCAGCAGACAAGCACGCAAGCGTTCACTGGGAAGGCGCCGGCAAGACCGGCAAAGGCCTGGTCAGCACCGAGACCGGCGCCCTGAAAGACTACCCCTACGGCTTCGCCAGCCGCTTCGAAGACGACCGGCGCGGCACCAACCCCGAGGAAATCGTCGGCGCAGCCCATGCGGCCTGCCTGACGATGGCCTTCGCCTTCGCGCTGGAAGCGGCGGGCCTGACCGCGACGCGCATCGACACCAAGGCCGCCGTGCGGCTGGCCAAGGACGGCGCCGGCTTCAAGATCGACCGCATCCAGCTCGAACTGGACGCGGCCGTGCCGAACCTCGACGAAGCGAAGTTCCAGGAAATCGCCGCCGCCGCGAAGGCCGGCTGCCCGCTGTCGAAGGCGCTGGCGAGCGTGCCCGAGATCACGCTGAAGGCCACGCTGGCGAGCTGACCGCGCTGCTTATGATCGTCTCCACAAAAAAGGAGACGGATCATGAGCAAGCCCACCCGGACCGCATCGGCGGTCCTTTCTTTCGCGCTCGGCACGTTCGGCGCATTTGGCGCGTTAGGCACCACGGCGGCCCTGGCCGCCTACCCCGACAAGCCGATCAAGGTCGTCATCGGCTTTCCGGCCGGCGGCCCGCTCGACCAGCACGCGCGCCTTTTGACCGACAAGCTGCAGGCCGTGCTCGGCCAGCCGCTGATCGTCGACTACAAGCCCGGCGCGGGCGGCTCGGTCGGTGCCGACTTCGTCGCCAAGAGCCCGGCCGACGGCTACACGCTGGTGCTGGCCAACACCGGGGTGGCGGTGATCAACGGCGCGCTCTACAGCAAGCTGCCCTACAACACGCAGCGCGACTTCGTGCCGATCGCGCGCACCGCGATGCAGCCACTCGCGCTGCTGGTCACACCCAAGCTGCCGGTGCAGAACCTCAAGCAGTTCATCGACTACGCCAAGGCGCGGCCGGGCCAGGTCAACTACGGCTCGGCAGGCAACGGCGGCATCAGCCACCTCGTGCCCGAGATGTTCAAGACCGCGACCGGCCTCTTCATGGTGCACATCCCCTACCGCGGCAGCGCGCCGGCCTTCACCGACCTGATGGGCGGGCAGGTGCAGTTCATGGCCGAATCGATTCCGCAGGCCGCCAACTATCACAAGCAGGGCAAGGTGCGCGCGCTGGCCGTGACCAGCCGCGAGCGCAACCCCGCGCTGCCCGACGTGCCGACCGTCATCGAGTCGGGCGTCAAGGGCTTCGAGGTGGTGGGCTTCTACGGTTTCCTGGCACCGAAGGACACGCCCAAGGACGTGGTCGCCAAGCTCAGCGATGCGTTCAGGCAGGTGCTGACCAGCCCCGAGGTGCGCGAGCGCATGGTGAGCCAGGGCGCGGACCCGGCCTACCTGGGCAGCGAGGACTTCGCACGCTTCCTCGCGACGGAAACGCCGCGCTGGGACAAGGCGGTGAAGGCCTCGGGCGCGCGGATGGACTGAACCCCGGCGAGGTTCAGCGCGGCGTGGCCGCGTGCCGCTCCAGCTGCGCGCGGTCGAGCAGTTCGATGCTGCGGTAGCGCACGCGCAGCGTGCCGTCTTCCTCCCAGAGCTTGAGCTGGCGGTTCACGCTCTGGCGCGACACGCCGAGCATGAACGACAGGTCTTCCTGCGACACGCCCAGCAGCGTGCCGCCCCCTTCCTCCGTCGGCGCCACCGCGCGCGCATCCAGCGTGAGCAGCCGGTGCGCCAGCCGCACGGGCAGCGGCATCAGGATCACGTCGTCGATCCAGGCCAGCGCCTGGCGCAGCCGCAGGCACACGAGCCGGGTGAAGGCCATGTGCACGTCGGGATGGTCGGCCACCAGCCGGTGGAAGTCGGCCGCGGCGACCACGGCCATCTCGGTGGTGTCGACGGCGCAGGTGTCGTAGACGCGCTCGCGCCCCACCAGCAGCGAGACCTCGCCGAACCAGTGGCCCGGCTCGAGCATCGCGATCACCGCCTCGCGCCCGCCCGGCGCGACCACGCTCACGCGCAACGAGCCGCTGACCACGCCGAACAGCGCGTCGGGCGACGAACCCTTGTGGAACAGCGATTCGCCGCGCACCAGCGTGCGCCGGTGGGCCACCGCGAGCAGGCGCTGCTGCACGTCGTCGGCCAGCCGCATGTCGCTGTTGTGCACGGGCGAAGGCTGCGCGTCCGGCTCAGCGGGGCTGGCGCTGGAAGAAGGGGAAGAGCGTGGCATCGCGGGTTTGTCCGGGGCCTCGATTGCCAACACCGGACAGTCTGGCTTCGAGGGGCTGTCGATAGTACGCAGGCCACCCGGGTCGACGCATTCGCGGCAACCCGATGTCCCCTGTCACCCCTGTCGCATGGAGCACACCCCGATGACCACACTAACCGACCTGCAAGCCCGCCGCGAGCGCCTCGTGCTCGACCATTTCGCCGACGAGACCCGCCAGGACTTCGACGCGGTGCTCGGCACCTTCCCGCACCCGCACTACGAACTGATTCCCAGCGGCGAGGTGCACGACGGCATCGCCGACGTGCGCCAGTACTACACCGACACGCGCCGCGCCTTCCCCGACCAGCGCCACGAGATCATCCAGCTGCGCCATGCCGACGATTCGGTGATCGTGGAGTTCTGGCTGCTCGGCACGCACCGCGGCCCGCTCAAGGGCCTGCCGCCGACAGGCAACAGCTTTCGCTGCCGCATGAACGCCTTCTTCATCTTCGAGGGCGACCGGCTGGTGTGCGAGCGCGTGTACTTCGACACGCTGACGATGCTGCGCCAGCTGCTCGTGGGCGTGCCCCCGGAGATGGTGGGCGGGCTGGTCGCCGGCCTGCTCGGCCAAACCGCCCCGCAACCTGAGGCTGCCACGGCATGACCGACACGCTCGCCCGGCCGCTCGAAGGGCGCCACGCGATCGTGACCGGCGGCGCGCGCGGCATCGGTCTGGCCATCGCGCGGCGCTGCCTCGCGAACGGCGCGAGCGTCGCGCTGTGGGATGTCGAGGCCGCAACGCTGGCGGAGGCGGCGGCGCAACTAGCGCCGCTGGGCACCGTGGTCACATCGTTGGTCGACGTGCGCGATGAAGACCAGATCGCCCGCGCGACTTCGCAGTCGCAGGAGCGCTTCGGCCGCATCGACATCCTCGTCAACAACGCGGGCGTGCTGGGGCCGACGGTGCCCGCATGGGAGCACACGCCTGCGCAATGGCGTCACGTGCTCGACATCAACCTCACGGGCGCCTGGCTGTGCTGCCGCGCCCTCGCGCCGCTGATGCTGGCGCAGCGGCGCGGGCGCATCGTCAACATCGCCTCGGTCGCGGGCAAGGAAGGCAACGGCTTCAACGCTGCCTACTCGGCCTCGAAGGCCGGGCTCATCGCGCTGACCAAGTCGCTCGGCAAGGAGCTGGCCTCGTCGGGCGTGCTGGTGAACTGCATCACGCCGTCGGCGGCCGACACCGCCGTCTTCGCGGACGTGCCCGCCGAGCACCGCGAACAGCTGCGCACCGCCCTGCTCTCGCGCGTGCCGATGGGGCGCTTTGTCGACGTCGACGAGGTGGCGGCGATGGCGGCATGGCTGGCGTCGGACGAGTGCTCGTTCAGCACCGGGGCGGTGTTCGATATCTCCGGAGGGCGCTCGATGTACTGAGCGACGAACCAGGCAGCCCACGCATCCAGACACAGGAGACCCCATGACCCGAGACCCCGACCCCACCGGCTTCGCGCAGATCACCGAGCTCGACGGCACGCGCCACGCTGCCATGCCGCAAGACCGCCTGCGCGCCATCCGCCATGGTGCCGAAGCCCTGCGCGAGCGGCTGCTCGACGCACCGCCCGTGCACTTCGCGCGCAGCTTCAACCTGCTGCGCATTCCGTACCCCGCGTGGTTCGCCTTCACCGGCGTGTACTCGCAGCAGCTGCTCAAGCCGCACATGGTGCATCTGCTGGCGCGCACCGTGCTCGTCCAGTACGACGACTTCGAAGGCCGGCTGCGCACGCTGCTCTTCACGCCGGCCGACTTCGAAGCCGGCAACGAGACGCCCTACTTCAAGCGCCTGAGCGACCAGACGCCCAAGTTCCTGCACAAGGCCATCGCGCCGGTCTACCAGACCGTGCTGCAGGCGCTCGCCGGCTGCGGCGTGGCGCCCGAACAGATCGACCACATCACCTACGACCACCTGCACACGCAGGACGTGCGCCGCTGGCTCGGCAACGCGGGTGCGCCGGGCCTGCTGCCAAACGCGACGCTGCTGGTGCACCGCCAGGAGCTCGCGAACGTGCAGGGCCTGCTGCCGGTGCAGGCCGAGTGGTACTGCCCGCACGGCCTGGACGGGGTGCCGGCCGAGCGCATCGTCGCCTTCGATGGCAGCCTGCAGCTCGGGCCCGGCGTCGCGCTGGTGCACACGCCCGGGCACACCGAAGGCAACCACTCGCTGGTGTACCGCACGGGCGACGGCCTGCGCGTGAGCAGCGAGAACGGCGTGTCGGCCGACAGCTGGGCGCCGCTGCAGTCGCGCCACAACGGCATCCGCCGCTATGCGCAGGCCACGGGCGCCGAGGTGATCCTCAACGGCAACACGCAGGAAAGCAGCAACGACCAGTACCTGTCGATGGTGCTCGAGAAGACGCTCGCGGGCACCTCGGCGCTGCATGGGTTCAGCAACGTCGTGCCGTCGGCCGAGTGCTCGCCGCACTGGCTGTTTCCGGGCGCGCCCACGAGCCACCTGTGGGGCGAAACCAGCTTCGGCGCGCTTGTGCGGGCCTGACCCGCGAACACGCGCACAACAGCAAGAAAGAGAAGGAGACACACCGATGAACACCGCCACCCTCGATGCCGCCGCCGGCGCGCACGCACCGGCCTCGGCCGATGCGCGCGACGATGCCGCGCTCTTTCGCAAGATCACCTGGCGCCTGATGCCGCTGCTGTGCGCCTGCTACGTGCTGAACTACCTGGACCGCACCAACGTCGGCTACGCGCAGCTGCAGATGAAGGACCAGCTGGGCTTCAGCGACGCGGTGTTCGGCCTGGGCGCCGGCATCTTCTTTCTCGGCTACGCGGTGTTCGAGATCCCGAGCAACCTGATGCTCGCGAAGATCGGCGTGCGCGCCACGCTGCTGCGCATCATGGGCCTGTGGGGCCTGGCCTCGGCGGCGATGATGTTCGCCACCACGCCCACGCAGTTCTACGTGCTGCGCTTTCTCATCGGCGTGTTCGAGGCCGGCTTCGCGCCGGGCGTGCTGTTCTACCTGACGCTGTGGTTCCCCTCGCGCCGCCGCGCGCAGGCCACCGCGCTCTTCTTCATGGCCTTCGGCGCGGCGCCCATCGTCGCGGGGCCGATCGCCGGGCTCACGATGACCTACCTGGACGGCGTGCTGGCGCTGCGCGGCTGGCAGTGGCTCTTCCTGCTCGAAGGGCTGCCGAGCGTGCTGCTGGGCGTCATCGCCTTTCGCGCGCTGTCGAACAGCCCGGCGCAGGCGCCGTGGCTCTCGGCGACCGAGAAGCAGCGCGTGGCCCACCTACTGGCCGAGGACCAGGCCGCGCACGGCGCCGCCGGGCGCCACACCTTCGGCGCGGCGATGCGCGACGGGCGCGTGTGGCTGATCGGCTTCATGTCCTTCCTGATCATCCTGGGCATCTATGCGCTGTCGTTCTGGCAACCGACGATCCTGAAGTCGATGGGGCTCAGCGTGCTGCAGATCGGCTTCTATTCGGTGATTCCCGCCGTGGCCGGCATCGCGGCCAACATCGTCGTGGGGCGCCACTCCGACCGGCACCAGGAGCGCCGCTGGCACTTCGCGCTGGGCGCGCTCGCGGGCGCGGCCGGGCTGGCGCTGACCACGCTCTTCATGCACAGCCCCGTGGCCGCCGTGCTGTGCCTGGCGCTGGCGTCGATGGGCATCTCGAGCGCCTTCACCGTGCTGTGGGCGATTCCCGGCAGCTTCATGTCCAGGAGCGCGGCGGCGGCGGGCATTGCGCTCATCAGCACCATCGGCGGCAGCGCGGGGCTGGTGGCGCCGATGATGGTGGGCGCGCTCAAGACGCTCACGGGCGGCTTCACGGCCAGCCTGTATGTGCTGAGCGGCGCGCTGGTGCTGTCGGCGCTGCTCATGCTGCTGGCCCTGCCCCGCAGCGCGCTCGGCCAGCGGTAGCGCGCACCGCCGGCGCACCGCGGCCGGCCCATTTCGGTGCACACGGCTTGCATACCAGTTGGCACGGAAGCTGCTGATATGCAGGCATATGGCCATCTCCGCATCCGAAATCAGTGCACGCATCGTCGAAGCGGTGATGGCGCAGAAGCTCGCGCCCGGCGCGCGCCTGGGCGAGCAGCCGCTGGCGATGCTGTTCGACTGCAGCCGCACCATCGTGCGCGAGGCGCTCACGCGGCTGGCCGCGCGCGGCATCGTCACGGTGAGCGCGCGGCGCGGCTGGTTCGTCATCGAGCCCTCGCAGGACGAGGCGCGCGAGGCCTTCGAGGCGCGGCGCGTGATCGAGCTCGGCCTCATCCGCAGTACCGACAAGATCGACAAGGCCGCCCTGCGCCAGTTGAAGGCGCACCTGCAGCGTGAAAAGGCCGCACTGAAAGAGAGCGACGTCGGCCACCGCAGCTTCCTGCTGGGCGACTTCCATGTGTGCCTGGCCGAGTGCCTGGGCAACACGCTGCTGGCCGACACGCTGCGCGACTTCACCGCGCGCACCACGCTGATCGCCATGCTCTACCAGAGCACGCACGACGCCGTGCAGTCGTGCGAAGACCACGTGCAGATCGTCGCGGCGCTGGAGCGCGGCGACCACGCCGCCGCCGAGGCGCTGATGGCCGAACACATCGGCACGGTGCAGTCGGCGCTGCGCGTGCAGGCGCCCGCCGACCCGCTCGCGCAGCTGCGCGATGCGCTGGCACCGCTGAACAACACCCCCACGCCGAAGCGCCGCCGCAAGGCCGCGCCCGCCGACGACGCCACCGATTCATCGACCTACCTAGGAGCCCTGCTATGACCTCTTTCGCCTCCCGCCGTCTTGCCCTCGCGCTGGCCAGCATCGCCCTGCTGGCCGCCACCGGCGCCGCCCAGGCGCAGAACGCGCTCGACAACGTGCTCAAGGCCAAGACCATCAAGATCGCCGTGCCCACCGACTACCCGCCGTACGGCTCGGTCGACCGCAACATGCAGCCGCAGGGCCTGGACGTGGAGATGGCGCAGCTCGTCGCCGCCAAGCTCGGCGTGAAGGTCGAGCTGGTGCCGGTGACCAGCGCCAACCGCATTCCCTACCTGCAGACGCGCAAGGCCGACCTCGTGATCTCCACGCTCGGCAAGAACGTCGAGCGCGAGAAGGTGATCGACTTCAGCGCGGCCTACGCGCCCTTCTTCCAGGCCGTGTATGCGGCCAAGAGCATGAAGCTCACGAGCTTTGCCGACATGGCCGGCAAGACCGTCGCCGTGACGCGCGGCGCCATGGAAGACCAGGAACTGAACAAGGTGGCGCCGCCGAACGTCGACTACCGCCGCTTCGAGGACAACAACGCGACGATCGCCGCCTTCGTGGCCGGCCAGACGCAGACCCTCGCCACCAGCGCGGCGGTGGCCGGCGACATGCTCGCCAAGAACCCGAAGGTGAGTGCCGAGTACAAGCTGCTGCTGAAAGACAGCCCCTGCTTCATCGGCATCGCCAAGGGCGAGACCGCATTGAAGACGCGGGTCAACGAGATCATTGCCGCCGCCAAGAAGGACGGCACGCTCGACGCGATGTCCAAGAAGTGGCTCGGCAAGGCGGCCGGCGACCTGCCGGTCTGATCGAAGGGCGCGGCCATGGGCATTGAATTCGACTTCGGCGCGGTGCTTGCCGAGTGGCCACTGCTGCTGCGCGGCGTGGCGTGGACGCTGGGCCTCACGGCCGTGGGCACCGTGCTCGGGCTGGCCGTGGGCACGCTGTGCGCGTGGGCCCGTTCGGGCGGGCCGGCGTGGCTGCGCGCGCTCGTGGGCGCGTACGTGGAGCTGATCCGCAACACGCCCTTCATCGTGCAGCTGTTCTTCATCTTCTTCGGGCTGCCGGCCGCGGGCGTGAAGCTCTCGCCGGAGGTGGCCTCGGTGATCGCGATGGTGATGAACCTGGGCGCGTACTCCACCGAGATCATCCGCGCCGGCATCGAGGCCACGCCCAAGGGGCAGATCGAGGCCGCCGTGAGCCTGGCGCTCAGCAAGGCGCAGGTGTTCCTGCGCGTGGTGCTGCCGCCGGCGCTCAAGAAGGTGTGGCCCGCGATGGTGAGCCAGATCGTCATCGTGATGCTGGGCTCGGCGGTGTGCGGGCAGATCTCGACCGAGGAGCTGAGCTATGCGGCCAACCTGATCCAGAGCCGCAACTTCCGCGCCTTCGAATCCTTCATCGTCGCCACGCTCATCTACCTGGCGCTGGCCGTGGCGCTGCGCCGCCTGCTCCAGTGGGCGGGGCCGCGCTTCTTCTTCGGCCGCTGAACGCGAGGCCCTTTCACCATGGTCGATTTTTCTCTGTGGGACATCCTGCGCAACCTGCTGATGGCGCTGCGCTGGACCGTCGTGCTCTCGCTCATCGCCTTCGTCGGCGGCGGGTTCGTGGGCGGGCTGCTGCTGTTCGCGCGGCTGCGCGGCGGCAAGGCGGCACAGCGGGCCGTGGGCCTGTACGTGCAGCTGTTCCAGGGCACGCCGCTGCTGATGCAGCTGTTTCTCGCCTACTTCGGCATCGCGCTGTTCGGCATCGACGTGTCGGCGTGGACCGCCGCGAGCGTGGCGCTCACGCTGTACACCAGCGCCTTTCTCACCGAGATCTGGCGCGGCTGCGTGGCCTCGATCCCCAAGGGCCAGTGGGAGGCCTCGGGCAGCCTGGCGCTGAGCTTCGGCGAGCAGATGCGCCATGTGATCCTGCCGCAGGCCGTGAAGATCGCCATCGCGCCGACGGTCGGTTTCCTGGTGCAGGTGATCAAGGGCACGGCGCTGGCGTCTGTGATCGGCTTTGTCGAACTCACCAAGGCCGGCAGCATGATTTCGAACGCCACCTTCCAGCCCTTCGTGGTGTTCAGCTGCGTGGCCCTGCTTTACTTCGTGCTGTGCTTCCCCGTGAGCCTGTACGCCAAGACCCTCGAGAGGAAGACCCATGGCCGCCGCGCTTGAACCCCAAACACAACCCGAAGCCGCACCGTTCGCGGCGCCCATCGTGCGCATCACGGCGCTGCGCAAGTCCTACGGCACGAACGAGGTGCTCAAGGGCATCGACCTGGACGTGAAGCGCGGCGAGGTGATCGCCATCATCGGCAAGAGCGGCTCGGGCAAGAGCACGCTCCTGCGCTGCATCAACGGGCTCGAGGTGTTCCAGGAAGGTGCGCTCACGGTCGACGGCAAGCCGCTCCTGCATGAGAGCGCGATGGCCATGCGCACGCTGCGCCAGCGCGTGGGCATGATCTTCCAGGGCTTCAACCTGTTCCCGCATCTCACGGTCGGCAAGAACGTGATGCTCGCGCCCACGCTGGTGAAGAAGCGATCGTCGATGGAAGCCGCTTCACAGGCGCGCAAGCTGCTCGAACGCGTGGGCCTGGCCGAGAAGTTCGATGCGATGCCCGAGCAGCTGTCGGGCGGCCAGCAGCAGCGCGTGGCCATTGCGCGCGCGCTCGCGATGGAACCGGCGGTGCTGCTGTGCGACGAGATCACCTCGGCGCTCGACCCCGAGCTGGTGGGCGAGGTGCTGCGCGTGGTGGAGTCGCTGGCCGACGAAGGCATGACGCTTTTGATGGTCACGCACGAGATGAGCTTTGCGCGCAAGGTCAGCGACCGCGTGATCTTCATGCACCAGGGCCGCGTGCACGAGATGGGCCCGCCGGCGGAGCTGTTCGGCGCGCCGCAAACGCCGGAGCTGAAGCAGTTCCTGTCGTCGCTGCACGACTGACCGCGCGCGGCGGCAGCAGCGGCAGCGGCCGCCGCTACAGGTGCTGCGATTCGTCGATGCCCAGCCGCAGCCCCGCGGCCAGCGGCGGTACCAGCCGCCCGCCGCGCCGCTCGACCTCTTCGCCCGCCTTCAGCAGCTGCTGCACCTGCTGGAAGAGTTCGTCGCCGGCCGCGGTCAGCTGCACGCCCTGCTGGCTGCGCGCGAACAGCGCGTGCCCAAGGATGCCTTCGAGCTCCCTCACGCGGGCCGTGATGGCCGGTTGGCTGACAAAGAGGTGGCGGGCCGCCGCGTTGACGGAGCCCAATGTCGCGGCCCAGTGAAAGGCCTCCAGTTGCCGGAAGGTGATGCGCAACACCGCAGCCCCTTTCAGCCGGGGGCTGTCGTGGACGTGCAGGGGTACACCGCGGCCTGTTCGCTCTTCTGCTTCATGTCTGCCTTCTTTCAAAGCAATTCAATCGCATCGAATGGCGAGAAGGCCACGCAACGGGGAATTCTAATTGCGTGAATTCCCATGACCACGGACGCAAACCACGGATCCAATCCAATTCAACAGAGGTGATTCCTTCTCATCAAATCCTTGAATTAACCGACTCCCAGGCTTGTAAGGCATCGCCGGGAGTGAATTGAGAATTTAGTGCAATTGCAGTTCCTGTTAAAGAGAAATTTTTTGATATAGAACTTTGGCGTTAGGTGCAATTCGACCGAAAGCCACGGAAATCGGTGGGCCTTGCGGGCTTGGCCGGGGCCGCGCGCCAATGCGCCGTCAATGCGTCGCCAATGCGCGCTCCCGCCAGGCCCCCAGGCCTTCCGGCCCGAAGCGCTCGGCGATGCGGTGCAGCCAGATGGTGAAGTGCGCCGGGGCCCGCGCCAGTTCGCGGTGCAGGTCGGGCAAGGCCAGCCATCGCCACTCGCGCACCTCGCCGGGGTCGGGTTGCGGCAGGTCGTGCGCGATGCCGACGAACACGTGGTCGTACTCGTGCTCGACCAGCTCCGCGGACACCGACTCCCGGTAGAGAAAGGCCGTCACCGGCTGCAGCGCGCACCGCAGGCCCAGCTCTTCGTGCAGCCGCCGCACGGCGGCCGCGCCGGTGTCCTCGCCGGGGCGCGGATGCCCGCAGCAGCTGTTGCTCCACAGGCCGGGCGAGTGGTACTTGCCCAGCGCGCGCTGCTGCAGCAGCACCCGGCCTTGCGTGTCGAACAGGAAGATCGAGAACGCCCGGTGCAGGATGCCCTCGCGGTGGGCACTCATCTTCTCGACCGCGTGCAGCGGCCGGTCTTCGGCGTCGACGGCGATCAGGAATTCGTCCATGAGCTGCTCCAGAAGTGAGGGCCCGGAGCCTCGCGGCCCTGCGATTTCCGTGGCCTGTCGGCTTCGAAAAAAACCGGTTCGCTTCTTTAGCACGTATTTTTTGCCAGACCGCAATAAGAAATTCAAATTAGTTCGAACTGATTACATCGACTAAGAATATAAAAAATGGAATAAACACAAATAATTACACAGATAACAAAAATATCGAATCCGATTAACAAATGAGCCCAAATCGCCCCACAGGTATTTCTTGCGCATTTCGAACCGTGGTTCCTGGTTCGCCCCTCGCGGCCCGGTCAACGGCGCGCCATCGGCAACGCGTGATCGCCGGCGCTTTCCCGCGCGCCCCGGGCCGGGTTAACCTCGCCCTCCATGGCCCGCCTTCGCACCGCATCGATCATTCGCCCGCTCTCGCGAGAGCGGGTGAGCTAGCGCACGGTTCGAAACCACGCCATGCAACCCGCCCCAGGAGGCGGGTTTTTCTTGTCCGTCTCCCGAGGTCTGTTCCCCCCACCCGCAGGAGACCGAATGACATCGACACCCCCCACATCTCCCCCGCCCGTGCTGCACATGGTCTGCGGCAAGATCGGCGCCGGAAAGTCCACGCTGACCCGGCGCCTGGCGCAGGCGCCCGCCACCGTGTGCATCAGCGAGGACACCTGGCTCGCCGCGCTCTACCCCGGTGAAATCCACGCACTGCCCGACTACGTGCGCGCCGCGGGCCGGCTCAAGCAGGCGATGGGCGAGCACGTCTGCGCGCTGCTGGGCGCCGGCGTGTCGGTGGTGCTCGACTTTCCGGCCAACACGGTGAGCCACCGCGCTTGGGCGCGCGGCCTCTTCGAGCAGGCCGGTGCGGCGCACCAGCTGCACTTTCTCGATGTGCCGGACGAGGTCTGCAAGGCGCGGCTGCGGGCGCGCAACGCGGCGGGCGAGCACCCCTTCGAAACCTCCGACGCGCAGTTCGACCTGATCACCCGCCACTTCGTGCCGCCCACGGCCGAGGAAGGGTTCCACGTGATCCGGCACGCCTGACACCGGTGCCGGTAAGCTGCGCGCCGATGCACATCGAACCCGCCCTTTCCACCGAAGCGCCCGCCGTCGCGGCCGTGTTGACCGAAGCCGCGCAATGGCTCGCCGAGGGCGGACGCCCGCTCTGGAGCGCCGCCGACACCGGCATCGAACGCATCCAGCGCGACACCGACGCCGGCCGCTACGTGGTGGCCAAGGAGAACGGCGACTGGGCCGGCGTGATGCGCCTCGATCTGGAAGACCCGTCGTTCTGGCCCGAGATCGCGCCCGGCAGCGCGCTGTTCGTGCACAAGCTGGCCGTGCGCCGCGCCTGGGCCGGCCGGGGCGTGTCGCGCGCGCTGCTGGGCCATGCACGCGACCACGCCCGCGCGCTCGGGCGCCCCTGGTTGCGGCTGGACTGCGTGGCCGACCGCACCGCGCTGCGCACGCTGTACGAAGGCTTCGGCTTCGCGCTGCACAGCTGCATCGACTTGCGCGGCGGGACGTTTGCGCGCTACGAACTGCGCGTGAACGGCTGAACCTCCGACACGCCGGCGCGCCCTTGCGCCGCTGGCGGGAACCTCGTCGCCTGTGGCAAGCTCGCAAGCTCCATGACCGACCGAATCCCGCCCTCTCATTTCCGCCGTCGGGTGCTGCGCGCGCTGCTGGGCGCCGCCGCCCTGCCCGCGCCGTTCGCGGCGCTGGCCGGCTTCAACTTCTTCACCAACGAATACACCGCCACGCGCGAGGAGCTGCAGTCGCAGATCGCCAAGCGCTTTCCGGTGGCCGAGCGCTATGCCGAGATCTTCATGGTCGGGCTGCGCGACCCGCAGCTGGGCCTGGACGGGCGCGCCAACCGCGCGGCCATCACGGCCACGCTGACCATCGCCAGCCCGCTGCTGGCGGCTTCGCCGGTGCAGGGCGTGGTGTCGGTGAGCAGCGCGCTGCGCTACGACGCGGCGGCGCGCGCGCTGCGGCTCGATCAGCCCAAGGCCGAGCGCCTCGAGCTGCAGGGCGTGGAAGGCCGCGACGCCGAGCGCCTGCAGAAGGTCGGCGCGGTGGTCGCGCAGGAACTGCTGCAGGGCCAGATCCTGCGCAGCTTCACGGCCGACGAGCTCACGGTGGGGCGCAAGACCTACGAGGTGGGCGACATCACGGTGCAAGACAACGGCATCAAAGTGCAACTCAAATGAAACAACGTGCCGTCCTTCTTGTCCTGATCGCCGCTGCGCTCGTCGGCGCCGGCTGCGCCGCCATCGCCCCGAAGGCGAAACAGCATTTCGACCTGCAAGCCCACCGCGGCGGACGCGGCCTGGCGCCCGAGAACACGCTGGCCGCGTTCTCGAACGCGATGGACCTGGGCGTGACCACACTCGAACTCGACATCGGGCTCACGGCCGACGGCGTGGTGGTGGTGTCGCACGACACGGCGCTCAACGCCGACCACACGCGCGACGCGCGCGGCGCCTGGCTCACGGCCAAGCCCGCCCCTTCCGTGCGCTCGCTCACGCTGGCGCAGCTACAGACCTACGACGTGGGCCGCCTCAACCCCGAGAGCAACTACGGCAAGCAGTTCGCGCTGCAACAACCGCGCGACGGCGAGCGCATTCCCACGCTGGCCGCGCTGTTCGCGCAGGTGCAGGCGCGCGGCGCTGATGCCGCGCGGGTGCACTTCAACATCGAGACCAAGATCGACCCGACCAAGCCCGACGAGACCGCCGCGCCCGAGCCCATGGTGCGCGCGCTGCTGGCCGAGATCGACAAGGCGAAGGTGGGCGAGCGCGTGACCATCCAGAGCTTCGACTGGCGCACGCTCGCGCTGGTCGGCCAGCTCGCGCCGCAGCTGTCGCGCGCCTACCTCACCACGCCCCGCACGCTGAAGGACAGCCGCTGGACCGCCGGCCTCGACCCCGCGAGCTTCGCCTCGGTGCCGCAGCTGGTGAAGGCCGCGGCCGGTGCCTCGACCGGGCCGGTGATCTGGTCGCCGGCGCATGCCGACCTGGGCGCCCCCGCCATCCGCGAAGCGCAGAAGCTCGGCATGAAGGTCGTGCCCTGGACCGTGAACCAGCGCGCCGACATGGTGCGGCTCATGGACGCGGGCGCCGATGGCCTGATCACCGACTACCCCGACGTGCTGCGCGACCTGATGCGCGAACGCGGGCTGGCACTGCCACCACCAGCGAAGGCCACCTCATGAGCACCGTGACGCAACTCGACACCATCGCCTCGGGCATCGCCGCGCTGCAAGGCGGTGGCGGCTCCGTCACCACGCTCTCCACGGCCGCGCGCGCCAGCACCGAGCTGCTCGGCGCCCTGCCGCCGCGCTACGGCGAGGTGCTGCTGAACCTGCTGGACCGCCTCGAATCGAGCGCGCTCTTCAGCGAGGAAAGCTGCTCCTTCAGCCAGAAAGACCTGCTCGACAACCTGCAGGTGTGGGTCGACAAGGCCCGCGGCCAACTGGTGTCTTGAGGCGCCGGCGCCCCGCCCCGGTTTATCATCGCGCCCAACCATGCGCACCCTGCTGCTCGCCCTCATGATCGCCCTGCTGCCCATCCGCGGCTGGCTCGGCGACGCCATGGCGGTCGAGATGGTGCGGCATTCGCTGCCCGCCGCCGAGACGGTGGTGGCCGCAGCCACCGGCATCGCCGAATCGCACTGCCATGACGCCACCATGGAGGCCGACACCGGCCACGACATGGCGGCCATGCACGGCAGCAGCGGCGATTCGCAGCAGTCCCACGGCACCGACCACGCGAACTGCGGCACCTGTGTCGCCTGCCAGGTCTGCCACACGGTGGCACTCGGCGGCATGCCGCTGGTCGACACCCCGCATGCGGCGCCCCAGGCGCCACCGGCCGCGCACGCGGCCCGCTTTGCCAGCGCCGAGCCCGTCCTGGGCTTCAAGCCGCCCATTTCCTGATCTTCCTGCCCGTAGTCCGTCCGCAGTGAGCCTTTGCCGGCTCGCAGCGTTCGCCGTATTGCCCATGGAGATCGCTCGTGAATTCCCTTGCTCGCCGGCCGTATGCCGGCATCCCCTGCTATCGAACAGATAGCCCGCCCCCCGGGCGAAAAAGTCATCTTTCACTTCTACGAACCGCCGCTGCGCTGGCCGCTGCGCTGGTGCTCGCCGGCTGCGCCAGCCTGTCGCCCGACGGCGGCGCCGGCGACGTGCAGGCGCTGGTCGATGGCAACCCGCTCATGGCGGGCGCCACGGCGCAGCGCAAGCCGGACGACGCCTCGCAGCAAAGCGTCGACGCGCTGCTCGCCAAGCCGCTGGACGCCGAAGCCGCCGTGCGCATCGCGCTCGTCAACAGCCCGCGCGTGCAGGACGCCTTTGCCACGCTGCAACTGAGCGACGCCGACCGCGTGCAGGCCGCGAGCCTGCCGAACCCGGTGCTGTCTTTCAGCCGCCTGGCGCAAGGCAGCGAGCGCGAGTTCGAGCGCATGCTGACTTTCAACGTGGTGGGCCTGCTCACGCTGCCGTGGCAGGCGCGCTGGGCCGGCCAGCGGCACGAGGCCGCCAAGCTGCAGGCGGCGCAAAGCGTGCTGCTGCTGGCCGCCGACACCCGCCGCGCCTGGGTCCGCGCCGTGGCCGCGCAGCAGAGCGTGAGCTACCTGCGCGACGCGAAGGACGCCACCGAGGCCGGCGCCGAACTGGCGCACCGCATGGCCAAAGTCGGCAACTGGAGCGCGCTGCAGCGCACGCGCGAACAGCTGCTGCTGGCCGACGCGTCCGCGCAGCTCGCACGCGCCGAGCAGGCGGCCGTGGCGAGCCGCGAACAGCTCACGCGCCTGCTGGGCCTGAGCGGCACGCGCACCGGCTACACCCTGCCCGACCGCCTGCCGCCGCTGCCGAAGGCCGCGCCCGAGCTCGGCGACGTGCAGGCCCTGGCGCTGCGCGACCGGCTCGACGTGCGCTCGGCGCAGGCGCAGAACACGGCCGTGGCCGGCTCGCTCGGCCTCACGCACGCCACCCGCATGATCAATGCGATGGAACTGGGCGTGGTGCGCAACACCACCTTCGAGAACGACGCCGATCGCTCGAAATCGACCACGCGCGGCTTCGAGCTCGAGCTGCCGATTCCGATCTTCGACTGGGGCCAGGCCCGCAGCGGCCGCGCCGAGGCGCAGTACCTGCAGTCGGCCGCGCGCGTGCGCGACGTGGGCGTGCTCGCCGCCAGCGAGGCGCGCGAAGCCTGGCAGGGCTGGAACACCGCCTACGCCCTGGCGCGCCGCTACCGCGACGAGGTGCTGCCGCTGCGCAAGCAGGTCAACGAGGAGATGGTGCTGCGCTACAACGGCATGCTCGCCAGCGTGTGGGAGCTGCTCGGCGAAACGCGCGCCAGCATGCTCGCCGTGAACGCCGGCATGGAGGCCCAGCGCGATTTCTGGCTGGCCGACACCGACCTTCAACTGGTGCTCACGGGCAGTTCGCCCGGCGGCATGACGGCCCTGCAGACCGCGGCCACCAACGAACCAGCGGCGGGAGGCCACTGACATGAACCGTCGCAACTTCTTTGCGGGCGCCGCCACGGCCGTGGCCGCCACCACCGTGAGCCGCGTGAGCATGGCTGCACTGCCCGAGCCGGTGACGCGGGCCTCGACCGCCACCGCGCCACCGCTGGTGCCGCCCAACGGCCGGCCCTACAACCCCGTCGTCACGCTCAACGGCTGGACGCTGCCCTGGCGCATGAACGCCGGCGTCAAGGAATTCCACCTCGTCGCCGAACCCGTGGTGCGCGAGATGGCGCCCGGCTTCAAGGTCAACATGTGGGGCTACAACGGCCAGTCGCCGGGCCCGACCATCGAGGTGGTCGAGGGCGACCGCGTGCGCATCTTCGTGACCAACAAGCTGCCCGAGCACACCACCGTGCACTGGCACGGCCAGCGCCTGCCCAACGGCATGGACGGCGTGGGCGGCATCACGCAGCCGCACATTCCGCCGGGCAAGACCTTCGTCTACGAGTTCACGGCGCGCCGCCCCGGCACCTTCATGTACCACCCGCACGCCGACGAGATGGTGCAGATGGCGATGGGGATGATGGGCTTCTGGGTCACGCACCCGAAGGCGGAGCATCCGCTGATCGAGAAGGTCGATCGCGACTTCTGCTTCCTGCTCGGCAGCTTCGACGTGGAACCCGGCAGCGCCACGCCCAAGGTCAACACCATGACCGACTTCAACATCTGGAGCTTCAACAGCCGCGTGTTCCCGGCCATCGACACGCTCAACGTGCGCCGTGGCGACCGCGTGCGCATCCGCGCGGGCAACCTCACGATGACCAACCACCCGATCCACATCCACGGCCACGAGTTCGAGGTCACGGGCACCGACGGCGGTCCCGTGCCGCGCACCGCGCGCTGGCCCGAGGTGTCGGTCGACGTGGCGGTGGGCCAGATGCGGCAGATGGAGTTCATTGCCGACGAGGAAGGCGACTGGGCGCTGCACTGCCACAAGGCGCACCACACGATGGGCCCGATGGGCCACGACGTGCCGACCATGATCGGCTTGGACCACAAGGGCGTGGCCGAGAAGATCAAGAAGCTCGTGCCCGACTACATGGTGATGGGCGACAAGGGCATGGCCGACATGGGCGAGATGGAAATGCCCATTCCCGAGAACACCGTGCCCATGATGACCGGCACCGGCCCCTTCGGCTCGGCCGAGATGGGCGGCATGTTCACGCTGCTGAAGGTGCGGCGCGACCAGAAGCCGGGCGACTACCGCGACCCGGGCTGGTTCAAGCACCCGGCCGGCACGGTCGCGCGCGAGGTGTCGGCCAGCGGTGCGCCCGTGGCGCCGCGCAAGACGGGCACCGCACCCGCGAGCCCCGACAGCGGCAGCGCCACCGTACGCAAGCCCTCGGGCCATGGGGCCCACAACCATTGATCGCATCGATCCAACTTTTTGAGATTCCATTCATGAACACCCGTTTCTCACCCCTCGTCGCCGGCATCGCACTGGCTGCCGTCACCACGTTCGCCACAGCCCACGAAAGCCACGCACCCAAGGCCGGCACCGCAGCCGCATCGCTCGCACCCGAGCAGAAAGCCTGGGGCATCGCCGGCAAGGCCAGCGCCGTGAAGCGCACCATCGACATCGCGATGGCGGACGACATGACCTTCACGCCCTCGGTCCTCGAAGTGCGCGAAGGCGACACCATTCGCCTGCGGCTGAAGAACCGCGGCAAGGACCTGCACGAGCTCGTGCTTGGCACCACCGCCGTCATCGAGGACCATGCCGCCATGATGAAGAAGCACCCCGGCATGGAGCACGACGAGCCCTGGATGGCGCATGTGCAGCCGGGCAAGACCGGCGAACTGATCTGGACCTTCAACCGCGCCGGCGACTTCGACTTTGCCTGCCTCGTGAAGGACCACTACGAACTCGGCATGGCCGGCCGCGTTCGCGTGCGGGCCGCAGCCGTGCCCGCACGATGACCCACTGAAAGGAACCCCACCATGCAACGACGAACCCTCCTGAAACTCGCCGCCGCCACCGCGTCCCTGCCGCTCGCCGCGCAGGCCGCCGCGCCGATGGTCGAGATCTGGAAAGACCCGAACTGCGGCTGCTGCCAGGACTGGGTCAAGCACCTCAACAAGAACGGCTTTGCCACGCGCGTGCACGACGAGGGCAACGGCCCCGCGCGCGAGCGGCTCGGCATTCCAGTCAAGCTGGGTTCGTGCCACACCGGCCGCGTCGGCGGCTACGCCATCGAAGGCCACGTGCCGGCGCGCGAGATGCAGCGCCTGCTGAAGGAAAAGCCCAAGGCCATCGGCCTGGCCGTGCCCGGCATGCCGATCGGCTCGCCCGGCATGGACGGCCCGGCCTACGGCGACCAGCGCGACGCCTACGACGTGCTGCTGGTGCTGGCCGACGGCAGCACGCGCGTCTTCCAGAGCTACCGCTGAGCCCCTCTTCACCCTTCATCCCATCCAAACAAGGAAGGAACCCCGACCATGAAAAAAGTCCTCACCGCCCTCTCCACCCTCGTGCTCGCCGCCGCGGCGTTCGCGCAGGCCGCACTGCCCCAGGTCGACGGCGAAGTCCGCAAGGTCGACACCGACGCCAAGAAGATCACCCTGCGCCACGGCGACATCCCGAACCTCGAGATGACCGGCATGACCATGGTGTTCCGCGTGAGCGACCCGGCGCTGCTCGCCAAGGTGAAGGCCGGCGACAAGGTGAAGTTCACCGTCGACAAGGTCGACGGCGCACTCACCGTGTTGTCGATCACGCCGGCGAACTGAGAAGGTGTGAACCTCAGGACCTGAAGCGCCCCGGATCGAAGGGCGCCAGCGGTATCTCCGGCGCAACGCCCGCCAGCAGTTGCGCCGCCAGCCGCCCGGTTCGCGCCGAGCCGCACAGGCCGACGTGGCCATGCCCGAAGGCCAGCACGATGTCGCCGCTGGCCGCCGACGGGCCGATGCACGGCAGGCCGTCGGGCAGGCTCGGGCGGTGACCGAGCCAGTGCGCCACCGAAGGCGCACCGGGCCCGGGCGGTGCCAGCGACGGGAACATCGATTGCAGATGCGCGTGCAGGATCTCGGCGCGGCGCCAGTCGGGCGCCGCTTCGAGGCCCGCGATCTCCACCTGGCCCGCCGCGCGCAGGCCGCCGTCCATCCAGTGCGCGATGAGTTTGCCGTCGGCCACCATGGTCGGCGTGCGCGGGCCGGCCGTGGCGCCTTCGAGCACCACGTGGTAGCCGCGCTCGGACTCCAGCGGCACCGCCGAGCCTGCCGCCGCGGCCAGCGGGCCCGAGCGCGCGCCGGCGCAGATGGCGGCGCCGTCGCAGGCGATCTCGCCCGCCTCGGTGCGCACGGCGCGCAGCCGGCCGCCCTCGATGCGAAAGCCGGTGGCCCGGGCGGCGACGCGTTCGGCGCCCACAGCGAGCGAATGGTGCGCCAGGGCCGCCACGTAGGCGCCCGGACTGCGGCAGTGGCCGGCTTCGGGCACGAAGATGCCGAGCGTGTAGCGCGCGGCCAGATCGGGCTCGCGGCGGCGCAGTTCGTCCGCCGGCCATTCTTCCCACTGGACACCCGCGCGCCGGCGCACGCGCCAGCCCAGCGCATCGCCGTCGAACTCGGCGCGCGAACGGTAGGCATGCAGCAGCCCGCGCCGCTCGATGAGCTGCGGCACGCCGGCCTCGGCGGCCAGTTGCGCATGCAGCGCGGGCGCATCGGCCAGCAGCGTGCGCAATGCGTCGGCGGTGCGCTGCACGCGCGCCTCGGTCCAGCCCGAGGCCAGGTAGCGCAACAGCCACGGCAGCGCGCGCGGCAGGTGGCGCCAGCGCAACGCCAGCGGCCCGAGCGGGTCGGCCAGCCAGCCCGGCACCTTGCGCCAGGCCCCCGGCAGCGCGGGCGGCACCACGGAGTGCGATGACAGCCAGCCGGCGTTGCCGTAGCTCGTGGCCTGCGGGCCACCCGGCTCGCCGGGCTCCACCAGCGTCACGCGCAGGCCCGCGCGCAGGGCCTCGATGGCGGTGGCGCAGCCCACCGCGCCCGCGCCGATCACCACCACGTGGCGGCTGCCGCCCTCGGGGGAGAAACTTCTTGCAACTGTCATTGTGGGGATCGTAAAGGTCGCGGTCCCATAATCGGCCGCCATGTCCGCTGCGTCTTCTTCCCCCTCTTCTCGCGCCGGTGCCATCACCGACGTCGCCGGCATCGAAGTCGGCCATTTCTCCGACACCCGCCGCCCCACCGGCTGCACCGTGATCATTGCGCGCGACGGCGCCGTGGCCGGTGTCGATGTGCGCGGCGCCGCGCCCGGCACGCGCGAGACCGACCTGCTCTCCCCCGGCAACCTCGTGCAGGAAGTGCATGCCGTCATGCTCGCCGGCGGCAGCGCCTGGGGCCTGGCCGCCGCCGAGGGCGCGATGCGCTGGCTCGAAGAGCGCGGCGTCGGCATGGACGTGCGCTTCGGCACCCTGCCCATCGTGCCGGCCGCCGTGCTGTTCGACCTGCCGATGGGCGACGCGCGCATCCGCCCCGACGCGGCTGCGGGCTACGCCGCCTGCGAAGCCGCCTCGACCGACGCGCCCGCCGAAGGCAACGTCGGCGCGGGCACCGGCGCGCTGGTGGGCAAGCTCTTCGGCGTGCACCGCGCGATGAAGGGCGGCATCGGCACCGCCTCGGTCACCGTGGGTGGCGTCACGGTCGGCGCGCTGATCGCGGTCAATTCGCTGGGCGACGTGATCGACCCCGACACCGCCCTGCCCGTGGCCGGCGCGCGCACCGAGGACGGCAGCGCCCTGCTCGACACGCGCCGCGCGCTGCTGCGCGGCGAGCTGCCCAAGCCGCTGCTGGCGGGCACCAACACCACCATCGGCGTGATCGCCACCGACGCGGTGCTGACCAAGGTGCAGGCCAACCGGCTCGCCATGGTGGCGCACGACGGCCTGGCGCGCGCCATCAACCCGGTGCACACCATGAGCGACGGCGACACGCTGTTCGCGCTGGCCACCGGCCGCGTGCCGCTCGAAGGCGATGCGCCCGGCATGACCGTGCTGAGCACCATGGCCGCCGAAGCCACCGCGATCGCCACCGTGCGCGCGGTGCGCGCCGCACGCGCGATGACCGTGGGCGAGCTGCACATTCCCTGCGCCGCCGACCTGGCCGCACCGCGCGGCTGACCCGCGCACCGCACGACGAGGCACCCCATGGCGTTTCCCCGCACCCTGAAGCTGATCCTGCTGTCGATCCGCGACCTGATCGCCTCGGCCGGCCCGATCGTGTTCATCGTCATTGGCCTGCTGATTGCGGCCTACTGGTGGCTGCAGCCGCAACCGCCCAAGCACGTGACGCTGGCCACCGGCCCCACGGGCAGCGCCTATGCGCAGTTCGGCAAGCGCTACGCCGACGCCCTGAAGCACAGCGGCATCACCGTCGAGCTCAAGGCCACCTCGGGCTCGACCGAGAACCTGCAGCTGCTGCGCACCGGCGGCGCCGACGTGGCCTTCGTGCGCGGCGGCAGCGCCGACCCGGTGGCCGACGAAGAGGCCGGCCTGCGCTCGCTGGGCGCGCTGTTCTTCGAGCCCATCTGGCTCTTCTACCGCACCGACACCGCGCAGAAGATCGATCGCAAGACCGGCACGCTGACCTCGCTCACGCAGCTGCGCGGCCTGCGCGTGAACGTCGACCTGCCCGGCAGCGGGCTGCCCGAGATCATGGAGCGGCTGCTCAAGGCCAACCGGCTCGGGCCCGACGACCTGCTGCTGTCGAACCTCGAGCAGGCCGCTGCCGCCGAGGCGCTGCAGGCCGGGCTGCTCGACGCCATCGTGCTGTTCTCGGCCCCGCAGTCGCCACAGGTGCAGCGCCTGCTGCGCGCCGGCGACATCCAGCTCATGGACTTCGGCCAGGCCGAGGCCTACACGCGGCGCTTTCCGTTCCTCTCGGCCGTGACGCTGCCGCGCGGCGTGGTCGACCTGTCGAAGGACCTGCCGCTGCACGACGTGTCGCTGCTCGCCGCCACCACCTCGCTGCTGTCGCGCGACGAGACCCATCCGGCCCTGCGCCAGCTGTTCGCGCAGGCCGCGCAGACCGTGCACAGCGACGCCGGCTGGTTCAACCGCGCGCGCGACTTTCCCAACACCCGCACCAGCGAACTGCCCGTGAGCCCCGAGGGCGACCGCGCCATCAACGGCACGCCGCCCTTCTGGCAGCGCTACCTGCCGTTCTGGGCCAGCAACCTCGTCGAGCGCATGTGGCTGGTGCTGGGCGGCGTGCTGGTGCTGATGCTGCCGCTGAGCCGCGTGATCCCGCCGCTGTACCAGTTCCGCGTGCGCCGTCGCGTGTTCCGCTGGTACGCGCGGCTGCGCGACATCGAGGCCAAGGTGGACGGGCGCCAGAGCCAGGCCGAGCGCGACAAGCTGCTGGAAGAACTCGACGACCTCGACCGCGTGGTCAACAAGGTGGCCGTGCCGCTGTCGTACGCCGACGAGCTCTATGCCCTGCGCAACAACATCTACGCGGTGCGCAAGCGGGCACTCGCGGGATCAGCGGGGGCAGCCGCCGCTGCGCCGGTCCGCGCGGCCACCTGACGAAGGCCCGGGCGCGCGCTTGCTGTCCACGCTGATCGATTTCGCCGACCCGCGCACCGACGGGGCGACCCGGCTGCGCGCTGCCTTCGGAACGCCTGTGCGCGTGCTCGCCGCCCATGCGCCGCACGAGGTGCGCCCCGTGCTGGAGGCCGTCGAGGCGCTGGCTCGCGAAGGCCGCTGGTGCGTCGGCCACCTGCGCTACGAGGCTGCCGCGGCGTTCGATGCGGCGTTCGAGGTGCACGCGCCCGACGGGCCGCTGGCGTGGTTCGGCGTGCATGACGAGGCGTTGCCATGGCCCGACGCGCCGGTACCCGCCGTAGCGCCCGTCGCGTGGACGGCCGACCTGTCGCGCGAGGCCTTCGACCGCCACATGCAGGCGATCCACCGCGCCATCGCCGACGGCGTGCTCTACCAGCTCAACTACACGGCACCACTGCGCGCGGCCTTCGACGGCGACGCGCAGGCCTGGTTTCACGCGCTGCGGCAGGCGCAGCCCAACGGCTACGGCGCCTTCATCGACACCGGCGACGAGCAGGTGCTGTCGGTGTCGCCCGAGCTGTTCTTCGACCGCGACGGCGACCGCATCCTCGTGCGCCCCATGAAGGGCACCGCGCCGCGCGGCGCCACGCCCGCCGAGGACGCGGCCCACGCGCTGCGGCTGCGCACCGTGCCCAAGGAGCGCGCCGAGAACGTGATGATCGTGGACCTGATCCGCAACGACCTCTCGCGCGTGGCCCAGCCCTTCTCGGTGCGCGTGCCGCGCCTCTTCCACACCGAGGCGCTGCCCACCGTGTGGCAGATGACCTCCGACGTGGAAGCCCGCCTGCGCGAAGGCACGACGCTGGCCGACCTGTTCGCGGCGCTGTTCCCCTGCGGCTCCATCACCGGCGCGCCGAAGGTGAGCGCCATGCGCATGATCCGCGCGCTGGAGCCCGACGCGCGCGGCGTGTACTGCGGCGCCGTGGGCGTGGTGCGGCCCGGCGGGCACGCGACCTTCAACGTGCCGATCCGCACCGTCACGCTGCGCGGCAACGCCGCGCGCTGCGGCATCGGCAGCGGCATCACGGCCGATGCGCAGGCGGATGCGGAGTGGGACGAGTGGCGGCACAAGCGCGCCTTTCTCGGCGCGGCGGTATCTTCGCAACCATGACCTCCTTCGAGCTGCTCGAAACCCTGGCGCTGACCGATGGCGCATTGCGCGATGCGCCCGCGCACCTGGCCCGCATGCGCAACGCGGCTGCGCACTTCGGCTATCCGTGGCACGAAGCACACGTGACGGCCTGCCTGGACCAGTTGCGCACCGCGCATGCCGCAGGCACATGGCGCGTGCGCCTGCTGCTCGACGCACAAGGCCAACCGCGCGCCGAAGCCTTCGCCATGGACGCTGCGCCATCGCGCGTGCGCCTGCAGCCGGCCGCGCGCGCTTTCGACGAGGCCGACAGCGAGTTCTCGCGCTTCAAGACCACGCGCCGTGCGCACTACGAGGCGTTCACACCGACCACACCCGGCGTGTTCGACACGCTGCTGTGGAACCGCCACGGCGAGATCACCGAATGCACGCGCGGCAACATCGCGCTACGGCTCGACGGCCGCTGGGTCACGCCGCCGCTGCATTGCGGCCTGCTCGACGGCATCGGGCGTGCCCGCCGGCTGAGCGAAGAACAACTGACCGAAGCGGTCGTGTGCGTGGACGACCTGCCTCGCGTCGAGGCACTGGCCTTCATCAACAGCCTGCGCGGCTGGCTCGACGCGGACCTCGTCGACGACAACGTCCCCTGAACGACAAAGCGCGCGGCCCCTTGCGGAACCGCGCGCTCTGGTCGTCGAAGCGGCCGAAGCCGCCTGCGTCCTGTCTTACTTGAGGGCCTTGTAGCGCATGCGCTTGGGTTTTGCGCCTTCTTCGCCCAGGCGCTTCTTCTTGTCGGCTTCGTACTCCTGGTAGTTGCCGTCGAAGAAGGTCCACTGGCTGTCGCCTTCGGCCGCGAGGATGTGCGTGGCGATGCGGTCGAGGAACCAGCGGTCGTGGCTGATGACCATCACGGTGCCGGCGAACTCGAGCAGCGCGTCTTCCAGCGCGCGCAGGGTTTCCACGTCCAGGTCGTTCGACGGTTCGTCCAGCAGCAGCACGTTGCCGCCCGCGATCAGCGTCTTGGCCAGGTGCAGTCGGCCGCGTTCACCGCCCGACAGCGTGCCGACCTTCTTCTGCTGGTCGGCGCCGTTGAAGTTGAAGCGGCCCGCGTACGCGCGGCTGGCCATCTGGAACTTGCCGACGTTGATGATGTCCAGGCCGTTCGAGATGTCTTCCCACACGGTCTTGTCGGACGCCAGCTCGTCGCGGTGCTGGTCGACGAAGGCCATCTTCACGGTCTGGCCGATGACGACCTCGCCCGTGTCCGGCTTTTCCTTGCCCGCGAGCAGCTTGAACAGCGTCGACTTGCCGGCGCCGTTCGGGCCGATGATGCCGACGATGGCGCCCGGCGGCACCGTGAAACTCAGGTTGTCGATCAGCATGCGGTCGCCGAAGGACTTGCTGACGCCGTGGAACTCGAACACCTGCTGGCCCAGCCGCTCCGCCACAGGAATGAAGATTTCCTGCGTTTCGTTGCGCTTCTGGTATTCCATGTCGCTCAGCTCTTCGAAGCGGGCGAGGCGCGATTTGCTCTTGGCCTGGCGTGCCTTCGGGTTCTGGCGCGACCACTCGAGTTCCTTCTTCAGGGCCTTGGCGTGGGCTTCTTCGCTCTTTTGCTCCTGCGCCAGGCGTTCGCCCTTCTGCTCGAGCCAGGTGCTGTAGTTGCCCTTCCAGGGAATGCCGCGGCCGCGGTCCATTTCCAGGATCCACTCGGCGGCGTTGTCCAGGAAGTAGCGATCGTGGGTGATGGCCACCACGGTGCCCGTGAAACGCTGCAGGAACACTTCGAGCCACTCGACCGATTCGGCGTCCAGGTGGTTGGTCGGTTCGTCGAGCAGCAGCATGTCGGGCTTGGACAGCAGCAGGCGGCACAGCGCCACGCGGCGCTTTTCACCACCCGACAGCAGGCCGATCTTGGCGTCCCACGGCGGCAGGCGCAGTGCGTCGGCGGCGATCTCGAGCTGGTGCTCGGAATCGGTGCCGGCGGTGGCGATGATGGCTTCGAGCTGGGCCTGCTCGGCCGCCAGCGCGTCGAAGTCGGCGTCTTCGGCACCGTAGGCGATGTAGACCTCTTCGAGGCGCGCCTTGGCCGCGAACACCGCGCCCATGGACTCCTCGACCGATTCGCGCACCGTGTGCTCGGCGTTGAGCTTGGGTTCCTGCTCCAGGTAGCCGATCGTCATCCCCGGCATGGGCAGGGCCTCGCCCTCGAATTCCTTGTCCACACCCGCCATGATCTTGAGCAGCGTGGACTTGCCCGAGCCGTTCAGGCCGAGCACGCCGATCTTGGCGCCGGGGAAGAAAGAGAGCGAAATGTCCTTCAAGAGCTGCCGCTTGGGCGGCACGGTCTTGCTGACGCGGTTCATCGAATAGACGTATTGAGCCATCTGTGAATGATTACCTTGGGTAGCTTGGGATTTGCGTAAAAGCACGGTCGTCCGGACAGTGATCCGGGCGCGGCGAACCCATGATTATCGACTCATGCGACAATAGTCCTCGTTGCCGGGTCCAGTTGCCCGCAAACCGGCTCTCTGCCGGGGACGAAGAAAACCCCAAATCACCGCGGGTCTTCCGGCTCCCACCCCTGACCTTCATCTGCCTTGACTGGCTCGGCGTCACCCCAAAACGACGCCTGGCGGGCCGATGCCACTGCGCCGTGTATGGCGCTTGTTGTTTCCACAATGAATTTTGACGAACTGAAGCTGGCTCCCGCCATCTTGAAGGCTGTGCACGAGCACGGCTACGACACCCCCACCCCCATCCAGGCGCAAGCCATTCCCGTGGTCCTCGACGGCCACGACCTGCTGGGCGGCGCCCAGACCGGCACCGGCAAGACCGCGGCCTTCACCCTGCCGATGCTGCACAAGCTCACCATGAGCCGCAGCGCCACCAACAAGTTCGGCGGCATCGGCATCCGTGCCCTCGTGCTGACCCCCACGCGCGAACTCGCGGCCCAGGTCGAAGAGTCGGTGCGCACCTACGGCAAGTACCTGCAACTCGACTCCACCGTGATCTTCGGCGGCGTGGGCATGAACCCGCAGATCAGCAAGCTCAAGAAGGGTGTCGACATCCTCGTGGCCACCCCCGGCCGCCTGCTCGACCTGCAGCAGCAAGGCATGCTCGACCTGAGCCAGGTCCAGATGCTGATCCTGGACGAAGCCGACCGCATGCTGGACATGGGCTTCATCCACGACGTGAAGAAGATCCTGGCCCTGGTGCCCAAGGAAAAGCAGAGCCTGCTGTTCTCGGCCACCTTCAGCGACGAGATCCGCGACCTCGCCGGCTCGCTGCTCAAGAACCCGCAGAGCATCCAGGTCACGCCGCGCAACACCACGGTGCAGCGCATCACGCAGGTGATCCACCCCGTGGGCCGCGGCAAGAAGAAGGCGCTGCTCGCGCACATCATCAACGAGAACAAGTGGAGCCAGGTGCTCGTGTTCACGCGCACCAAGTTCGGCGCCAACAGCGTGGCCGAGTTCCTCACCAAGAACGGCATCGAGGCGATGGCGCTGCACGGCAACAAGAGCCAGAGCGCCCGCACGCAGGCGCTGGCCGGCTTCAAGAGCGGCGACATCCGCGCCCTGGTGGCCACCGACATCGCCGCGCGCGGCATCGACATCGACGAGCTGCCGCACGTCGTGAACTACGAGATTCCGAACGTCAGCGAAGACTACGTGCACCGCATCGGCCGCACCGGCCGCGCCGGTTCGAGCGGCGAGGCCGTGAGCTTCGTGTGCCTGGACGAAGAAGGCTTCATGCAGGAAATCGAACGCTTCACGAAGCAGACGATCCCGGTGCAGAAGGTCGAGGGCTTCGGTCCTGAAGAAGGCGAACGCGCCGAGCCGATCGCCATGGGTCGCCAGACGATCTGGGGCGGCGCCGGCCGTCCGCCGAGCCGCGAAGTCATGCAGGCAGCCGCCAAGGCCGCCCGCACCGAAATGATGTCGCGCATCCGTGAGAACAAGGCCGGCCAGGGTGGCGGCAACGGCGGTGGTGGCGGCGGCAATGGCGGCGGTCAACGCCGTGGTGGCGGCCAGGGTGGCGGCGGCCAAGGCCGCAATGCCAACGGTGGCGGCCAAGGCCAGGGCCAGGGCCCGCGCGGCCAGGGCGCAGCCCGTCCGGCACAGGGCCGCGGTCCGCAGCAAGGCCAGCCGCGCGCACCGCAGCAGCCGCATCACCACGCACCGCACGAAGAGCGCCAACCGCGCCATCACGGCAACAGCCACAGCCCGACGCAGGCCAACCAGGTCGCGCACCTGCGCGCTGAAGCCGTCGCAGGCGGCGGCGCCGGCCAGCCGGACCCGTTGCGCACGAGCGTCGACCACATGGGTGGTCGCGGTCGCGGCGGCCGTCCGGGCGGCGGTGGCGGCTACGGCGGCAACCGTTCGGGCGGCGGTGGCCGCTCGGGTGGCGGTGGTGGTGGCTACGGCGGTGGCGGTGGTGGCCGCTCCGGCGGCGGCGGTGGCCGTTCGTTCGGTCGCTGACAAGACACCGCGGGTGGCACGCCACCCGGAAACTGAAAAAGGGCACCTCGGTGCCCTTTTCTTTTGAGCTCCCGCAGGAGCAGCCGTCAGCGCGGCGGCGCCGCCTGCATCCGGGCCACGGGAACCAGCGCGCCTGCGCAGGCCACGGCCAGACCAAGGCCGTGCAGCAGCGTGCGCCGATGCGCCGCGGCTGCGTTCACTGTTCGACTGCAGTGATCTTCTTGATGCCTTCTGAAGGCGGCTTGGCTGCGGCCTCCCGAAGCTGCAGGGCGTAACCGTAGTCGTTCAGATAGACGTAGGTGTCGGTCCGTTCGAGCGAATCGGGCTGCATGCGGCACTCCAGGCGCCTGGCGTCGCCACTCAGGGCAGGATGAAGCTCGGCAGCCGCGCTCACGCCGACGACCTTGCAGACCGTCGTGTAGTCGTAGGTCACTCCGCCGATCATGCTGAACAAGCTCAGTTTCTTCGTCTCGTAGCGCAACTCCGAGCCCACGGCCATGCGTTGCCAGTCGCCCGTCAACGTGAGATCGGTCATGGCCTGGCTGATCGTGTCGGAGCCAGGAAGAAAGTTGACGAAGCTGCTCAAGTCGATCAGGCCCAGGAATGAAGCGGTCTGCGACCGCGTGCCGTCCGCGGGGCCTGTGCCGGTCTTCGTCCGGGTTCGGAACATAGAAGCTGTCGCATCCGGCGCAATCTGGAGCTCATTGCGGGTCGGCGTCGTCTTCCCGTCGCGGGTCCATGTGCCTTCGAGCACGACGCGCTTCAGGCGCTTGGGCGCCGGTGGAAGCCCCAGCTGGGAAACAGCCTTCATCACCGCCGGGCTCAGCGGCGTCAGGCCTGCGGGATCAGGCAGCGCCTTGGCGCGAGAAGTGAAGGCAGGCAACGCCTGCCCTGCCGAAGCACCGCTGCAGGCCGCCTTGAAGAGCGCCTTGTAGTCCGCATTCGTGTCGCCGCCGACCGTGTACGACTTCGCCCTGTCACCTTCAACCCGGCCGTCCGTGACGCGGCCGCGCTCGTCGATGTCGAATCCGCTCACCTGGGCATAGGATTGCGATGGGCACGCGAGCCTGAAGCGCTCGCGCTTCTGCCCAAAGGGTGCCCGGTAAGGCAGGTCGAAGTCCATGCGCGGATAGTCGAACGCGCCCCAGAAGAGCAAGGCGCCCTCGGAGGTCTCGACGCTTGCGATGTCGATGAGCGTGAATGTGCCGTCTGCGCGGCGTTGCACCTCGCGCCAATCGGGCGGGGTCGCGCGGCATGCGCGTTCGACCGCCGGCTGCGCTTTCAGGGCCAATGCCTGGCGCTCGTCCAGTTCCTTGCGCACGCCATACCGCCGGCCGGTCACCGGATAGCTGCGGCCGGTGCGCAGGTCGGAGTAGAGCAACCACGCCTGGGGCGCATTGCACGCGACAGTGAAGTTGCGCGTCTCGGGCCCATCTTCCAGGGCAAAGGACACATGGTCCTCGACGCGCAGCAGGCTGTGTTCGACAAGGCTGCCGCCGAAGGACATCGACGGATGGCTCCTGGACGCGCAGCCCGCAACGAGCAGCGCCGCCACGGCGCAGGAGGTGAGATGGATGAGCTTCATGCATTCCGCGCTGGGCGGCTCCCCGGTTTCGTTGTTGTTTCTTGCGGCCGGCCTCGCCATCGAATGACATGGACGACATGGCGGGCGCACCTCAGCTTGAAATCCTAACCCGGGACACAATCGCGTTTCCATGCCATACATCCCGCCCAACTACGCCACGCTCTTCGTCGCGACCTGCAACCTGCTCAATCTCGCGAACCCCAACCGCGTGTACTACGAGAACCAGGACGCCTACAACGAGCGCGAATACGAACGCAAGATCGACTGGATCGGCGAACGCATCCACGCGCTCAATGCCGACGTGCTCGCGGTGCAGGAGGTCTGGGACGAGGCCGCGCTGAAGGCCGCCATCGGCCGCAGCGGGCTGCGCTACGACTTCGTCTCGGTGCCGGGCGCCGAGAACTCGCCGCCGCCCGGCAGCCCGCCGGGCACGCCCGGGCGGCCGGGCGCACAGGGCACGCCGCGCGTCGGCATCGTCACGCGGCTGCAGGTGGACAGCGTGCAGTCCTTCGTCGACTTTCCCGCGGGCTTCGGCGTCGAGGTGCCGGGGATCGGCCCGCACACGCGCTTCGAGCGCCCGCCCCTGCTGGCCATCGTGCGCATGAAGCACGGCCAGCAGGTGCATGTGCTGACGGTGCACCTGAAGTCCAAGCGCCCCAAGTTCCTGCAGGACGCGCAAGGCAACGCCCTCGAAGACCGCGACGACCGCAAGATCGGCGCCATGGCCTCGCTGCGCTCGCTGCTGATGCGCGGCGCCGAGGCCGCGGCCCTGCGCTGCATCGTGATCGACCTGCTGCAGGGCACCAACGTGCCGCTGGTGGTGATGGGCGACTTCAACGACAACCCGCACAGCGTGACCACGCAGCTGGTGGCCGCGACCTCCGAAGTGGCCTATGACAAGGCCGCGCGCGACGTGGCGCTGTTCAACGCCTACGAGATGCAGGGCGAGTCGGCACTCAAGAAGGACGTGGCCTATTCGCACATCCACCAGGGCTTCCCGGATGTGCTCGACCAGATCCTGGTGAGCGAGGAGTTCGTCGCCAGCAGCCGCCACAGCCTGGGCGACGTGCGCCGCGTCGACTACTTCAACGACCACCTGCACGAAGGCCGCGACCGCTCGCGCTCGGATCACGGCTTCGTGCGCGCCCTGCTGCGGCTGCGCACCGACGACAACCGCTGATAGCGACGCCCCTACGCCGCCTTCGACACCCGCACGATCGCGTCAGCGCGCTTGTGCAGGTCGGGCAGCAGCTCCAGGCCCAGGCCGGGCTTGTCGTTGAGGCTGATCATGCCGTTCTCGACCTTCGGCAACTCGGTGACGAGCTCCTTGTACCAGCCGGTGAAGAAGGCGCGCACGCTCTCCTGGATGAGCGCGTTGGGCGCGTGCAGGCTCAGGTGCGTGGACGCGGCCCAGACCACCGGCCCCGTGCAGTCATGCGGTGCCACGGGCAGCTGCCAGGCGTCGGCCATGGCCGCGATCTTGCGCGCCTCGGTGAGGCCGCCGCACCAGCTCAGGTCGAGCATCGCGACCCCGGCCACGCCGGTCTGCAGGTAATCCTTGAAGCCCCACTTGTAGCTCAGCGTTTCGCTGGCGCAGACGAGCGCCTGGCAGTCCTTCGCGTACTGCTTGAGCAGGTCCAGGCTGTCCATGCGGATCGCGTCTTCGTGCCAGAAGGTGTCGAACTCCTGCAGCGCGCGCGCGATCTTCTGCGCCATCGGCAGCCGCCACAGGCTGTGGAACTCGACCATGATGTCCATCTTGCCGCCCACCGCTTTGCGGATCTTGCGGAAGGGCTCCAGCGCGGTGTCGAGATCGGCGTTGCTGATGTACTGCCCGTGGCTCTTTTCCGCCGCCGGATCGAAAGGCCAGATCTTCATGGCCGTGATGCCTTCGGACAGCAGCGACTCGGCCAGTTCGTCGGCATGGTGCAGGAAGCCCTGCAGGTCTTCGTACGGCCCGTTGTTGTTGGCCAGGCCCCAGTTCGAGCTGGTCTGGTTGGTGGCGCTGCGGATGTACTGGTAGCCGGCGCAGGTGTTGTAGATGCGGATCGCATCGCGGCTCTTGCCGCCCAGCGCCGTGTGCACCGGCATGTTGGCGGCCTTGCCGAACAGGTCCCACAGCGCGATGTCGACGGCCGAGTTGCCGCGCGTTTCCACGCCCGATCCGCGCCAGCCCAGGTAGCCCGTGATGTCGCGGTTGCGCGCCTCGATCTGCAGCGGGTCGGTGCCCAGCAGCTTCAGCGCCGCCCATTCGTGCAGGTAGGCCTCGACCGCTTCGGCGCCCATGAAGGTCTCGCCGAGGCCGACCAGGCCCTCGTCGGTGTGCAGGCGCACCCACAGGATGTTGGGAAATTCGCCGAGGCGGATGGTTTCGACTTGCGTGATTTTCATGAAAGGGGTTCCGCAAAAAGAAAAAGCCGCAGCGGCGTATGCCGCGCGGCTCTTGCACACATTCAGCGCATGGCCGAACGCCTCGATCAGCCCCCGCGCGCCTTCTTCAGCGCGTCGGTGACCACGCCCACGGCTTCCGTGCCGATGTTGGGCACGTTCTTGTCGTACACGGGCTTGACCTTTTCCAGCATGCGCTTCTGCTCGGCCGCCGAGACTTCGTTCACCGTCATGGTCTTGCGCAGGCTGGCAAGCGACTTCTCGTTGAGCGCGCGGTTGGCTTCGCGCTGGACCTTCTGGCCTTCCTTCGCGGCCTCGCGCAGCACCGCCTGCTCCTGCGGGTTGAGCTGGTCCCAGAGCTTCTTGCTGTAGAGGATGAGGAAGGGCGTGTAGGCGTGGCGCGTCACGCTCAGGTACTTCTGGACCTCGCTGAACTTGGAGGTCTCGATGGTCACGAAGGGGTTCTCCTGGCCGTCGATGGTGCGGGTCTCCAGCGCGGTGAACACCTCGCCGAAGGCCATGGGCACGGCGTTGGCGCCCAGGGTCTTGAACGAGTCGAGGAAGATGTTGTTCTGCATCACACGCAGCTTCACGCCTTCGAAGTCCTCGGCCTTGGCCACGGGCTTCTTGCTGTTGGTGAGGTTGCGGAAGCCGTTCTCCCAGTAGGCCAGGTTGACGAGGCCGGCGGCTTCGAGCTTCTTGTTGAAGTACTCGCCCGCGGGGCCGTCGAGCACCGCGTCGGCCTCCTTCTCGTTGGCGAACAGGAACGGCAGGTCGAAGGCGCCGAGTTCCTTCACGATGCCCACCAGCGGCGAGCTCGACGTGCACACCATTTCCTGCGTGCCGGCGCGCAGCGCCTGCGTGGCCGGCAGGTCGCCGCCCGCGGCGCCGCCCCAGAAGGCCGTGATCTTCATCTTGCCGCCGGTCTTGGCCGCCAGCACCTCCTGCATCTTCTTCACGCCCACGCCCACGGGGTGGTCTTCGTTCACGCCGTTGGTGAACTTGATCGTGCGTTCGGCAAATTGCGCGAGGGCGCCGGTCGACGCCAGCAGGCCGCCGGCCACGAGGGCGGCGGTCATCAGGGTTCTGCGAAACAACATGCTTGTCTCCTTCGATTCGAGGGGTTGGTTGAACGAACTGACTGACAGGAAAAAAGAAAAACTAGCGCCCCATCCACCACTGGAGCGGAACGGTCACGAGCTGCGGGAAGAACACCAGCGTGAACAGCACCACCAGGTGGGCGATGAAGAAGGGCATCACGCCCTTGAAGGCATCGTCCATCGAGATGCGCGCCACGCCGCTCACCACGTTGAGCACCGTGCCCACGGGCGGCGTGATCAGGCCGATGGCGTTGTTCATGATGAACAGCACGCCGAAGTACACCGGGTCGATGCCGGCCTTGAGCACCACCGGCATCAGCACCGGCGTGAGGATGAGCACGGTGGGCGTGAAGTCGAGCGCAGTGCCCACGATGACGATCAGCACCATCATCACGAACATCAGCAGCGTCTTGTTGTCCAGGAAGGGCTCCAGCAGCGACACCACCTCGGTCGGGATGTTGGCCACCGTGATGAGCCAGGCGCTCACCATCGCGGCGGCCACGAGGAACATCACCACCGCGGTGGTCTTGCCCGCCGCGAGCGTGAGGCGGTACAGGTCTTTGACCTTGAGCTCGCCGTAGATGAAGAGGCCCACCACGAGCGAATAGACGGCCGCGACCACGGCGGCTTCGGTCGGCGTGAAGACGCCGAACTTCATGCCGCCGATGATGATGATCGGCAGTGCCAGCGCCAGGCTGCCCTGCGCCGTGACCTTCAGCCGCTCGCCCCAGGGCACGCGCGGCGAGGACTTCACGTTGTCCTTCCGGGCCACGATCCACCAGGCCACGCCCACCGCGAGCCCCATCAGGATGCCGGGCACGATGCCTGCGAGAAACAGCTTGGTGATCGACACGTTGCCCGCCACGCCGAACACGATGAGCCCGATCGATGGCGGGATCACCGGCGCGATGATGCCGCCCGCGGCAATGAGGCCGGCCGAGCGGTTCATCTGGTAGCCGGCGGCCTTCATCATCGGGATGAGGAGCGCGGCCAGCGCGGCCGTGTCGGCCACGGCCGAGCCCGACAGCGAGGCCATGATGATCGCGGCCAGCACCGCCACATAGCCCATGCCGCCGCGGTAGTGGCCGACCCAGGCCATCGCCAGGTTCACGATGCGCCGGCTGAGCCCGCCCGCATTCATGAACTCGCCGGCGAGCAGGAAGAACGGCACCGCGAGCAGCGGAAAGTTGTCGGCACCGTCGACAAAACGCTGCGCGATGATCTGGCTGTCGAAGGCCGGCAGGCCGCCGGTGTAGGCCAGCCAGCCCATCAGCGAGACGCCGCACACCAGCAGCGAATACGAGATCGGAATGCCCAGTGCCATGGCGCCGAGCAGGGAGACGATGAAGATCGTGACAGTCATTGCGCCACCTTCCCGTGTGCGGCGGCGTCGAGCACCTGTTCTTCGGATTCCATGATCTGGATCAGCTCCTGGTCGGGCACCCGGCCCCTGAACAATCGCCAGAGCTTGTCGATGTTGAAGAGGGCCATCACCACCGACACCACGTAGCCGATGCCGTAGACCCAGATCATCGAGATGCCCACCACGGGCGAGATGTTGGTCACCTGCAGCTCGTGCATCTCGTAGGTGCCCATGAAGAAGAGCACGTTGCAGAACAGCATGAGCGACTGGCTCAGGAAGAAGCAGACCTTCTTGCCCATGAGCGGCAGGTGCTTGATGAGCGTGTCGACACCCAGGTGCGCGCCGTCGCGCATGGCCACCATGGCACCGATGTAGGTGAGCCAGATGAAGCAGTAGCGCGACATCTCGTCCGACACCGAAATGCCCGAGTTGAAACCGTAGCGCAGCACCACGTTGCCGAACACCATGACGACCATCGCCACCATGCACACGACGACGAGGAACTCCAGCAGGCGAAAAAATCCGTCGATTGCCCTTTGCATCAGCATCTGCGTCTCCTGACTTTCCAGTGTTGTTATGGGATGTCTGCGCGGCCGCCGCGTCTAGAGCGGGAAGGCCTTCAGCTGCGTCGCCGGGCGGCTGATGCGCGGAATCTTCTTGCGCGAGGCCAGCACCGTCTCGATGTCGTGGCGCGCACCGTCGATGAGCACCAGCACGGCTTTCTCGGCGGCGGCCGGATCGCGCGCGATGACGGCGTCGAGCACCGCGCGGTGCAGCGGCAGCGAACTCGCGGGCCCGTTCTTGCGGGTGGTCGAAATCTCGAAGCTGGTGCGCAGCAGCGCGCCCAGCGCACGGCTCATCTGCACCAGCATGCGGTTGTGGCTGGAGCGGATGAGGCCCTGGTGAAAGCGCAGGTCGGGCGTGATGTAGTCGCCGCCGAACTCGATGGCGCGCTTCATGCCCGCGTAGGCGTCTTCCATGTCGGCGATGTCTTCGGCGGTGGCGCGCTGGGCGGCCAACGCCACCGCGGCGGGCTCGACCACGCGCCGCAGGTCCTGCAGGTCGCGCAGGAACTCGGCCGACAGGCCCGCCTGCGTCTGCCAGACGATGACGTCGGCGTCGAACCAGTTCCATTGGTCGGGCGGCTGCACGCGCGTGCCCACCTTGGGGCCGCTGGTCACCAGGCCCTTGGCGATCAGCGACTTGATCGATTCGCGCACCACGGTCCGGCTCACGCCGAGCTCTTCGCACAAGAGCGGCTCCGGCGGAATCGACGCGCCGGGCGCATAGCGGCCCGCGACGATGTCGCTGCCGATGCGGTCGACCGTGTTGCCGTGAACGTTCTTGATCATGCCTGCCTGTGGGTGTGTGGTTCTGGTGGTGCCCGGTGCCTGTTTGCCTGCCCGTATCGGGGCCGGATTCAGGCAGCTCCTGCCTGTGCCGGCCACTCGAAAACCCTGAATGCGCGACAGCTCGTCACGCTTATCATATGATGATTGAAACGGTCGTCCCGCAGGAAAAACCCTGAGGATTTCCGCGAAGCATCAACGACGAAGAGACACATCCCATGAGCAACGCCCCGAAGAAAAAGCCCGCCAGCGAACTGCGCAGCCAGCAGTGGTTCGGACGCCATGACCGCGACGGTTTCATCTACCGCAGCTGGATGAAGGGCAAGGGCGTGCCGCACGACCAGTTCGACGGTCGCCCGGTGATCGGTATCTGCAACACCTTCAGTGAACTCACGCCCTGCAACTCGCACTTCCGCACGCTCGCCGAGCAGGTGAAGATCGGCGTGTACGAAGCGGGCGGCTTCCCGCTCGAGTTCCCCGTGATGTCGCTCGGAGAAACGCTGCTGCGCCCCACCGCCATGCTGTACCGCAATCTCGCGAGCATGGACGTCGAAGAAAGCATCCGCGGCAACCCGCTCGACGGCGTGGTGCTGCTCATGGGCTGCGACAAGACCACGCCCGCGCTGATGATGGGCGCGGCCAGCGTCGACCTGCCGACCATCGGCGTCTCGGGCGGCCCGATGCTCTCGGGCAAGTGGCGCGGCCAGGAGCTGGGCTCGGGCACCGGCGTGTGGCAGATGAGCGAACAGGTGCGCGCCGGCACGCTCAAGCTGCAGGACTTCTTCGAGGCCGAGAGCTGCATGCACCGCAGCCACGGCCACTGCATGACGATGGGTACCGCCAGCACCATGGCCAGCATGGTCGAGTCGCTGGGCATCGGCCTGCCGGGCAATGCGGCCTACCCTGCCGTCGACGGCCGTCGCAACGTACTCGCGCGCCAGGCGGGCCGGCGCATCGTCGACATGGTGCATGAAGACATGAACATGTCGAAGATCCTCACACGCGAAGCGATCGAGAACGCGATCAAGGTCAACGCGGCCATCGGCGGCTCGACCAACTTCGTGATCCACCTGCTGGCCATTGCGGGCCGCATCGGTGTCGACCTCACGCTCGACGACTTCGACCGCCTCGCAGCCGACCTGCCCTGCCTCGTGAACCTGCAGCCGTCGGGCCAGTTCCTGATGGAAGACTTCTGCTACGCGGGCGGCCTGCCGGTGGTCATCAAGGAAATCGCCGACCACCTGCACAAGGACATCCTCACCGTCACCGGCCAGAGCGTGTGGGAGAACGTGAAGGATGCCGAGAACTACAACCCGCAGGTCATCCGCACCCAGGCCGAGCCCTTCAAGGACAAGGCCGGCATCTGCGTGCTGCGCGGCAACCTCGCGCCCAACGGCGCCATCATCAAGCCCAGCGCGGCCACACCCGAGCTGCTGGTGCACAAGGGCCGCGCCGTCGTCTTCGAGAGCGCCGACGACCTGCACAAGCGCATCGACGACGAGAACCTGGACATCGACGAGCACTGCATCATGGTGCTCAAGAACTGCGGCCCCAAGGGCTACCCCGGCATGGCCGAGGCCGGCAACATGCCGTTGCCGCCGAAGGTGCTGCGCAAGGGCATCACGGACATGGTCCGCATCAGCGACGCGCGCATGAGCGGCACGGCCTACGGCACCGTCGTTCTGCACACGGCGCCTGAAGCGGCTGCGGGCGGCCCGCTGGCGCTGGTGCAGGACGGCGACATCGTCGAGCTCGACGTGCCGAATCGCAAGCTGCACCTGCATGTGAGCGACGAGGAACTGGCGAAGCGCCGCGCGAACTGGGTGGCGCCCAAGGCCCCGCTGGACTCGGGGTACTGGAAGCTGTACGTCGACACGGTGCTGCAGGCCGACCAGGGAGCGGACCTGGCCTTTCTGCGTGGTCGTCGTGGGGCTTTTGTGCCGCGAGACAATCACTGATTTGGAGAGATCCAGGGCGCGCTCCCGCCGACGGGGTACCTTGCTCTGCGAATGTCCCCGCCCTTCGGGCTCCTCCTTGATTTCGCTGCGCAAGGCACCCCGTCGACGTGAGCGGGTTCAGAGCAGTTGTTGATCGGCCAGCACCACGACAGCGCCTCTCGTGCACAGGGCACTGGGTGCTTCCCGCAGCGAAATCAAGGAGGAGGGCGAAGCCCGGGGGACATCCGCGGAGGGAAGTACCCGGTGTCCTGGGCACGCGCCCCGAACCGACTCTCGAAACGCAACAGACGACAGACATGACAAGACTCATCGCCATCGACTGGGGCACAAGCTCGCTACGCGGTGCATTGCTCGACCCGAGCGGGCAGGTCATCGAAGAGCGCAGCGACGCCCGCGGCATCCTCACCGTGCCCGAGGGCGGCTTTCCTGCCGTGTTCGAGTCGCTGTTCGGCGACTGGATGCGCCTGGAAGACACGCGCTGCCTGATCTCCGGCATGGCCGGCAGCAAGCAGGGCTGGGTCGAAGCGCCCTACTGCCCCTGCCCCGCAGGCCGCGTCGAAGTAGGCCGCAGCATCATCGCCACAGACGCCATCCCCGGCGCGCGCATCGCCATCGTGCCGGGCCTCAGCGACGAGCATGCCGGCGTGCCCGACGTGATGCGCGGCGAAGAGGTGCAGATCCTCGGCGCCATGACGATCACCGGCCTGGACGACGGCGTCTTCGTGCTGCCCGGCACCCACAACAAATGGGCCACGGTCAAGAAGGGCCGCGTCGCCGGCTTTCGCACCTACATGACGGGCGAGTTCTACGCGCTGCTGAGCCAGCACTCGATCCTGGGGCGCACGCTCGATGCCGCGGCGCCGCTCGACGAAGCCGCGTTCCTCGAAGGCGTGACGCGCTCCGAGAACGGCCACGGCCTGCTGCACAACGCCTTCGGCACCCGCACGCTCGCGCTGTTCGAACGCATGCCGAAAGAAGAGCTGTCGAGCTACCTGTCGGGCCTGCTCATCGGCGAAGAGCTGCGCACGCAATCGGTACAGGCCGTCGGCGAGGTCGTGCTGATCGGCTCTTCCGCCCTCACCCAACGCTACACCCTGGCCCTGCGCGCCACCGGCGTCGCCACGCGCACGCTCGGCGCCGAAGCCACCTGGGCCGGACTGCACACGCTGTCCGGCTTTCTCGACACCGACAGGACACCCGCCCCATGACCACGCCCCTCGACAAATTCAACGCCGCGATGCAGGCCCTGCCGCTCGTGGCCATCCTGCGCGGCCTCTCGCCCGCCGAAGCCGCCGACGTGGGCGACGCCATCGTCGAGCCCGGCTTCCGGCTGCTCGAAGTGCCGCTCAATTCGCCGCAGCCGCTGGAGAGCATCGCGCTGATGCGCCAGCGCTTTCCGAACGCGCTGGTCGGCGCGGGCACCGTGCTCGACGCCAAGCAGGTGCGCGAGGTGCATGCGGCCGGCGGCGAGCTGATCGTGTCGCCCAACTTCAATGCCGACGTCATCGCCGAGGCCGCGCGCCTGGGCATGGCCTGCCTGCCCGGCGTGATGACGCCGACCGAAGCCTTCGGCGCGCTCGCGGCCGGCGCCACGGGGCTCAAGCTGTTCCCGGCCGAGCTGGCCTCGCCCGCCGTGGTCAAGGCCCTGCTCGCGGTGCTGCCGGCCGGCACGCCCGTGATGCCCGTGGGCGGCATTTCGCCGGACAACATGGGCACGTGGCGTGCGGCCGGCGCGGCCGGCTTCGGCATCGGCTCGTCGCTCTACAAGCCCGGCAAGACCGCCGCCGCCGTGCGCGAGGACGCGCAGCGCTTCGTGGCGGCCTGGGCCGGGCTGCTCCAAGCCTGATCCGACAAGACCCATCCACCACAAGAAAGAAGGAGACCCCCGCGATGTCCGCCGATTCCGAATACGCCAGCCCCGCCGTGCGCCAGTTGCGCGAAGACCTCGCGCTCGCATTGCGCGCCGCGGCCCACCACGGGCTGTCCGAAGGTGTGTGCAACCATTTCAGCGTGTTGCTGCCGGGCGCGCAGGACCGCTACCTGATCAACCCGCGCGGGCTGCACTGGAGCGAGATCGGCCCGGACGACATCGTGCTGATCGACGTGCACGGCGAAGTGCTCGCGGGCCGCCACCGCGTGGAGCCCACCGCCCTCTTCATCCATGGCGCGGTGCACCGGCTCACGGGCCACGCCGTGGTGCTGCATTGCCACATGCCCTATGCGACGGCGCTGACGCTCACGGTCGACCGCGCGCTCGACCCGACCGCCAGCCAGAACGCCATGCGCTACATGAACCGCATCGCCATCGACGCCGAGTACAACGGCCTGGCACTGGACGACGCCGAAGGCGAGCGCATCGCGCGCGCCATGGCCGGCAAGGACGTGGCCTTTCTCGCGAACCACGGCGTGATCGTGGCGGGCGGCACCATCGCGCATGCCTACGACGACCTGTACTACCTGGAGCGCGCCTGCCTGCACCAGGTGATCGCGCAATCGACCGGACGCCCGCTGGTGCCCGTCAACGCCAAGCTGGCCGCGCACGTGGCGGCGCAGATCCAGGGCGAGCGGGAACAGTCCGATCTGTTCTTCGAAGCCTTGCGGCGCATGCTGCCGGCCCCGCAACGCTGAAAAAGCGCGAGCGCAGCGGCTTACAGCTCTTCATGCGATTTCGCTTCCGGCTTACAAGAACTTCACATAATGGCGCGACGATGAGGCATCGCAATCACTCCCCAGGAGTCGCCATGAAAAAGCTGACATTCGCCTTCGGTGCTGCCGCCCTGCTGTCGCTGGCCGCCCTCACCGCGCCGGCCCATGCCCAGGCCGGCGGCCCGTTCATCCAGGCCCAGGTGTACGTGACGCCCGCGCCGCCGCCGCGCCATCACTACTACGCCCCGCCGCCGCCCCCGCGCCACTACCACCCGGGCTACTACGACGGTCCGCGTCGCCACGGTTACTACGACCATGGCCGCCGCGATTGGGAAGGCCGTCGCCACGGCCGCCGGGACAACGACGGTGACGGTGTGCCCAACCGCTACGACCGTCGCCCGAACAACCCCTATCGCTATTGACGCACTTCAGACCGGCGGGCTCGCATACGCGGGCCGCTCGGTCGACAGGCTCTGCTTGAGTTGGCGCGTGACCTCATCGGCCAGCACCTCGGGCAGCCCCGCTTCCACGCCCGCCAGCGCCTGGCGCGCCGCGTCGTCAGGCGAGGTCTTGGGGCCAGGCAGGCGCGCCGCCATGTCGGTGTCCATGAGCGCCACGTGCAAGCTCGTGACCTGCGTGCCCTGCCCCGCCAGTTCGTTGCGCAAGCCGTTGCTGAGCGACCAGGCCGCCGACTTGGTGGCGCTGTAGGTCGCCACGCCGGGGAACGTCGTCCAGGCCAGGGCCGACAGCACGTTGAGGACCGCACCGCCGCCGTTCGACGCGAGCACCGGCGCAAAGGCCTGCGTGAGCGCCCAGGGGCCGAAGAAGTTGGTCTCGAACTCGGCGCGCGCCGCGGCCACTGCGTCGGCCGAACCCAGGAAGCTCGATCCGCGCGAGATGCCCGCGTTGTTGACCAGCAGCGTCACGTCGCCGCAGGCGCGCACCGCGGCCTCGATCTGCGCGGGCTGCGTCACGTCGAGCGCCACGGGCACGACGCCCGCGAGCGTGACGCTCTTCGGGTCGCGCGCGGCCCCGTAGACCTTGCGTGCGCCGGCCGCGAGTGCCGCCTTGGCGAACGCCAGGCCGAGCCCCCGGTTGGCACCGGTGATGAAGACGACGGAATCCTTGATCTGCATGGCGAGCCTTTCGTTGATGAAAAGAAAAAGTGAGCGCTTCAGGCCTGCGCCACGCGGCGCAGCAACCCTTGGGTCGTGCGCGGCCAGCCGACGCGGCCGAACCACGCACCGCCCGCGATGGCCGAGGCGATGACGATGCCGTACACCACCAGCGCCACGCCCTGCGCCGCGAACACGCCGGTGAGCCCGCCGCCCCAGCGCAGCGCCAGCCAGCCGCCCGTGCCCGCAACGGCGAGCCGCGCGATGTTGCCGAGCACCGGCCACAGCAGCCGGCCCGCACCCTGCGAGGCGAAGTACAGCACCAGCCCGACGCCGAAGAAACCGTACAGCGGCCCCACCACGCGCAGGTAGTGTGCGCCGGTCTCGAGCATCACGGGGTCGTGGCCGAACAGCATCAGCCACGGACGCGGGAACAGCGCGGCGGCCAGCCCGATGACCTCGGCCATGCCGAAGGCCAGCGCCGCACCGGCCCAGGTGGCACGCAGCGCGCGCTCGCGCAGCCCCGCGCCCATGCAGGTGCCGACCATCGCGACCAGCGGCGCACCGAGGCCAAACACCAGCGGCACCAACAGGTACTCGAGCCGCGACGCGGTGCCGTAGCCGGCCAGCGCGCCCGCGCCGAAATGGCCGGTGAGTGCGGTGGCGATACCGATCGACAGGTTCGTCGCCACGGTCGACACCGTGCCCACCAGCCCGATGCGCAGGATGTCGCGGAACAGCGGCCAGCGCATCTGGAACGCCGCCAGCGTGGGCCGCAGCAGGCTGCGCGGCGAGCGCAGGTAGGCGATGAGCGCGAGCGAGCCCAGCAGGTAGTACAGCAGCAACGCCAGCGCCCCGCCCGCGATGCCCATGCCGCCCCACGGCCCGATGCCGAAGATCAGGAGCGGCGACGCCGGAATGAGGAACACCACGCCCACCACCGTCACGTTGGCCGGCACCGCCATGTTGCCGGTGCCGCGGATGATGGCGGACAGCGAGTTGAACAGCCACACGAGTACCGCGCCCGCGAACACCCAGTTCGAGTACGTGAGCGCGGCTTCCAGCGCCGCGCCGGTGCCGCCCATCACGCCGTAGAGCCAGCGCCCGCCCAGCAGCAGCGCGAGCGTGAAGCACAGGCCGAAGCCGATCGCGATGACCACCGCGTGCCACACCAGCGCATCGGCGTCGCCCCGGCGGCGCGCGCCCAGCGCACGCGCGATCGACGAGGCGATGCCGCCGCCCATCGCGCCGCTGGAGGTCATCTGCATCAGCATGACGATGGGGAACACCAGCGCCATGCCGGCCAGCGCGTCGGTGCCGATCTTGCCGACGAAGTACGTTTCGATGAGCCCGACGGAGGCCTGCGCCAGCATCACGAGCACATTGGGCGCGGCCAGCCGCAGCAGCGTGGGGATGATGGGCGCCTCGAGCAGGCGGCGCGTGCGCGGGTCGAGGTCGCCGTTCGCTTGTTGCGTGGTGGTCATGCGGGTCTCCGGCGGTCAGGCGCGCGCAGCGGCGTTGGTGCTGGCCGCGGCCGGTGCGGCGGCGGTCTTGGCGGGACGGCGGATCGCCATGACGATCACCGCCGCGAACAGGCAGGCCGCGCCGGCCGTGTACAGCGCGGGCGTGTAGGTCAGCAGCAGCGTGCGCGCAAAGCCCGCGCCGTAGGCCGCGGTGGCCGCGCCCAGCTGGTGGGCCGCGAAGATCCAGCCGAACACCAGCCCGACCTTGGCGGGGCCGAAAGCGGCGCCCGCGAGCTTGACGGTCGGCGGCACGGTGGCGATCCAGTCCAGCCCGTAGAACATCGCGAACAGGCCCAGGCCGTAGATCGTGAATTCCGAATGCGGCAGCCAGAACAGCGACAGCCCGCGCAGGCCGTAGTACCAGAAGAGCAGCTTGCGGTTGTCGTAGCGGTCGGAGAGCCAGCCCGACAGGATGGTGCCGACGAAGTCGAAGGCGCCCATCATCGCGAGCACCGAGGCGGCGGGCACGGCGCTCATGCCGTAGTCGCCGCACAGCGAGATGAAGTGCGTCTGCACCAGGCCGTTGGTGCTCAGGCCGCAGATGAAGAAGGTGCCGGCCAGGATCAGGAAGGTGCGGTTGGTCGCCACCTCGCGCAGCACGCGAAACGGCGTGGCGAAGTTCATCGTGAAGGCGGGCGCCTGTGCCGGCTGAGTGCCGGGCGCTTCACCGTAGGGCTGCAGGCCGATGTCCGACGGCCGGTTGCGCACCAGGCACAGCGCGAGCAGCGCGATCACCACGCTGCCCACCACGATCGGCACGATGGCCGAGCGCCAGCCCCAGTGCTCGATCATCCAGGCCGCCAGCGGCAGGAAGGCCAGCTGGCCGGTGGCTGCGCTGGCCGTGAGCATGCCCACGACCAGGCCGCGCCGCGCGACGAACCAGCGGTTGGCCACCACGGCGCCCAGCACCAGCGCCGTCATGCCGGTGCCCAGGCCGAGCATCAGGCTCCACAGTACGAACAGCTGCCACAGCTGCGAGGCCGTGGTGACCAGCGCCATGCCCAGCCCGACCAGCGTGAGGCCGGCGCACATCACCGCGCGCAGGCCGTAGCGCTCCATCAGCACCGCGGCGAACGGACCCATGAGGCCGAACAGCGCAAAGCGCAGCGCGAGCGCGGACGAGATCTGCTCGGTGCTCCAGCCGAACTCCTCGCCGAGCGGCTTCATCATCGCGCCCGGCAGGCCGAGCGCGGCCGACATGGTGAGCATGGTCAGGAAGGTGACGGCGGCGACGATCCAGCCGTAGTGGATGCCGCGGCGCTGCAGCCATGCGGAGACGTGGGTGGCGAACATGGGACCTCTGGAACTGTTGGAATGGGTCGGGGAGGAAACGAAGAGACAGGAAATCCGGCCGCGCGGCTGCGTAGACGCGGAAAGTGTTTGTTGTGGGGGTGGCGGGAAGCGTCAGTCCTGCACGTCGGCCGGCTCGCCCGTGCCCAGCAGCGCGAGCGACTCGTCGATGAGCGCATGCAGCGCCAGCACGCGCTCCACGCCGAGCAGCGCATTGAGCTTGAGCTGCGCCGTCTTCCAGTGCTGCTGCGCTTCGCGCCACTTGGCGTCGCCGGCGTCGGTGAGCGACACCAGCCGGCTGCGCGCGTCGGCACCCGCCACTTGCGCCACCCAGCCCGCGGTAATGAGCGGCTGCAGGTTGCGGCTCAGCGTAGAGGCGGTCATCTTCAGCTCGCCCGCCAGGTCGACCGGGCGCATCGGGCCCAGGCGCTTGAGGTGCGACAGCAGCGAGTACTGCGTGGTCTTGAGGCCGCTGCGCGACACCTCGGCGTCGTAGTGCTGCGTCAGGCGACGCATCAGCTGTCGCGTCTTGAAGCTGGTGCAGCCGCGGGGTTGGGTGGGTGTGTCCATGGGGTATTATTGTATGTGCAACTATTGCATATGCAATCAACCCTTCCCCGCAAAGCCCCCAGCAGGAACACAGGCATGACGCAGCAAGCTTTCACCGACACCCCTTCCCATCTGCTCGACGCATGGATCGCCGAAGAGCGGCAGATCGCCGAGCGCCTCGAGAACGGCCCCGGCCCCGGGCTCGCGCGCCCCGAGCAGGTCGCCGGCAAGACCGGCCTGGAGGTCATGCAGGCCATGCTCAACGGCGAGATTCCCTACGCCGCCATCGCCAAGACGCTGGACTTCACCATCGTCTCGGTCAGCAAGGGCGTCGCCATCTTCCAGGGCACGCCGCTGCCGCAACACCTGAACCCGCTGGGCACCATCCACGGCGGCTGGGTCGCCACGATGCTCGACTCGGCGCTGGGCTGCTCGGTCCACACCATGATGCCGCCCGGTCGCGCGTACACGACGGCCGAACTCAGCGTGAACTACGTCAAGGGCCTCACGCCGAAGGTGCAGCGCGTGCGCGCCGAGGGCAAGGTGATCCACTGCGGCAAGCAGCTCGCGACCGCCGAGGCGCGGCTGGTCGGGGCGGACGGCACGCTGTATGCGCATGCGACGACGACGTGCCTGGTGTTCGAGGTGCCGGCGGGGCGGTGAGGCGTTTCAAGTAGGCCCTCAAGCTGTAAGCCAAAAGGAAAACCCGCTCCTCCCTGTCAGTGATAATTGTTCGCATCAGCGACGCACCCGCCGTCGCCGATGCATTTTCTAGAACACCTCACCGCACCTGGAGGATCCTTCATGACCGACCGTTCCGGCCCCCAGGGCCGCGTGGCGCACGCCCTCCTCGGCGTTTCTGCCGCCTGGCTCGCCCTCACCGCCCTGCCCGCGCACGCCGCCAATGACGAGCTCACGCTCTACACGACGCGCGAGCCGGCGCTGATCCAGCCGCTGATCTCGGCGTTCAGCGCGCAGAGCAAGATCAAGGTCAACACGGTGTTCGTGAAGGACGGCCTGCTGGAGCGCGTGAAGGCCGAAGGCGCCCGCTCGCCGGCCGACGTGCTGATGACGGTGGACATCGGCAACCTCGTCGACCTCGTCGAAGGCGGCGTGACGCAGCCGGTGAAGTCGGCCGCGCTCGAATCGGCCATTCCGGCCAACCTGCGCGGCGCCGACGGCCAGTGGTTCGCGCTCTCGCTGCGCGCGCGCGTGCTGTACGCCGACAAGAACCAGCCGCTGACCAGTTTCCGCTACGAAGACCTGGCCAACCCGAAGTACAAGGGCAAGGTCTGCATCCGCGCCGGCCAGCACCCCTACAACACGGCCCTGGTGGCCGCGATGATCGCGCACGACGGCGAGGCCAAGACCGAGCAGTGGCTGCGCGGCGTCAAGGGCAACCTGGCGCGCAAGGCCACCGGCGGCGACCGCGATGTGGCGCGCGACATCCTCGGCGGCATCTGCGACATCGGCGTGGCCAACTCGTACTACGTGGGCCAGATGAAGAGCGCCAAGGAAGGCACCGACGCGCGCAAGTGGGGCGACGCCATCAAGGTGATCCGCCCGACCTTCGCCAGCGCCAAGAGCGGCGGCACGCACGTGAACATCAGCGGCGCGGCCGTGGCCAAGAACGCGCCGCAACGCGCCAACGCGGTCAAGCTGCTCGAGTTCCTGGTGTCGGAACCGGCCCAGGCGCTGTACGCCGACGCCAACTACGAATACCCGGTGCGCAAGGGCGTGGCCCTCGACCCGATCATCGGTCAGTCCATCGGCGAACTGAAGGTCGACCCGCTGCCGCTGACCGAGATTGCCAAGTACCGCAAGCAGGCCAGCGCCCTCGTCGACAAGGTCGGCTTCGACCAGTGACCTTGCATGGCCGGGCACACCTTGCCGGCAACTGAATGCTGATTGCGCGGCGCCAGCCGCCGGGCCTGCGCGCCGCGGGCCCGGCATGGCGCTGCGCGTCGTTCCTGATCGCGCTCGGCGTGCTCGCGCCGGTGCTCACGCTGGCCTGGCTCGCGTTCGGCTCGGGCGTCGGCCACTGGGGGCCGCTGTTCGCGCATGTGCTGCCGCAGGCGGCGCTCAACACGGCGCTGCTGCTCGCGGGCGTCGGCACCCTCGTCCTCGTGATCGGCACCGGCTGTGCCTGGCTGGTCACGGCGCATGATTTCCCCGGTCGCGGCGTGCTCAACTGGGCACTGCTGCTGCCGCTGGCGATGCCGACCTACATCGTCGCCTTCGCCTACCTCGACCTGCTTCACCCCATCGGCCCCGTGCAGGGCGCGATCCGCTGGATGCTGGGCTTCGACAGCCCGCGCCAGTTCCGCCTGCCCGACCTGCGTTCGATGCCGGGCGCGATCTTCGTGCTGGGCTTCGTGCTCTACCCGTACGTCTACATGACGGCGCGCGCGATGTTCATGACCCAGCCGGCGCACCTGCTGGAAGCGGCGCGCACGCTGGGCGAGAACCGGCGCGGCGCCTTCTTTCGCGTGGCCCTGCCGCTGGCACGGCCGGCGCTGGCCGTCGGCCTGAGCCTGGCACTGCTCGAGACGCTCAACGACATCGGCGCCTCCGAATTCCTCGGCGTGAACACGCTGACGGTGGCGGTCTACACCACCTGGATCACGCGCTCCGACCTGGCCGGCGCCGCGCAGATCGCCTGCGCGATGTTGTTCGTGGTGGTGGCGCTGGTCTGGCTCGAGCGCAACGGCCGCCAGCACCAGCGCTTCGGCTCCGCGCAGCGCATGCGCGCGGTGCAGCCCCGGCGCCTGCACGGCGGCGCGGCCTGGGCGGCGACCGCGACGGCGGCGCTGCCGGTGCTGATCGGCTTTGTCGCGCCCGCGCTGTACCTGGTCTGGGAAAGCGGCAAGCGGCTGCACCAGGGCGGCGGCATTTCGCAGGGCCTCGTGGCCAGCCTGGGCAACACGCTGGCGCTGGCGGCCGGCGTGACGGTGGTGGCCGTGGCGGCGGGGCTGGTCGTGGCCTGGGCCTCGCGCAGCCAGGGCACCAGCCTCAACCGCGCACGCTGGCAGGCGCGCGCGGCGACGCTGGGCTACGCGGTGCCGGGCACGGTGCTCGCCATCGGCCTGCTGACGCCGGCCTTGGCCTTCGACGCGGCGCTGGCAGGTGCGATGGGCTGGCAGGGCCTGCCGCTGATGGGCGCGGGCATCGTGCTGGTCATGGCCTGCGCCATCCGTTTCCTTGCGATGCCCGTGGGCGGCATCGAGGCCGGGCTGGCGCGCATTCCGCCGGCCATCGAGCAGGCCTCGCGCCTGCTCGGCGAAACCACCGGCGGCACGCTGCGCCGCGTGCACCTTCCCCTGCTGCAGCCCGCCATCGCGGCGGGCGCGCTGCTGGTCTTCGTCGACGCCATGAAGGAGCTGCCGGCCACGCTGCTGCTGCGACCGGCCAACTTCGACACCCTCGCCACCTGGCTCTACGCCGAGGCCGCGCGCGGCACCTACGAGGAAGGCGCGATCGCCGCGCTGGCCATCGTGGTCGCCGGCCTGCTGCCGGTGGTGCTGCTGGCGCGCAACCAGCTCGGCACGACACCGGCGGTGACGCCTCCCGACACGGACCCCGCATGAGTTCCCCGCTTCATCTCGACTCGCTCCAACTCGCGTACGACACGCCGCGCGGCCCGCACACGGTGGTCGACGGCTTTTCGCTGGACCTAGCCGCGGGCGAGATCGCCTGCCTGTTCGGCCCCTCGGGCTGCGGCAAGACCACGGTGCTGCGCGCCATCGCCGGCTTCGAGCCCGTGCGCGACGGCACCATCCGCCTCGGCGACACGCTGCTGTCGTCGCCCCAGAAGCACCTGCCGCCCGAGCAGCGGCGCGTGGGCATGATGTTCCAGGAGTACGCGCTGTTCCCGCACCTGTCGGCCGCCAGGAACGTGGCCTTCGGCCTGCGCCGCCTGGGCCGCGCGGCGCAGCAGGCGCGCGTGGCCGAGATGCTCGCGCTGGTCGGCCTGGCCGAGGCCGGTGAGCGCTACCCGCACGAGCTGTCGGGTGGCCAGCAGCAGCGCATCGCACTGGCCCGCGCGCTGGCGCCCTCGCCCGCCTTGCTGTTGTTGGACGAACCGTTTTCCAACCTCGACGGCGGCACGCGCGAGCGCCTGACCGCCGAGGTGCGCGGCATCCTGAAGAAGGCCGGCCAGACCGCGATCCTGGTCACGCACAACGAGGCCGAGGCGCATGCGATGGCTGACCGCATCGGCGTGATGCACAACGGGCGGATCACGCACTGGCTGGAAACGGCCTCGTAGCGGAAGGAACTCCGATATGCGCAACGCGACCCGACTCCTCCTCGCGTGGGCGACATTGCTCGGGTCGGCGATGCCGGCCCTGGCAGAAGTCCGTACGGTCTACCAAGGCACCCTCGGCACCAGCGAGGTCGTGCTCGAAGTGAATGCCTCCGGCGGCGGGCGGTATTTCTATCGCCGCCACGGTGTCGACATTCCGCTCTCAGGGCCGGCGACGAAGCTCGTGGAAGCCCTCCCGATCCAGGGCGAGGCGATGTACCGGGCGGCACAAGGCGGCAACGCGCCGTTGTTCGAAGACGCGCAGACCCGACAGCCGGGTCCGACATGGCGCGGCCAGGTGATCGACGGCACCTTTGCCGGAAGCTGGAGCGATGGCCCTGGCAAGCAGAACGTCGCGTTCGAGCTTCGGCAAGTTCGCCAGTACGACCCGGACCAGAATCCCGGCGCAACCGCACCAGTGACGCGCGCCATCCCGCCAGGCAACACCACTGGCGCGGCTTCGGACGCACCGGTTTCCATCGAGACGGCCCCCTACGACCACCTGAAGCTGCAGACCCCGCTCAAGCAAGGCGCGGAGCACGTCCGCGGAGCGGTGGCATGGCGCATGGTCATCGATCCGCGCACGCGCTTTTCCTATCCGCGGCTCACGCGACACCCGAATGCGCGCGTGGTCGAGAAGGTCAACGCCATCCTCGCGCGCAGGCACGGACAGCTCAGCCTCGCCGCGCTCGAATGCAAGGCCACCCTTTACACCGCGACGCACCCGGCGGCCGGCTCGCTGGGAAACTACGACGCGGAATCGGTGCGCGTCACCTTTCTCGGTCCGACGCTGATGAGCGTCGTCGAATCGGGAAGCGCCGACTGCGGCGGCGCCCATCCCCACAACCACTACGCGCCCTACACACTCGACCTGGTCCGTGGCGAGTACCTCGACTTCGATCGCCTGTTCCGCGCGTTCACCAGGACGCCGGACGGGTTCGTGCCGAGCCAGACGCTCATGGCGCTGATCGGGAAGAAGCTGAAGGCAGAGGGACGTGGGCCCCAGTCCGCCGCGTCTGCAGACCCGCAGTCCACGGGTTGCGACGAGGTGTGGCCCGAGTACCTGGCGTTGCATTTCGAGCGCACCCGCGGGCGCGATGCGTTGGCCGTCGCGGTCAGCGGCGTGCCGCATGCGCTCGGCGCCTGCCTCGGCACCACGGTGGCGCTGCCGTTCACCGAACTCAAGCCCCTTCTCAAACCTGCGGCCGGCGCGTACCTCTTTCCCAAGCCGTAGCAACCGAGCGCCGCCCGAATGGGCTTTTCCAGAAAAGGTTGTTCAGGCCCGCAAGAATCGCGGCGATCCTGACCCCAACTCTTCGAAAGCGGAACGCCCCATGACCCAGGCCCTCACCCTCGTCAGCCACCTGCTGTGCCCCTACGTGCAACGCGCCGCGATCGCGCTGCACGAGAAGAACGTGCCCTTCGAGCGCGTCGTGATCGATCTCGCGAACAAGCCCCAGTGGTTTCTCGACATCTCGCCGCTGGGCAAGGTGCCGCTGCTGAAGGTGCAGCGCCCCGACGGCACCGAGGCCGTGCTGTTCGAGAGCAACGTGATCTGCGAGTACCTCGAGGAGACGCAACCCGGCGCCCGCCTGCACCCCGAAGACCCGCTCGCACGTGCGCAGCATCGCGCATGGATGGAGTTCGGCTCGGCCATCCTCGCCGACCTGTGGGGCTACGAGACCACGCAGGACGCCGCCGTGTTCGCGCAGAAGCGCGAGGCGCTGGCCGCCAAGTTCGAACGCGTCGAGGCCGCGCTGGGGCAAGGCCCCTACTTCGCGGGCGAAGCCTTCAGCCTCGTCGATGCGGTGTTCGCGCCGGTGTTCCGCTACTTCGAGGTGTTCGACGCGATCAGCGACTCGCACCTGTTCGACGCGCTGCCCAAGGTGAATGCCTGGCGCCATGCGCTGGCGGCGCGCCCCAGCGTGCGCGCGGCGGTGGTGCCCGAGTACCCGCAGCATCTGATGGATTTTCTGAAAAAGTACCAAGCGCACCTGCTGACGCTGGCGGCTTGATCGCAAGAAGCAGAGGGCGACAATAGCCCCCTTCCCCCCATAACGACACGACCCACGAGATGCGACTTCTCCACACCATGCTGCGCGTTGGCAATCTCCAGCGCTCCATCGACTTCTACACGCAGGTGCTCGGCATGACGCTGCTGCGCACGTCGGAAAACCCCGAGTACAAGTACAGCCTCGCCTTCGTCGGCTACGGCAACGGCAACCCCGACCAGGCCGAGATCGAACTCACCTACAACTGGGGCACCGAGCGCTACGAGCTCGGCACCGCCTATGGCCACATCGCGCTCGGCGTGCCCGACGCCTACGCGGCCTGCGACAAGATCAAGGCCGCCGGCGGCAACGTGACGCGTGAGGCCGGCCCGGTCAAAGGCGGCACGACGGTGATCGCCTTCGTGACGGACCCCGACGGCTACAAGATCGAATTAATAGAAAAGAAATCAACGACTTACAGCGACAGCCGCCAGTCGGAAGCCAATTCGGACGCATTGCGCAGCTAATCGGTCGCCGTGTTCTTCGCCGAAGTCACCCCGCTCATGCGCCAAGGCCTGCGCTTGAAGGCCGGCGAGCGCGATCCGCCCATGCGCGTGACCGTCACCATCATGGAGTCCGACCGCGACAAGAACAACTCGGCCCGCAACCTGATCGAGGCCAACCTGTACGTCAGCTACGGCACGGCCCAGATGGCCAGCCGCGGGCGAATCTCCGATCCGGTCATCATGGCGCACAAGGGACCGGGGTTCTTGCTGTCTGGCACGGAGCTGCACTCCGAGATGGTCGAGGGCAAGCTACGGGTTTGGGAGCACCGGCAGGTCTGGCTTGTGGTGCCTGTCGAGCGCAAGGGCGGCGAGTAGCCCCAAACGACAAAATCCCCCGCCCCGGCCGAAGCCAGAGCGGGGGATCGCGCGGAGTGCGATGGATCAGCGCGGCCAGCTATCGATCAGGGCTTGGACGTCGGAGGCGTGGTCGTCAGCTGCTCGGACCAGCTCCGAAACTTCTGCCGTGCACTGGCCGAATACGTCTGCGAGGGGATCGGCCGGCTGAGCTTCGGCGGTGGTGGCGGCGCTGGGCAAGCGATCGCGACGGGTGGCGATACGGACGGCGTCGAACAGCTTGTCGCGCTCAAGGCGCAGATCGTCAGCAGCGCGAGTTGCCAGGGTTTCACGGGTGCGTGCGGCATTGATGGCCTCCAGTTGTCGAGCGTGGTTGTCTTCCGCCTTGCGGTCGTTGGCGGCCTGCAGGATGCGGGTGGTCTCGGAGACCGAGAGCTTGTAGTCGGCCAGCGCCAGCGCCGAGCGGGCCTGCGCGGCCTTGGCATTGCTGACCTGTACGCGCTGGCCGAGCATGAAGAACAGCAGCAGCGCGATGGCGGCGGCGTAGAGCCACGACGGCACCAGATCGAATAGCTTGGTCATCGGGCCAGCCTCCACTTGCATTGCCCCGAGTCATGGCCGGCGGAGCCGCACATGCAGCAGACGCTGGTCATGACGACACCGCGGCGCCGATGGCGATGGCCTGCTTCCCGCTGGCGCCCAAGTACCGCCCGCGCTCGGCCGCGCGGCGGCGCTTCAGACCGAGCATCACCTTGCCCGCCGCTTTGTTCCACATCAGGATTGCGTCGGCCGCGCCGCTGTCGTCGCCCTGGTTGAACTTGCGCAGCGCCGTCGAGCTCCGAAAGTTGGCGAGCCCGATGTTGTAGGCGAGCGAGACGAAGGCGTCGAACTGCGCCTGGCTCGGCTCGCGCTGCAGCAAGTCGAGCACGCCGGGTTCGAATTCACGATGCAACCGCTTCGCGAAGCGCTCGTCGGCCTGCTGCTGCGTGATCACGAGCCCCGGCACCACGTCGGGCCCGGTGTCGCCCCACCCGATCGTCCACGGCTTGCCGCCCGTAGCGGGGTCCGGGTAGGCCTCGAGGCGGCACTGTTCGAAGTAGTGCATCACAGCCTGGCCGTCGGCCGAGGTTTTGAATTGACTGGCGTTCATGGTCATCCGCCTTTCTTGTCGGCGTTGGAGCCGGAAATGTTCTTCCAGTGCTTCCAGAAGACCGCGCACACGTAGAAGGCCAAGGCCATCGAGATGAACAGGCCGCCGTTGGATACCCAGCCCGCACTCACGATCCGGCAGCCCGTCCCGACGGCGCCGATGGCGATTGCCGCCAAGCCGATGCGCTCGGTCACTGTGTCATTGATGCGCTTGGAAAAGACAGCGACCGTCGCGCCCGCCGCCGTGATGAACCAGCAAACGACCGAGACGGCCGCGTGCACCGTGATGAAGATGCTTTCCATGATCATTCCCCCGCCTTCTTTTCAAGGCCGGCCAGTTTTCTGAGCCAGTCAAGAGCGATCTGCCACACGCCCGCGAGAGGTGTGGTCTGAACCCATTCCCAAAGCCGCGAGGCGATGGCCATCCCGAACAGGCCCATCAGGAACCCGCTCAGGCCTTCAGGGATGCCGACGCGAGCGGCGACGAAGGGTGCGGCATAGAAGCTGATCAGCGCACCACATACCGCGGTGCTGATGCGCTGTGGCCAGGTGCCTTGAAGGAAGCGCATCGAGACGAGCGCGCCAGCCACGCCGGCCAGCTTGGCGGCGACCACGTCGATGTCAGATAGATTTGGCATGCCGTCCTTTCAGGCAAAAGAAAACCCGCCGTAGCGGGTTGGGTTGAAGGCCTGCTGCATCAGGACAGCTTCAGGACCACGTAGCCGTAGCCACCAGTGACCGACACCAAAATGCCGCCAGGCGTCACCACGCCATTTCCATGCACGGTTGCCGAGGCGGTTTTATCCACGACGGACACATCCATACCAACCAGGCTCTGCGGAAGCAAGATCGGCGAAAGGCTGACGTTCTGGTGGAAGTCCGCGATGACGATCACGTTGCGGCCGTCGCGGAACCACGCACAGGTAGTGGCCTGGGGGTTGGCGGATGCAGCCCAGTAAGTGCGGAAGGCCACGATCTCGTAGTACGAGCCCGCGGGCAACGGACCGATGTCCACGGCCCGCGGGTACTGCTTGCGCGCCACCGACACGAAGCACGCCTCGTTCACCAGCGTCTTGCGCACCGCAGGCGTCCCCACCGAGCGCACGGGCGAGTACCCCACCATGGAGCCGAATTCGGCCACGCCGGCAGTCTTCACGATCTGAGCCAGGCGGTCCGGCGGGTTGTTGGCATCGGTCCAGTACGCCGAGGTCAGATGCAATTCAGGGATCACGCCGCTGATGTCCGCCTGCGCCTTGAAGTCGTAGCCGGAGATCGGCAGCACCCTCGGGATGTACTGCATCAGCTGCTTGCCGGTGAAGGTCAGTGCCTCCATCTGCGTCGCGCCGAAGTAGTCGGCCGTCGCTGGGCTGAACGTCAAGTTGTTCAGCGTCAGGATGCTGTCCATGATGGCGCACGAGCCGTTCTCGGCGTAGCGGTAGGTCAGTGTGCGCCGCACGTCTGAATTGATCGAAGGATCGTTGAATGCCGGCTGCGTCACGCCCCCAACCAGCGAGCGCACATAGCTCACGACCGCAACAGGATTGGCGATGTTGTAGGCGTCCACGATGTCGAGCGTGGTGCAGTAGTAGGTGCCGTCCTCCGTGACCGGGGTGATCGAATCGAGAAGGATGCTCACCGTCTCGCCCTGCAGGCACGGAAAAAGTTGCGTCGATACGTGCGAGACGATGGTGATGGCACCCGTGTGCGTGGCGCCTGCGCTGTGAGTCAGCGTCGTGCCGTTGAACGCCTGCGCGAAAGACCAGGTAGAGCCCGGCGTTAGGTTCTCTGACACGAACCACAGCGTGTTCGCATCTACGACCTTCATCAGATACCACTTGCGCGGGCCAGCATCGACCCACTCAGAACCGACATCGACCACGGTCTTTCCATGAGCAGTGGCGGTGATTTCGCGCACGATCTGCGCGCCATGGTTCCCTCCAATGTAGGTGCTGTTGTACCTGAGGGGCGCCGTCGAATCCCCCTGTGTGCTGAGCAGCGTGCCGCCTTCCCACGCCGTGTAGGAATCGAGCACCGCTTTCAGTGCGGTGCGCGCGCCTTGCACGTTGACCGTGCCGTTGTTGGAACTGGACAGCGACACCTTCTGCACGATGTCGCGCGTGGCGTCGAATGAGCCACGGATGTACAGGTCGCCGCCGCGCCGAGTCACGCTCAACGGACCGAAGGATGGCAGCGCTGTGCGCTTCAGGGTCGCCACCGGCACGGCGCGGAACGGTTGGTATTGGGTACGCGCGCTCTTTTCCATCTGCAGCGAATCGATCACCGCCTGATAGGTGGCGGTCGAGTGAGCGCCATCGGCACCGTTGAACCCGACGTAGCGAATCGCCGAGTTCGCCGGGATCGTGAACGTCACCTGCGTGGTGCCAACCCAGACGATGCCGGTGGGCGGGTTGGCCATGCCAGCAGTGCCGCCGATGGTGTGGTCGATGCCCAGAAAGAAGCCGTCAGCATCCCAGCAGAAGATCGGCAACGCAGCGTTGAAGCCGTACGAATTCCCCATCCATGCCACGTAGGTTTGACCGGGCTCCACCGCAAGTTTCCCCAGCGCCATCCCAGTGGAGATCGCGGCAAGATTGCCGTTCCCGTAGAGGTAGACCTGACCATCTACGGGGCCACCGCTCGCCGGCAAGCGGCTCTTGTCGTAGAGGTTGCGTTGCGTGACCACGTCGAAGGCGCTGGCCGTAGGCAGCCCCACATCGCTCGACAGGTAGGCTTCCGGCAGACGGTCTTCTTTGACCGTCGCCACCGTGGCGCCGTAGGGCTCGAACGGCAGAGGGATCGTTCCCACGTTCAACATCGTGGCGTTGCGCACGCCGTTGAAATAGGTCGTGTCGTGAGTAGCAAAATTCCAGATCAGGTCCGTGGCAACGTGTGTAATCCCAGAGCCAACAGGGACAAGGAACGTCACGCAGTAGCGCCCGCCACCGCTGGCCATCGGGCCGAGGACCAGATTCATGCCAGGGACCACCGGTGCGGCGCCCTGCGCCGCCGCCATGCCGAGGTAGGTGCCACCCGCTGCGCCGGAGAAAGCGTAGACGTTTGGAATCAACCCCTTCTTGCTGGCCGGCATCCAATACGTGTAGGTCAGACCTTCCTGAACAGGCGTTTTTCCGGAGATGGCACTGGTAGCCAACGCCGACACCACGCCGGTCGCGAAGTCGTAGACAACGCCATCCTGCGCGAGGGCCGGGTTGTAGAGGTTCACGGGCGCCGGGTAATTGAATTGGGACTTCGCGTCTGTCGCGTCTGTCTGAGCCTGCGCCACAGCCGCCGAGCTGGGGTAGGTCGCAACGAGCGTCGAGGCTCCGCTGTTGACGCGGCGGCGTTCGAATGCCGCGACCCCACTTGCGGTGATCGTGGTGGAAGCCGCCGTCTGCGCCGGGGTCACGTTGTACGTTCCCGTCCCGCCTGTTCCCGTGCCCAGGCTGACGATCGTCGTGCCAACAGAAACGCCAGTGCCAGACAGCACCTGCCCGACCGCCAGGAATCCAGAAGCAAGCGCTGATACCGTGAGCACCGTTCCCGCGATGGCGCCGGTGATGCTGGTTGCCCCCTGAACCTTGAAATACTGCCCGTCTGCCACGGCTGCGCGCCCGGTGGGCTCGTCGACATAGACGCCCGCCTGGATGAGCGCAGCTTCTGCCGCACCCTCTGCACGATCTGCCTCCGAAGTGATGAATGCGGACAGCGCCGGGTGCGCCGCACCATCGGCGTTGTGCGTCACGACCTTGGATTCCGCCGTCCCAGCCGCATCCACCTCTGCAGGGATCGCTGCAATGCGCTCCTCGACAGTGCGGCCGTCGGCCATGACGACATAGCCGGCGCCATCTTCCGAGGCAAGCTGCCCGAACGAAGGGCCAGCCTCCAACTTCTTAACCACCCCCCCCGCGACAACCCCCAGAACGCTCGCCGTGGGATCGGGGGCTACGACCTCGATCGATGGGACTGGTACGGTGTCGACCATTACGCGTACTCCTTGATGGTCACGCGGCCGTCGTAGGGCGCAGCAATGCCAGCTTGCGGCGATGCAGTGCTGACGCCGTTGTATTTGCCGGGTGCGCCCGCGCCGTAGCTGTTGGGCGCCCCGCTGCCGCTCGCGCCGCCGGCCAGCGAACTGACGAAGCCAAGTCCAGCCCCGAGCACCTGAAGCGACGCGCCACCTGCACGAGCAAGAATGTTCGCGCCCGTCGGCAGTGCGCCGCCAGCCGTTCCTCCGGTGCTCCCAACGCCGCCACCGGCGATGCCAGCCGCGCTGCCAAGGCCGCCGGGAGCGGAGATCAGTGCTCCAGCGCTCGATGCGCCTCCAGTGCCGCCCGCCGCGCCTGCCGCGCCTGCCAGACCGGCCTGGCCAACAGTGATGGCGACGCCCTCTAGCCCCGTGGTGAAGCGCCCGATGCCGTAAGCCCCGCCACCGCCGCCAGAGCTGAACGCCTGCTGCGATCCCGTGGTGGTCGGATTGCCGCCACTCCCGCCGCCAGCCCCCTCGACCTCGATGTCCGCGAATGCGGTGATCGCCTGCTTCGTGAAGGTGTCCGCCCCGGTCGCGGTGGGCGCGCCGCCGTCGATGCTCACCTGCTGAACGCCGCCGGCCCGCGTGTAGACGGTCGTGCGAAGTAGTACGACGCCAGTGCCCAGGCCAAGAGCTGCGCGCGCGTCGGCCTTCTCGCCGGTGCTGCCGAGCAGGCCGCCCGTACCGAAGAGCGTCTCCCAGAGCTTTCCGAAGCCGATGCGAGCGGTCGAGTTCGACGGGTTCGGGTAGGTTGCAGAGATCTCTGCCTTTGCGGGAGGTGCGGGCATGACGAGCCTTTCGGAAATGAAAAAACCCGCCGAAGCGGGTTTGTGGGGTGAGCTAGAGCGGGCTAGTAGCCCTTGAGCGTGATGTCGACTGACGCCCCGGCAACGGAGACGTGCGCGGCGTCGTAGGCAGTGACCTTGGGCGATAGGTTGGGCGTCTTCGTCGATTCGGCCGTGACCGCGGCGCTGCCGTTCGCCTGCAGCGTGATCTGGATGGTTTTGATGTTCGTGAAGTTCTTGACGTAGGGGATGAACGTTCCGCCGGCACCAATAACCAGGTCGGCGATCTCTTCTTCAATGTCTGGCGCGTCGATGATCGCGATGAGCTCGCGCAGAATGCCGCGCGTCGTCCCGCCGCCGATCATGACCCTGAACTGATAGGCGTCGTTCTGCGCCACGATCTGGCCCGGCCACGGCTGCCACGGGCCGGGCGGCCCGTAGAACGGATCGGTGTCAGCGCCGTAGAAGCTCTGGTTGTCGCTGCCGTAGAAAGACCCAGGACCCGGGAATCGATACTCGATGCGCAGGTCCGTCCCTTCGGCCACATGCTGCAGCGTCATGATCGACCCGGCGAGGGCGGCGCTGACCGCGAACTCGTCGGTGACATAGACCATCTGCCCGTAGGCGCCCTCTTCGTAGAAAGAGGCGAAGTCCTCGCCATAGAAGCTCTGGTCGTCGTCTCCATAGAAGGAGTCCAGCGCGTCGGCCTGCAGCACGCCGTCGATCTCCGTCCATCCCTGATTGGCGGTCTGCACGATGGGGCCGAACCCGGTGGTCAGGTAGTTGCCATCCTCGTCGGTGAGGTAGTTGCCATACCCATCGGTCAGCAGGTAGTCGTCTTCGGCCAGGTAGAGCAGCGCCGTCGGCCACCCCATCAGACGGAAGTCGAACTCTTCGACAACGTTGGCGATCGGCGGATCGCCCAGGTTCATGATGATGTTCGCCGAGGCCAGCGACATGTTGCCGCTCGTGTCGATCGCCTTACCCATGATCGTGACCAGGCCGCCAGGGCGCGTGACCAGGTCGTATGGGCTCTCGGTGAGCACGCCCGTGTGCAATGGGACGGCGCTGCCCCAGTCAAGGTTGTTCCCGTAGTGGAATCGGAAGACGAAGCCGGACAGATCGGGCACGCGGCGGGGCATGCTCCACGACAACACACTGCCCGAGACCGAGAGGTTTTCGATGTTCGGCGGCGGCTCCGTTTTGCCGATCACCTGGTGCGTCTGTTGCGCGCCCCAGTCGCTGACGGCCAACGAGTTGCGTGTGCGGGCGCGAATCAGGATCACCGCCAGATCATCGACACCGGTCAGGCGAGCTTCGATAGCGTTGCCCGGCACCGACACACTGCGCCATTCGCCATTGGGCAGCACCTGGAACTGGACCTCGATCGTCCCGCCCTGCACGATGCTGGCGTCCGTCACGGGCGACCAGGTCACGCGCACGCTGTTCACCACGGTGCCGTCGGTCTGCACGATCAACTCGGCCTCACCGCTCTTGATCGAGGTGATCTGCGGCGGGTGGATGTCCCACGGGCGCGGCAGCATGGTGTTGTCGGCAAAGCCCTGGGCCGGGAAGCTCGAGTCGCGCTGAAAGATCGCCGCGGCGGTTTCCTTCATCGTCAACTGGATGGAGCCGTCAGCGGCGAAGCTGCGGCCCAGAATCACGAACTCCTTCGACGCCCAGCCATACCGCGGCAAGGTCAACCAGACCGAATCGAATAGCTGCAGCGGGTAGGCCCGCATCTTGAATGGGAGCGTCACCGTGAGCGGGTCGCGCGCGTCTCGGATCAGCATGGCAGCGATGTGCAGCGCCTGGTAGCTGTAGAACACCGCCGGCATGGTGACTTCCTGCACCAACTCGGCCCCATCCTTGGCGATCAGTTCCGGCGCCTTCATTGGCGTGATAGCTGCTTCGATGCCGCCCTGGGCCCGGTCCCAGATTCGAGGAACGACGACGTTCACCTTTTCGGCCCGCGCCTTGTGAACGCTGATGCCGATGGGCGACTGGCTCACCGAGCCTGACGAATCGCGCGCCTCCACGGCAAGGTCGGCCTCCGTGAGGGTCATCACGGGAGCATTCCAGATGCCTGGCCGCACGAAGATTTCGCCGGCGGCGTAGGCCCACATGCCCCCCATCGCCTGCGTGAGGTCATCGAGCACATCTCGGGCCGGCGTGCCGAACGGCACAACCATGCCCGAGCGGTAGGTCGGCACGGCCGCAGAGTCGCCCGGGTAGGTCACGACCTGGTCGCAGACATTCGCGGCGGCAACGATTCGCGCCTCTTCCGCCGCGGTCAGGCTCGTGCGCTTGCCGAATTGCGGATGCAGCAGGATGTGCCGCATGTGCAGAGCCGGGTTCTCGGTGAAATTCGTGACGCCGTTGCGGGGGTCGTAGATCATCGCCCCGGCGACCTGGGCCGTCACATTCGGCAGACCGCTGGGGAAAGACGATTCCTCGTAGACGAACTCGCACACCAGATACGAGACGCCGGCCGCGCGATGCTCCGGGGTCCACATGCCGGGGAAGTACGCCAGAAGGTGCGAATCGGCAGCCTGCGAATCCGTGCCGTGGTGCGGGTACACGCGCGCAGTCGAAACGAACTGCGTCCACTGGTAAGCGACGGTGTAGAACTTGGTGGGGTCGTAATCCTCAATCGTGAGGGTCAGCCCATCCAGCGTGTACGGAAGACTGTTTGCACCATTGGGATAGAAGTAGTCCGACGATCCGAACTGCGCCGCCTCCATCACCTGCAGCGATCCAGCAATCGGTGGCGCGACGAGCGTGCGCACCGGATCGGCACTCGTCTCGCGCTCGGTGCGTGTGTTGTTTCGCCCCCATGGCGCCGTCGTCACATTGCCGCCGCCATCGATGTCGACGGGGATGTCGTTGAAGTAGACGCGCTCAACCCCTCCGATTTCATGCGCGGCCAAGGCAATGCACATGACGAACACGGGGCTGCCCTGCCCCCAGCTCGCACGGAAGAACACGTTGCCGCCCTTGCGCACGCGGCCCAGCACCAACTCGCGCGGGCCCACGGTCGTCGGCACGTTGGCCATTCGATCCGTCTGCGAACTCTCGAACTGCGCGCGGGCCGAACGCTCGGCCTTCTTCTTCTGCGCGCTGGAAATGCCGATCGACACCGCCGCGGTGATGGCGTAGGTCGCCACCGTGATCGCAGTGGCCGCGGCGCCGGTCGCGCCGGCAGCCGAAATAATTCCTGCAGCAATTGCCTGTGGCATCAGACCCTCCAGGCCACGACGGCAGATTCCATGCTCATGATCTCGATTCCCAGGGCGCCAGGCGCCAAGGCGGTGCCCCCGTTGCAGACTGCGAGGAGTTCGCGCTCCTCATTGATGACCAGCACCACGTCACCGACGGCAGCCATCAGCGGCGGCAAAGGGGCGCCCAGGAACTGGCTTGCGAGGGTCTGCAGGTCGCCCGCCCTCAGGATCAGGCGCGCAGCCGCCAGCTCGCTGTCGTACGGCGTCACATCGGCCATCGGGTTGATGCCGGTGATCGCCTCAATCGCGCTTGCGGCGAAAGTGCAGCAGTCGTTCGAGCCCCATGCGAAAGGCATGCTCAGCCGCGCGCGGACGAACTCGGCGAACTGGATCTGCCAGTCGTAGCGGCGCATCAGCGACCTCCCAGGGCGACAAGCCACTGCTTGGCCGGCCACACGACAGGCTTCTCGGATTGGGGAACGACGAACTCGAAGGCGCGATCGCTGGGATGCAGAGAACGCTGGTCGGCGTCGCTGTACGTCAGCGCGGCCCCGCCCAGCAGATCAACAGCCGTCGACTCCGCCGTCACCGAGATGGTGCAGGTGTCACCATCCTCTTCAATGCTCATGGTGTCGAGTCGACCGAGCCAGTCGACCGGCGCATCCACGACCACCATGTCAGAGTTCAGGATCGCCGTGCGGATGGTGACGAGCGTGCCCTGAACGATCGCTGCATCGTCGAGTGCGAGCGACAGGTATTCCGATGCCACGCCGGCCATCGTGAACTGCAGGCCCTTCACCTCGCCGGGAGAGTCATCGACCGCAGCGACCGCGCCGAGGCCGTAGGCGCCGCGGTACGTCACGCCGTCGAACACGATGTCGCGGTTCGAAGAGTTGAGCGCCACAGGCAAGCCCGGGAACTGCATGTAGACGAGCTGCACGATGGCAAGGACCGAGCCGCCCAGCGCGGCGACCGCAGGGGCCGACAGCGACCTCATACGATGGCCTCGACGAAGTCGAAGTCCACGCCCTGCGCATAGCCGGGGACGAACTGCACGAAGGGGCGCGAGGCCAGACGAAACGGCGCAGTCGGCTTGTCCCAGACAACAGCAGTGCCAGCCGTGACGGCGGTACGAAGCCGGTTCACGATCGACACTGGCATCACCCCAGAGCCATCAGCGACAGCGTCGGCGGCCACCTGAAGCAGCAGGCCGGACACGCCAATCATGTCGCCCGCGAGCAGCGTCGCTCCCGCAGTGGTGTCGATGGTCAGCGAGCCGGCGCCGGCAGTGGCAACGCGAGCAGTCGGCGAGCCACGCATCGTGCCGCGCGGCTGCGGGCGAAGAAAGTGGTACAGCGCAATCGTGTTCGTTGCACCCCGGAACGACCCGACGAACGCCTCCAGGCTGGCGGCCTCGGAAAAGATGCGAGGCGGCACAGACAGCGAGGCCATCCAGCGGTCATTCAGAAGATCGATCACTTGCTCGCTACCGCCGAAGGGCGAGGCGAACAAGCGCTGCGTCGTGACCAGCCACATGGCGAAGCCGTCCAGGCCGAACCAAGGCGGAATTGCAATCGCGCTCATGCTGCGGCGCCCCCGTAGGCACGGCTTCGACCCAAGCCCGCGACCAGGCGGCGCTCGGACCCGGCTACCGCCTGCTTGACCTGGGCCATGCTCGCGACATCGCCCACGGTGAAGTTCTGGATGACCTGCACAGGCTGCCCGCCGCCGCCAGGGCTCACGGCGCCCGACTGGTTGCCCATCATCAGATAGCTCTTGCCGCCAGCGTTCAGGACTTCGGGGGAGCCCTTTTCGTTGATCTGGTACAGGCCGCCGGCCGACACTGGGCCACCGATCGCTCGGCCTCCCATCACAGAGCCGATCAGGCGCTCGAAACCTTCCGTGTCCCTGGAAACCCCGCCGCCACCGCCAAACAGGCCGCCCAGCAGGCCGGCGAGTGGCCCCGTGATCTGCTGCTTGATGACGATGCGCGCGATGTCGGAGATGATCGAATCGACCAGGCTCTTGAAATCGAGCTTGCCGGTCTTCACGAACTCGACGAGCGCATCCTCCATGCCCTTGAACGCATTCCCGACGGCCTCCTCCGTCTGCTTGAAGACGTTCTGCGACTCGTTGTAGTAGTTGACGCCCGCCGCCGAAGTGATGCTGTTGAGCCACCCTGGCTCCTCCGCATTCTTCTCCCCCAAATTCATCACTCGCGCTTGAAATTTGTCGAGTTCGCTACGCGCTTGCGCCGCATCCCTCTTGACCGCATCGCTGATTGCAGAGAATCCAGCGAAGTCGAGGCGCAGTAGTGCGGCCAATTGAGCTGCGATGACCCCTATTTCCGTCCCCACCCCCTTGAAGACAAAAACAACATCGCTGCCGATCACAACCAGGGACTGGAAAACGACGAGCAGGCCATTGATAGCGCCTTGGATGATGCTGGTGGCACTTCCGGCATCGCGCTGGCTCTCTCCGATGGATCGAAAAAGGTCGCCAATTTCAGTAAGGATTGAGATGGCATTGACAGCCGTCACTTGCAAAAACTGCTCAATCTCAGACTTCAAGCGGGCTTGTGCGTCTGCGAAGTCATCGGCGGCCTTGGCCTGTTCGTCCGTGATGTATGCAGCCTTCAGGCCCTCCTCGGAATACTCCTTGAGAAAGCCCAGCAACTCTGCACCGCTCTTCCCAAACAGCGCGACGGCTGTAGCGGTCTTCTCGGAGCCGTCGGCAAACTCCCCAAAGGCTCGAGCAACAGTCTGCAGTTGTTCGACAGGCGACTGCTTCTTGAACTGTTCGAAATTCAGGCCCAGCGCCTTGATCGCTCCGCCTACCAACTTCGACTCGTCGTCGGTCTTGGACAGCGCCGCCGTGAGCTTCACGGAGGCCGTCGCGATCGTGTCAATGGAGGTGCCCGACACGTCAGACGCCGTTTTGAGCGACGAGACGTTGACCGCGGTGTCGCCGATCTTCTCGGCCAGGTCCTGGTAGTTGCCGACCTGCGCGATGAGGGCGATGGTGCCGGCGTAGGTGGCCGCGGCGGCGGCGCTGGCGGCGGCGGCCAGGGCGATAAAGCCCGCGCGCATCCGGCTGCTCACATCGAGTCCGCGCTGGTAGCCCTCCGACATCTTCAGCGCCGAGTCGGCGGCCTCAAGCTGCGCCTTCGACGCGCCCTTGAGCGAGAGGGTGTAGAGCTCCGACTCACGGGTCGACATGCCGTTCGTTGCGGCGGCGGTCTGCAGCTTCTTGACGTAGTTGTCGATCGAGCGCGACGCGCGCGCAGAGCCCGCAGACACGGAATCCCCGATGTCCTTGCCCAGGCTCTTGATGGAGCGCTTGGCGTCATCGACCCCGGCCTTGAGCTTGGTGGCGTCGGCCGAGACTTCGATGACGCCTTTCCCGATGACTTCAGACATTACTTCTTCTCTTTCTCTTTCCGCATCCGGTCCATGTGCTCAAGCGCAGCGCTTTCCATCACCCTCAGGCACTGGAAAACTTCGTCGCGCTCAGCCGGCGGCGTCTTGGTGCGTCGCCACACCTCGGGGAGTGCTGAATAGTCGAGTCCGATGGCGCCGCTGAAGCCGGTGCGCCACTGGGTGCCCATCGCGGTGAAGACCTGCAACGTCTGCCAGTTCTCCGGCCAGACGTCGACGAGATTTCCGGGAGATGAGCGGTCGCTCGCCTCTTCCACGGTCAACCCCCACAGCGCCGCCTCGCTTGCCGAGGGCGGGCGCTGCACGGGCGCATAGAAGGCGCGCGCGACCGCCTCTAGTTTTTTGTGCGGTGCTGCACCAGCTCTTCGAGGTACGACTTCCAGGTCGCGACCGCCACGCCAAGGTGGTTCTCGAGCAGAAGCTCGACGTTCTCCTTGTTGAAGGCGTCTTCGAGATCCCAGCCGACCACCATTTCGAGAAACGACTCGCTGTCCGTGCGGCCCTCGCGCGACTTCATGAACTCGTCGAGTTCGGTGCGCGTGCGGTGCTTGAACGTGAGCGTCACCGGGACGGCCGCGCCGCCGGCCACCGGAAAGGCAACCTTGGCGGCGAACGTCGGGTTCGCCTTGAGTACGAACTTGGCCATTACGAGACGTACCGGACGGGTTCAGCCTGCAGCGACAGCGTCAGCTCGCACGCCATCAGCTCGTTCACGGTCAGCGACGGGGTCTTGTTCACGCTGATGAAGGCGTTGTACGAGAGCACCGAGGCCGAAGGCAGTGTGATCTTGACGGCGCGCTGCAGGCGGTCGTCGTTGGCCACCACAGCGAGTTGGAAGCCGGGCTGCGTGGGATCGTCGGCCACGCTGAAGGTCAGGCCCGCAGCGCTCTTGAACGTCGGGATGCGCTTTTGCTGGTCGCTCTCCAGGAACTGGTATTCCAGGAACTGCTGTTCGCCGCCGTTCGACGACGACGACAGGATCTGCGACAGCTGGGTGTAGCCCGTGACCTTGCGCACGCTGCCCAGGCCGGAGCCAGCCGGGTAGATGCTGGTCAGCGTGGTGTCGATGCCTTCGAGATTGAAGGTGTTGGCGGTGACGCCGGCCACGCGGACGACCTTGTTGGTCAGACGCGACCAGCCGCTGGTGACTTCGACGAAATCGCCGTTGGCCAGGCCGTGGGCGGTCGACGTGGCGACGGCCGGACTCGCGTTGGTCAGAACGGTGACGGGCAGCGCCGAGCCGTAGCCCGAGGCGATGGCGACGATGGCGCCGTTGGGGAGCGAGACTGACATTTGACGGACCTTTCAGACATGAAAAAAGCCGCTCGAAAGCGGCTTGGTTGAACTGCCCGGAAAGGGCGGGTGGGAAACTAGGCTTGGAACCAGATAGAGAAGTCCTGGCGGGCGCCGTAGAGCTTCGTTTCGGGTTCGTAGACGGCGACAGCGCCGCCCTCGGTTGTTGCGAGCAGCGCGGTCGAGAGCCGCACCGCGTCTTCGATCTGGCGAATCAGGCTCATCGCCTCGACGCGCGTGCGCGACCAAACGTTGATCTGGAATCGACCGTTGCGCTTGTCGGGCACGCCTGACATGAAATTCGCAGGCACGCCGCCGACTTGCTGGTACGTCACGTATGGCGTCGCCACGTTGTCGGGCCCGACGTCGGGGTAGACGCGCTGGGACACCAGCGGGTCCAGCACCGCGAGCAGGTCGGCTTCGACGGTCACGTTTCTTCCTTCATGCGCTCGGTCATCCGTTCCACGCCCTTCTTGATGGCCTCATTGACCTTCCCGAAGGCCGGCCGAACGAATGGGTGCGCCGGCGCGCGCGAGGTGCCGAACTCGACCAGGTGGCCGTGCGGCGCCTTCTTCGTGTTCCAGCTGATGCGATAGGTCTTTTTGCCGTCCGTCGAGCGCTCGGGCGAGTAGGCCCAGTAGATCGCCGACGACAGGCGGCCGGACTTGCGCCCGAGGCGCGGCGGCGACGCGTTCAAGCGCACCTCCGCGGCGAGGATGCTGGCCATCTCGGCGGCGCCGCTGAACAGCACCTTCTCCTGGATGACCTTCTCGAACTTGGACAGGTCGGCCTCGAAGTCGCCGTTCAGCTTGGCTTCGGCGAATTTCTCAGCCATTGTTGGCCCCTTGCTCGCACACGAGATCCAGCCACCGGCGGCCCGTGGGGTCGACCGTCACAGCCTTGATGTCGAACGTCCGGCCGTCGCCGACAGCGCGCATCGCCGCGGTGACGCCGGTCATGTAGCGGATGCGGATCGACGCACGCGCAATGGAGACAGGGGCGTCGGCCTTGATCGTGCCGATGCCGCTCAGGAACTGGATGTCGCCGCGCACGGTGGCCGTGGTGGTCCACACCATCGTCGGCTGGCCGGCGGCGTCGCGCCCCGGGACCAGGCTCTGCAGCGTGATCAGGTGGCGCAGCTTTCCGGCCTGCATCAGAAGCTCCAGACCTTCACGGTGTCGAGCAGCGCCTTCGCACCCATGGGAAGCTCTTGCAGCGACAGCGGCGCCGTGTTCTCGCGGTTCTCGTAGAGGTGGCCGACGGTCAGCAGCAAAGCCGAGCGCACGGCGGCGGGCAGCGTGCCGGCGACGTACCGCACCTTCAGAGCGTTGGCCGATCCATCGGTCGCCGGCCACTCGGTGTTGAGCGCTGGCACGACGCGGCACTGCAGGCCGTAGTCGTCCAGCGAATACAGGTTGCTCGCAAGCGTCTGCTCAACGCTCGCCGCGTCCATGTACTTGATGCTCGTGATCGCCGTCACCGGGCCCTGAGGCAGATCGATCGCTCCGGCCGGGAAATCGTCAAGCGCAAGCTCCAGCGTCTGCGAGCCGATTGAGCGCCCCGTGTAGTGCTCGGCGTATCCGAGCGCTGCACCAAGGAAGGCCACCAGCAGCGGGCCTTCCGAGTCATCCGGCGCGCGGACGTGGCTGACCAGGTCCACGGTGGGGATGACTTGCGCCGGCGGCGTGATGACCTTTACGCCCATGGCTTACTCGGCGCTGGGTTGAGCGAGGCTCTCGGCGTATGCCACAGCCTCGGGATTGGTGTCGACTTGGCCGCCGGCCGCGGCCGCTTCTTCGGCGCTCGCGAAGATGACGACGTCGTCGGCCTTGCCGAGGTCGCAATCCAGCAGGACGCGGGCCTTGACCTGGCCTTCGACGGCGGGTTGTTTCTTTGCCATGGTGTTTCCTTCTCAGAAACGAAAGGGCCCAGCCGAAGCCGGGCCCCGTCGATCAGGTTGCCGAGTTCACGTACACCTTGACGGCGGCCGTATCGAGCAGGTTGGAGCCGGTGCGCATCCAGCCGCAGAAGCCGACCTGGCCGTTCAGCGCGAACGCCGAGTCGTCAAAGCGGCGCAGGCTGGTCGAGCCGGCCACGTCGCGGATCACGAACTGCGAGAAGTCGCCGAACGCGATGGACTTGGCGTTCGCGGCCATGGCGGCCACGTCGTCGTTCACCGTGTACGGGTAGCCGCAGATCGTCGACGGGGTGCCGCCGCTGATGCTCTCGTTGTCGCCCGGGTTCCAGATGGGACGGCCGTTCGTGTCCTTGAGCTTGCGGATGACCGCCACCGAGGTGTCGCGCAGCATGAAGCGCGCGCCGCGGGTGCGGTAGGCGCTGTTCACGCTGTGGATCAGGTCGATCAGGTCGTCGTAGATCACCGTCAGGGTCTGGCCGGTGGTGCCGGTCTTGCCCGTGGTGGCACGCGCCATCACACCGAACGGCTGGCTCGAGCCGGTGCCGACGGTGTAGTGCGTGTTGGTGATGCGGCCCAGGCGCTGCGCGAGGCGGTCGACCACGAACTGCACGACGTCGATCGCGCTGTCCTGGATCAGCTCGACCGGCAGGGCGATCTTCTTCGAGCTGTACTTGTACGGGTTCACCGCAACCGTGCCGAAGGTGATGTCCTGGCCGGTGGCCGCAGCGTTTTCCGCCACGATTTCACCGACTTCCGACGTGCCGTCGCTGGTGGGCCAGTTCAGCGCGTTGCCGCCGGCGGTCGTGATGACCTGGGAGACTTCACGCATGCCGCCGAATGCCTTCAGCGAATCGACCACCATCGCGGCGATCTCGGCGGGGACGGTGTAGCCGCCTTCAGCCGGGGTCGTGGTCGACATGGCGTTGCGGATCGCGACGGCCTGCTCGGCGCTCACGTTGTTGCCGTGGCGCAGGTAGATGGCGACGGCGTCCTTGACGCTGAGTTCGCCCTTGCCACCCTTGCCGGCCTGGCGCGCAGCATCTTCGAAGTTGGCGTCGCGGCCGGCTTCGATCATGCGCTCGTGGGCAGCGATCTGCGCCTTGACGCGATCGATCTCGTCGGCGTGCGTGTCGAACACGGTCTGGTCTTCCTTCGACCAGGCCTGATCGCCTTTGTCGGCCAACAGCTTGTTGGCGTCTCGGTTGGAAGCTGCGAGGCGCTCCCGGAGGGCTTGAATGCTCATTTTTTACCTTTCGAGTAATGAGGCGGACACAAAAAAGCCGCCCGGAGGCGGCTGGTTCTCACACGCGGGAGCGCGTCAGATCTGGAACAACCGCATGCGATTGCGGTTGGTTTGAAGTTGAGCGGCAGCCAACACCGCGAGGTCGGGCTCGGGTTCCTTCTGGGCCGGCGCGTTTGCGTAGGCGGACAGGTTCCACTTGGCTTGCTTGCCGGCCTGGGTGTTGGGATCGATCGCGTCGATGAAGCCAGCGTCGAGAGCTTCCTGGGCGGTGAACCAGGTTTCGTCTTCCATCCAGCCGGTGATCTGCGCAAGGTCGGCGGCGGTCTTGGCCGCGTAGCTGGCGGCGATGGTGCCGTCGATTTTCTCGAGCAGATCCGCGGTCGAGCGCAGTTCGCTGCGGTCGCCCATCGCCATGGTCCACGAGTTGTGGATCATGAACATGCCGCCATCCGTCATGCGGACCTCGGAGGCCGCGAGCGCGAGGTACGTCGCCGCCGAGGCCGCAACACCATCGATGTGCGCGACAACTTTGCCTGAATGGGTAGAGATCGCCGCGGCCATCGCGCGCGCCTCGAAGACATCACCGCCAGGCGAGTTGATGTGCATGTGCACCACCTTGTCACCGGCGGCGGCCAGCGCCGACACCAGCGCGGCCGCGCTCGCGCCCCAGTAGCTATCGATCACGTCGTAGACGTAGATGTGGGCGCCGTCGTCGGCCACCTCGGCGCGGATCGTCGGCGCATCGCCCTCGGCGCGCGCGTTGTCCTTCAGAAGCTGCATCAGCTTGTTGATTTTCATGGGGTGCCCTCGGTGGGTGCGGGTTCGGGAGATGGTGCAGCGGCAGCCTTGGCCTCCGCCACGAAGAGCTTGTCGCCGCCGTCGATGGGCGGCAGGTTGCGCGACCGGCGAACCTCGTTCACGGTCTTGTAGCCATTGCCCGAGCCCGGGCCGCCCAGGGCCGCGCGGTCGGACTCGGCCTGCGCCTTGCTGTCGCCAAGCAGAAGCGCGTCAAGGTCGTAATCCAGGAACGGCCCAGCATTGCGGAAAAGCTTGCGGTTCAACTCCTGTCGCCAGCGAGTCAGGTGCGGTTTGATCGTGTACTTGACGAAACCGAGCGTGATTTGTTCAATCCCAGTGCCCCAACTCGAGGTCTTGCTGTTGTCGCCGATGAGCACCGGAGGAACACCCATCGCCTGGCAGATGTCCTCGCGCTCGAACTGGCGGGACTCCAGCAGTTGCATGTCCACGGGGCTGATGCTCAGGGCCTTCGCGGTGCCCCCCTCGGTCAGTACGAGAGGGAATTTCCGGCCGTTCACGCCGCCGTATGTGGCGACAAAGGACTCCCGAAGCTGCTTTGACTGCTCTGGGCTCATCTTGTTCTTGTATTCCAGGGAGATCTGCGGCATGGCCCCTTCGCCGATGCTCTTCCCGGTGTAGTTCGCCGCGGCCAGCGCGTTGCCAATGCCGTTCTTCGCGCCGTTCTGGATCATGCTGAGCGAACTCAGGCCGTCGAAACCGAAGCCAGAGAAGTGCAGCATGTCGTCTTGGTCGACCGTGTAGACCCTCCCGGTTTCCATCTCGACAATGTCGTAGACCAGGCGGAAGCCAACGCGGCGCGCGGAGACGTAATCCGGGTGGTGGACCTTGAAGCCCTTCTGCTCCCCGAAGCCGTTGCGCAGGATCTCGGTGTGCTGATCGCCGCGCAGCGCAACGCAGCGCGTCACCCATTCCCACCACGCGGCCGCGGTCCAGGCGGGAGACGGAGATTCGTTCAGCAGATACCAGAGGTCGTTCCGCTTCGTCTCTTCACGCGAGCCGTCGGGCTTGATTCGGTACTGGTTGATCGGCAGCTGCTGAATCGCACCACCGAGCTTGCTGGTGCAGGCGTACACCGTGCTGACCTGCATGGCGCTCTTGTCGTTCACCGGATAGCCCGACGCCGACATGATCGGCTGGAACAGCTCGATCATCGACTCGCGGTTCGAACTGGTGGCCGTCGCGTTCTGGATCAAGCCCGAGCGCTCCACGGCACCCGGACGCGATGCGACCCAGTCCGTCAGGACGCGCGAAACATGGCGCTCGGCGGAAAGGTTGAGTGTTTGGGTCATGCGTTCAGGTCTACGAAGCCCTGCGTGTGCTCGGCACTCTCAGGGTTCAGGGACATCAGGGTCACGGCGTTGAAGGTCGCCATGAGCGGGTCAATCTTTCCAGTGCCGGAGGCCTGCTTTGTGATCACGATTGCATTCCCCCGCGGCTCGACCTTGGCGTTGCCCACGCACCAGGCCATCATTGGTTGTCCGCCGTGCACCAGGCCGCCTTCGGCCAGCTTGCGTTCGGCGGTCTTGATTGCTCCAGTCATCTTCCAGCCCTGGCTGATACCGATGACCTTCTCTTCCGGCACTTCGGCCTCTACCAGCGCATCCAAGATGCCGCCGAGCCCCGCGGGGTCGCACCCGATCTTGTCCAGCGTGCCGGACGCCTCGCATCTGGCCGCGATCTCTGCGACCTCGTACACGTCGTCGCCGATGCTCTTCACCAGCGTCAGGTGCCCGTTCTTGGCGAAGTCCTGCAGCCGCGGTGCGATCTCCTTGCGCCGCTCGAGCACCGATGGATGGGCCCACGCATGCGTCCAGAGCAGCCACTTGCGCGTCTCGGCTTCGCGGCCGATGACGGCCAATCCCAGCAGGTCGTCCAGCCCGCCGCCGTCGATACCGATGTCGACCACCTCGCAGCGGGCCAGTAGATCGTCCAGCGTCAGGGCCTTTTCTGTGCCCTGCTGCTCCCAGAAGTCAGCGCCGGCCCAGCGGTCTGACCGCAGGTTCATGCCGATTTCGACGTTCAGGTGCTTGGCCAGGAACTCCTTGAAGTCCTGCTCTCCCCCCTCGCGCGCCTGGCTGTGCAGCTGCGTGATTCGCTCGATGTCCACCGACGCACCCCAGTTCGGGTTCGTCACGTAGGCGTTCTCGAGATCCTCGTAGGCCTTGCTCTCCAGCATGGCCTGCGGAAATTCGTAGATCACCGGCAGGAACTTGCGGTCCTTGACCTTGCCATCGCGCACCTTGCGCGCGTAGTCCAGCTTGGTCTTGAACACCCCTGCCGGCGGCTCTGCAGACTGCGTGGTGGCGTAGATCACGAAACCCTCGGGCCGCGATGCCAGGCCGCCCGTCGCCTCCAGCAGCATGTTCGACGCCTTCGCCTGCTTGCCGAACTCGTGGAGCTCGTCGACGAAGACGAAGGAGGCCTTCTTGCCCGACACGGTGTCGCTGTCCGCGGCCACGACCTTGAGCGTCGCGCCCGTCTCGCGGTGCGTGATGGTGCGGAAGTAGTCCTGCACCTTGAGCAGCGCGTCGAGCTCGTCGTTCGCCCGGATGAAGTCCCGGATCGGCTTGTAGCTGTTGTCCGCAATTTCCTTCGTCGGGCTCAGGATCAGCAGCTCGGCCGATGCACGCCAGTTCATGATCAGCGCCGTCAGCATGATGGCCGCGGCTATCGTGCTCTTCGCGTTCTTCTTGCTGACCATCAGCATGAACTCGTTGATGTGGCGCCGGCCGGCGTCCGGGTCTTCGGCGCCGAACACCGCCATCACAAAGTCGCGCAGCCAGGGCAGCGACGCGTCACCCAGCAGCGGGCGCCCGGTCACGTCGACCATCTCGAACTTGCTGCACACGTCCCAGGCGTCCATCGCAACGGACGGGTACAGCGGCGGGCACGGAATCAGCGACTCGCGCGCGACAATCCGCCGCTCCCAATCGGGGCAGGCGGTTGTCCAGTCCATCGATTACCTCGAGGCGACCAGGCGCGGCCCCTTGCGCACACCGAACTGGCCTCCGGCCGCGGCCTTCTGGCGCCCCGCTGCGTCGTCCTTCTTGCCGCCCTCACCCTTCTTCGTGTTCGTGTACGGCAGCAGCGCGAGCAGCGCTTTCATCTGGAGCGCGCTCACTTCAAGACGGCCGAGCGCAATCAGCTCCAGCGTCGGGCGCGGGTCAAGCGGATCTCCGCTCTCGACCACAGCCGGATCGGGCGCAATGAAAGTCGGCTCCTGAGCCTTCCGGCCAGCACCTGGCCGCGCTCCGCCGCTCTTGCCCTTCACGCCTGCCATTTGATTTCTACCTGCTCCATTTGATTAACCCCAAAAGGGGCGTTTTGTTGCGCGTGCGGAACCACGCGGTTTCCTGCACTCGACCGGCTGTAACATTTGACCCCGCCCCACCTTGGTGCATGGCGTGAGAATCGTTCGCATCTACCTGCCTGCACGGGCCGAAGCCTCTTGTTTGCTCTTGGCCTTGTGGCATGGGTCACACAAGGGCTGCAGGTTCGACTCGTCGTTGCTGCCTCCCTGCTCACGGGGCACGATGTGGTCGATCTGGTCATGGCTCTTGCGCCACACCAGGCCGCAGTGGGCACACAGGTAGTTGAAGCGCAGGGCTACACGCTCTCGCTTCGCCATCCATGCCCGACCACGCTCCATCTCTGTCGTGCCTGCCTTGGCCTGCAGCATGGGTGCGCGGGTGAGGTTGGCAGTGCTGAGCCTGGGCTTGAGGGTGGCGAGGCTCATGTGGCAACGTAGGGGCTGATGCCCCGAGCGATCACGCGCTCAACAACGTCCATCAGGGGCGGCACGCCGGTGCGCGCGAACCGTTGCACCACCATGTCGAGGTAGCGATCCATCCATGGCGCCACCTTGACGCCGATGCTGACGGTCACTTGAGCCATGCTGCTTCCTTGTGTCTTGCCATCCCATCGGACTTACGCCACCAGGGCGCTGGGTGCTGCCGTCTGCACGTCCCGCCATTGCGGCCATGCGACCGCTTAGAGTCCGCTGGCGTTGCGGAGTGGTGTAAGAAAGCCCGAGCCACCTGGGCGGCTGATGTGCGGGCAAGGACCGACTCAAAATCGGTCGAGGAGAAAACTGGTTCAGTCGATGTGGACAACCACAAACGGGGCACTCAGGGCTTCGTAGTACTGCCCCTTGCCGCAGCGATCGGCCTTCTCAAATTCACCGCATGCGCTGCTTACCCTGCAGACGGTGACTGGGGTGACTTCGGTCGCCCGCATGTAGTTGGCGCCATCCATGCCGCAGACCACGGCCTCAGCTTCTTGGTCTTGAGCCTGTAGTAACTCGATGAGATCTTTGACTTTCATGCCTCATCCTAGATTGATCCAGTGGCCGGCGCTGATCTCCGGCTTGGGTTGGGTGCCAGCGTTTCAGCCTCAGCGCCGGCGTGTACCACGGCTCGGTGTGCCCAACTACCTCTTCCCGCTTTCGCGGTATCACTCAGCGCATCAGCCTGCGCATTCACTGAAATGTGTTGCCCGACACGAGGGCAGTCCGCGTCGTGAAGACTGTGTGCGGTGGGCCTCGGCGGGCGAACATGGATGCGGCAGTCGGCTTCGATCCGACGACTTCCAGGGTATGAACCTGGCGCTCTACCTGGCTGAGCTACACCGCAGAAACGAAAAAGCCGCCTCGGTGGGCGGCTGTGTTGGTATCGACCGGAGCCTTTCGGCTCGCTTTCCCCTGCAGGTGTTGCATCGGCTTGCGCCGGGTCGGCAAATTTTGGAGGCAACTTGGCCGTCCGAGCGCGATTGTTCCAGAAAAAACGGCGGCGTCAAGCATTTCCGTAAATTCTTTTTACATCACGCCGGCGGCGATCAACCTGCGGGTCAGCATGTTCCGAGCTTCCATGCACACGATGCCGCGCTCCATCGGGTCTTGCGGCAGGCGCGGGCTCGACCAGACGCTGCACCCGGCGTGCAGGTTGCGCGCGATGGCGTAGATGGCGCTGCGATAGGCGCGACCCGTCGCAGCGTCGTCTGGCAGTTCGCCCACCTGAAAGTCGATCGCCTCCATCGTGGAGCCGTTGAGCTCGTCTCGGATCACCTGGCTGGTGCTGTCCCACGTCTTCCCGCTCTTGACGTTGCGGAACATGGGGTCGGCGCTGCACACCGGCACCGGGCTGTAGCCTGCCTGCCACCGGTGCCAGCGCTTCAGCAGGTCGTTCAGGACGACGGCCATCTCGTCGATCGGCTCGGGCTCCTGAGGCTCGACCATAGTCGGGCGTGTCGGCGCAGCGCTGGCGCGCGGTGCGCGGCTTGCCTGTCGCTCTGCCCTGCGCGCGCGCCATGCATCGAGCAAGCCTGTCGGGCAGGCGGTGGCGTGGCGGTCGGCGATGCTCATTCTGCGTCTCCAAAGTTGAAAGGCAGAACGGCCAACGTCAAGCCTGCAAGACACAGCAGGAACGTCGTGATTAGGGTGGGGACGTTCGGCCAGTGGTCATAGCCGTAGGTGCCGACCGCCCAGCAACCGATCCACAGCGAAGCGAAGAACAGGACGATGCCAACCACGAACATTGCGGTCTTCATGCGCTTTCCTTCTCAGGGATCAGGGAGGGGTCGATGGTGGGCAGGTCCGTTTTCACGTCTGCCAGCACCTTGACGCAGACGACCACGCATTCCTCGCAAATGCAGGCGCCCAACGCCGCGCGGATCAGGAACTTCGCGCGGTCCGAATCCTTGCCGCAGAAGTTGCAGGCGAGTTTTGTTGATGGCTCGAGCTTCATTCCGTCTCCTTGCCCTTGGGCGTGGTGTTCAAAAGCGAGAGGCGCTGAGGCCATTGCCCGTTCGCCAGGATGCGGCGGCGGGTGTCGGCACCCCATGCGGGCTCGATGGCGCGGCGCGCGGCCTTCGAGAACATGGCGCCCTGGTCGAAGAGTGCGTGGCATCCAGGCCGGCCGGGTTGCGGGCCGCACAGCGGGAAGCACAGGCGGTCGTCCGTCTTCATCGCCATGCCCTTGTCGGTGTTCGGGTGGGCCGCTTGGCACGGGCCACAGCCGCAGGCGATGCAGGGCATAGCGGCAACCAGCCGGCGGTAGGCCTCGCTGCGGACGATCTCGGTCTTCGGGACCGAAGGTGCTTTTTCAGAAGACACCTTTGCATAGGTGCCGCGGCGCTCGACCGGCGCATACAGCGGCTGCGGCTTGCGCTCGTAGGGCTTGCGGGCGAAGGTCATGCGTAGGCGCTCCCCGTCTGTCCGGGCATGTTGCTGTTCGTGCATTCGTGCCGGTGGTCTGTGGCGTGCGGGCAGCGCTTGTTGCCGCACGTGGCGCAGACGATGAAGGTGTAGGCCTCGGCCGGCACCTTCCAGCTGCCCATCATCTGGTGCTCATCGCGGTCGCGCCGGCATTGACGGCATCCGCACGGGCCCGAGGGCGTCGAGATCATCATGCGATCACCCCCAGCGCCCTGAGCGCCTGCTCGGGCGTCTCGACCACGAACAGCGGCATGTCGGCCCAGATGGCGTGCCAGTCGGTCTGCGCGGTGGTCAGCTTGCGGGCGCTCTTCACCTTGCTGCCGTCTTTCACCTCCAGCAGCGAGAGCTTGCCTCGGAAGCCGCACAACAGGTCCGGCACACCGTTGCCGACGGCTGCGAGGCTCTGCACAGACACGCCGGCCGCGCGCAGGGCCGACACGACCTGCGTCTGGTTGGCGTCGATCTTGGCTGCGCGCCTCATGAATCTGCCCTGTCGAACATCCACGGCTTGACCTCGAACGTCGGCACTGCCGCGCCATCCACATAGGGCTCGAGCATCTGCGAAACGTTCGTGATAGTCGGGCCCTCGAAGAATAGAACCTCGGTCCCGCGTGCGAAATTGATGCTGTGGATCTCGTCGGCCTTCATCGAGTACCACTGGTCCACCTCGTAAACCGCGTCTGTGTAGGCGTAGCGCTGCACGTCCTCGGCCTGCTTCAGATACTTGCCACACTCGCCGTCGTAGGTCAGGCTGGTGCGCTGGAACAGGTCGCCGTTGTCGAACACCTTGCGCCACACGCGGTTGCGGACCGCGCCGGCCAACACCCAACACTGGAAGTCGAAGCGGTGCGAGTGCGGCGTGATGTTCTCTTGATGGTCACGCGAACACTCGAACAAGCGCAACGTGCCTGCTGGCGAAGGGTTCCCGATGAGCCATGAGGTGAGGCCCGGCACCACGTAGTTACGCACCGGCGAGTGGCGCATGGCGCGGAGCATCTTCTTGTCGATCATGCGGACTCCAGCTCGTAGAACGTCACGCCCAGCTCGCTCGCCGCGTAGGCCTCGACCTGGGAACAGAACTCCGAGAACTCGACCGTCGACAGCCCAGTGCTGCTCTTGCCGATGACCTCGCCGCTCGGCAGTTCTTCGACGCCGATGAACATGCGCTTGAACTGCTCGTGCCACGTCTCAGCGGAGTACAGCCGGCCGTTCGGCGCTGCCTGCGCGGCGATTTGGGCGAGCACACCCTTCCCCCAATAGCGGCGGTTCTGAGGCTTCGTACGCTTGCGCTTGGAGACAGTGAGAACCCAGCGATGGCCGCCCTGCAGCACCTGGGCGAGGAATGGGTACAGCTGGTCCTTGATGACCGCCCACGCCTGCGAGCGGTTGTGCAGTTCGATGGTCAGGGATTCAGTCATCCGATCACCTTTTCCCGCTTGGCCACCGTCTCGGCCGGCGCCTGGGCGAACTTGCCGAAGCGGCAGGCATTACGGTAGGAGAACGTGCGGCCAGGCTGCGGAGGCACCAGCGCCTTGCACAGGCCGTAGCCGTGGGCGCGCAGGGTCGAATGCTTGAGGTCCCAGTGGGAGCAGTTGAGGCAGTTCATGGCAGCACCGCCTCGATCACGTCGCCGCAGCGAGTGCAGCAGGTGTGAACGTACTTGGTGTCGGTCAACTCCTTGCAGATGCGCACGATGGCGTCGACGCGGCCTCGCTCAAGGTTGATCGACTGCGGCGCGATGCGCTCGAAGACCGGCTGGTAGTTGTGGCCGAACAGGCGACCGAAGATGCCGGTGCAGTTCATGCCATTGCTCCCCATGCCATGTCCAGGGCGTGCCGCTGCTGTCTGGCCGTGCAGACCGTCTCTTCGGCAAGGCGGGCGATCCGGGCACGCTCCTCTTCCCGCTCGATGGCGGCCAGGACGGCGCGCTGCCGGCGCTCGTCGACCAGCTCCTGCGCCTTGCGCGCCATGCGGTCGGCCCGGCTTTCGTCCACGCGCTGCGCGACACGCGCACGCTCGGCCCGACGGGCGCGCACCTCCCGCTGCATCTGCAGGCGGGTCTTGGGTGCGTGCTTCGACCGCTCGATGCCGCTTGCCGTGATGCGGTAGAAGGCGCGGGTGCCAATACCCCGGCTCTCGACCACCTCGATGAACTTGGCCCGGAGCACCAGCTGGCTGGCGTTGCGGACCTCCTTCTCCGTCCACTTCAGCGCAGCGGCCACGCCCAGCACGCTCACGCGGTCCTTGCCGACCATGTACCGGAGGAGTTCGATGGTGTGGGTCATGTGCGTGCTCCAAGGCCGGCGAACGGCGTCACGTATTCCTTCCACACGGCATTGCCGCGGCGAAGGTGCGAGATGTAGCCGGGCGCCACGCCGTAGCGCTCGGCCAGCACGGGGTTGGTGTCGTCGCTCGCGCGAATCTCGCGAACCATCTCCATGGTCAGCACAGACTTCTTGCGCTTGGCGTTGGAAATCTTGACGCGATGCGCGACCGTGCGAACCGAGCCCTTCATGGCTTTGCCGCGGGTGTGCGCCACCAGGTGGTCAGGGTTCACGCACAGCGGGTTGTCGCAGCTGTTCGACACCCAGAGGTCGGAGCGCGTGGCGCCGCGCGTGAGCACCCAGACAAGGCGGCGCACCGGCCAGCACTTGCTGTCCACGCGGATCTGAGGGAACTTGCCATCTACCGCGTAGCCGGCCCACTCCATGCACCCGCCGACCTCACGGGTGCGGCCCAGGATGCGATCCATGCCCACATCGGGCGCGTCGGCTGCGGGGGTCATGCCCTCGCTCCCAGCGCGTCCTGCGCCATCGACAGCGACGTGCGCGTGGCCTTGTAGGCGCCGCATTCATGGCGATGAACCAGCCGGCGTGCCCAGTCGAGCGAGTCGCCCGTCGGGGCGGTCTTGGCGAGAATCGGCCCCAGCTTCGCCAATTCCGAAGCGATGCGCGCCCTGCCGGCCGCCGAGTGCTCAATCCGCGGCTGCTCTTCTTCCGGCGCGCGCCGCGCGATGGCGCGGAACTCGAGCACCGTCGGCGGCTTGTCGGGCACCAGGTTCTGCAGCGCCCACGCAATGGACTTCGGGAACCGGTCGAAGCCGGAAAGCTCGTGCGCCCAATCCGACTTCACGGCGTTCATGTCGATGTCCTGCCAGCGGCGAAGGAACGACTGCCCGTAGGTCAGCGTGAGCTTGTCGAAAATGCGGTCAACCCAGGCGGCGGGGAGCGACATCGGTGGCCTCCACATTGATGAAAAATTGATCGGCGGGCGCGGCGCCGGCGGCAACGCCAGGGGCGGCTTGATGGGTGCGGGTGCGCTGCTCGGCACGCCATGCAGGCTCAGCGGCGGTGCGCTGGCCGGCGGCGTGCATGCAAGTCGCCTTCAGGTACTGGGCCGGGTCCGCAGGGCGCGACACAACGGCAGTGCGAACGGCCTCGACCACGATCTGGTCGCCGTAGTCCTTGACCAGCTTCCCAACGAAGGAGCCGCACTGTGCGGGCGGCATGCCGGCCTCGCTCAGCAGCGACTTGCCGGCCTTCCAGAGTTCGTCCTTGGTCAGGTCCGGTGCAGGCTTGGCGGTATCGCCGCCCGACCCGATAGGGTCGGAAGTAAGAGACGGAGACGGAGACGGAGACGGAGACGGAGACGGAGCACTGCTACCAGCTTGCTCGGTTTGTGCTGGAGTCTTGCTAGTAGCATCGCTAGTAGCATTCCTGTTAGCAGCGTACTCGGGGACAAGTCGATCAGCCTCAGCAGCACCGTGGTGACGCTTTGCAGCGTTCCATCGAGCCTTGGCACTGCGCATTTCAGCGCCAGCAGCCCAAGGGTTGTGCTCCTGCCAGTCATGCAGCACCAGCGCGCCTTCAGCGCCATCCAGGAACCTCACTGCGACCAGCGCAGCAACGAAAGCGCCCTCTTCGCCTTGCCAGTCGGCGGAAAGCTCGATGTCCTCAGCCGACATCCCCGAAAGGTCGCCGTCCGAGCGATTCGATGCCGCCCACAGGATCAGGCAGACGAGATTCCATGCCGCAGCCTGTCCCAGTCGCTTGACCAGCTTCTTGGTCTTTGGGTGCGACGGCAGGCCGACGGCGATGCGTGCGTCTTCGGCCACTACACCGCCCTCCACTCGCGCTCGGCGCGGCCGGCACTGCTCTTGACCAGCTTGCCCGTCTCGGCGATCTCACCCAGGCGCTGCAACTCGGTCAGCCGGCGGCACACGGCCACGCCATCGAGGCCACGCAGGCGGGAGGCGATGCCATCCTTGCCCAGCGGGCCGTGCCTGCGCAGAACGGCGAGGATGAGGGCATGGTGGCGCTGCGCCATTTCCTTGGCTTGCTCGGCCGCCAAGTGGCTCGTGACGGGGTCGCAACGGCGCGCCATGGGCGAACCGGGGAAGTCGATGGCGTGTTGCATGGCTAGATGCCTCCGCGCTTGATCGAGTCGCGCCTGTGCATGTCCGCCTCACCCTGCGCGCGGCCGGTGATGGGGATGCCGTGGCGGACGATGGTCTGCAGGCCCTTGATTCGGACGACCTTGGGAGCGCGCTCGTGCTTGATGCCTGAGGGCGGGAAGACGAAGGGAGGCTGCTGGTGCATGAAGTCAGCTGTCTCGTCCATGTCTGCGACCATGGCGTCGGTGATGGCGGTGTTCATGCTGCAACCTTGAGATGAACGGGCTTGCCGGCGGCGTGCCGGGCGCGCGCGCCGCGGACAACAGCCTGGGCGCGCTCGTACACCTCCATTGCTTCGCGCTCGATGCGGGCCAGCTCGTTGTCGCTGATGTTGTCGTCCGCCAATGCGGTGTTGAGCTCGATCAGCACGTCGGTGCCCTCCTTCACCAGCCCGGCGCCGTCGTCGCGCAGATCCTGCTTGCTGGCCATGTCGCGCACGGGCAGCTCGATGAAGCGGCCGGCGGGCGCGCCGATGGCGTTCACGAAGGCGTAGCAGTGCGGCGACTGGGCTTCGATGCACATGTCTGATGCCGTGATGGCGTCGTTCAGGCCGAGCTTGTGGGAAGGCGAGCCGCACGTCTCTTTGCGGAGGACCTCTTCCGTCTTGCCCAGGCGCGCGGCAATGACGGCACGGCCGCCCGGGTAGTTGTCGATCATCAGTCGCAGGGCGTCTTGGGCGTTCATGTACGGGCTCCGGGAAGTTGGACGTTGATGCAGATCAAGGCAAAAGCGAGACTTGCGGCATGGGAGAAAAACAAGTCAGCGCAAAGGAGGTGTCAGGCCAGGGCTCAGCGCTTGGGCTTGTTCAGCAGCACGAAGATGCCGGCCGCGATGAGCACGGCCACCAGCAGCACGAGGAAGAGTTCGAGGTAGAACATTCAGGCCGTCGCTTTCTGCTGGTGGGGTGCCCGCCCTATCGCCGGGTAGAGTCCGAGTTCCTCAACACGGACCCGGCGACGGGCGGACGAAATGAAATTCGGGTACTTTTTCCTGGGCATCAACCAAGGCGAGTTGGGCTCGCATGGCAAGGTAGAGATCAGGCCGCTGGCAACTGGATTCCCAACGGAGGCAGGGGCAAGAATCGTCATCACAGTGCCGCTCGATACGTCGCATTCCGAGCAACCGCTGAGCGCAATCTCCGCTCACTGTCTGCAATCAGTCCAAGCACTTCTTTCCGAGTCAGCGTTGGAGGCGTGGTCAGCAGGCTGGGGGTCGGTGGCGCTGATGCAGCCGACGCTCCCTGCAGATGCAAACCATCTGTGGAACGCACTGGAAGACGAACCAGCTCCAACGGAGCCGACACAGGCAGAGACCGAGGCGAGATTTCGAGCGCTGGGAGGCTGACGGTCGCGCACGCGCGCAGCCGCTGGGGGAATGTGCTGCGCATGTCAGGCTGCCTTCGCTTCGGAGAGCTCGGGCCAGATGGCGGCCCAGTCGTCTGGACGCATTGCCTTCCGAGTCACCACACCATTCGTCGCGCGCTCGATGGCCGAGGCGCGCTCCGGAGTGATCGTGCGGTTACCACTGGCCATCTGCGACAGGTACGAGGGCGGAATTCCGAGCGCCTCCGCGAGTGCCGAGGCGTTACCACGTTCGTCTTGGATGTAGGTTTTCAGGTCCATATTACTCTCGCTTTTGCGAAAGTATACGGAGCAAAAGCGAAAGTTGCAATCGCTAAAGTTGGAGCATGAGAAAGCCCGAAGCGAAAGTCGAACACCCGCCCGAAGTGGCGCGGCGACTTTTCTGGCTTGAGCGCCTCATCGATGAGAAGTACGACGGGAAAGCTGCGGTTCTAGAGGCTAAGGCCGGCGTCACCATGTCCCAGGTTGGGCAATGGTTCTCGGGCAACCGCATGTTGCGAGAGAAGGCTCTCGCCACGCTTCAGGCCAAGACGGGAAAGCCGGACGGGTGGTTTGATCGACCGATACCCGGAGAGGTCAGCAACGCCGGCACGGAAAGTCCGCCTTCGATGCTCGTCCCCAAGAATCCAGGGACGCGGTATTTGGTCACGTTGCTTGGAGAGAAGCTTCGCAGCCTGGATTCATTGGATCGCGATCAGGCCAAGGTAATTCTGTCCGCCCTCGCATCGTCCCCCGAGGATGCGCCGAGTCTTGCAACTAAGCTGGAGCGGCTATTGGGGGAGCCTCCAGGCGACCAGGAAGAGGCCAACAGTCAGGGGGTTCAATGAAGCGCAGCCCCCAAGGGGTGATCGTACCCTTCCCCGTCAGGTTTGTTACCTAGTGTTTCTGACTAGTACTGCTTTATAACTATCCCCTGAATTGGGGAATGGCCCCGCATGGCGTGGGGAGGATGAAAGGTGGGACGCATGGAGAAGCGTGGACTCATGTACGCGGCGGGCAGGCAGTGGGGCCGCATGTCGACGGAATCTCGCCTTTATGCCTGCTTGTCCGCAGCACTGATCGGTGCTGCACTTTTCGGCGCCGTTGTACTGTCCTCTGCCGGTCGATCAAAGGCCCCGATTTCGGCGGCCGCAACGACCCCATTGGCGGCGGCCGCTCCCTCCGCGCCCGCCTCCGCCCCTCCGGCCAGGCAGCCCGATCTTCCGAAGCCCAAGGATCCGAACGCCATCCCCGAGTCGTGGGAGGAGTTCAGGGAATCGGCGCGCAAGGATGACAAGGCCATCGTGGCTCAGATCGAGAAGGCCGACTGGTGGAAAAACTGCGTGTCCTGGGGCGTCGAGGCTCGCAAGAAGGTTCAGTCGCGGAAGATGTGGGCGCTACAGGCGAATTTGCAGGCCTCTGCGTCAATCAACGGCGTGGACCTGGGCGGCGTTCGCGGCAAGGTGCCGGAAATAGGCATGACGACATGCGGCGCGTTCGCGGTGATGGGGCTTCCGGAAAGCGTGAACCGCACCAAAACAGTCTCCGGAGAACGCGTCCAGTTCGTGTGGGGGAGCCCTCGGGTCTACGCCTACACACAGACCTCACGGGGCGATGCAAACGCACTGGTCCACTCGGTGCAGTACTAGATGCCCAACAAGCCTCTCCCATATCACCCATCCACGGCGGAAGTATTGGTGTGCGACTACTGCAATCTGATCGATCCTGAGATGTCGAAGGTTAGATTGGTAGTGGTTGTCTCGCCGAAGTTTCTGAATAGGCCCGGCCTGTGCACCGTTGTGCCATTGAGCACGGATGCGCCGTTAAAGCCCACTGGATACCACGTCCTGCTTGAGAAGGACCCGCATCCCAAGAGTTCGGGAAAGCCTGTTTGGGCGAAGTGCGACATGCTGATGACGGTCTCGTTCGCCAGACTCACCAAGTACTACCTCGGCCGAGACGAAGCGGGCAAGCGGAACTATGTCGATATGGCGGTGTCCCAGAAGGAGTTCGGCCAGATCCGTCAAGGAATACTCTACTCGTTAGGAATGGCTCACTTGTGGAAATGACTTGATGGTCATACATTAATCAGGTCCCCAGCTCGCTGGGCTTCGAGTCTCCTGAAAGGGAGCCGGCAGCAGTAAGGCGATTCCAAGTCCCTGTTGTCGCTGGACGAAAGTCCGCAAAGGCCGCCTCGTGCGGCCTTTGTCTTTTCTGGCGCCACTAGCCCCTCCTAACCCAAGCACATTGCCGCCTCCGGGCGGCTTTTTCATGGGCGCTTGCCGAACGCCCTCCTTCGGCGGCACTGAGCAAATTTACAGCCTAGGGTTTGCGATGAAGAGCTTTCGCAAATAACTTTCGCTTTTGCTTGCGTTTGACTTTCTCATTTGCTACAGTTCACCCCAAGGCAGCACCCCGCTGCAAACCTTGGAGTGAATGATGTTCCCACCCGAGAAGATCTCCCGCCGCATCTGCCCGCAGCACCAGGTGTTGGTGCTCGACAAGCCGGCCAGCATCCCTGCTGACTGGGCTCTCGTGCCCACGGAAGAAGAGCTGCTGGCCGCCGACCGCGCCCGCAATGCCTTCAAGGCAGACCAGCGCTGGTTCGATCAGACGGTCCACTTTGCGCACAGCGAAGAAGTGCAGCGCGATCGGAGTCGAGCATGAGCGGCAAGACGATCACGGTCGGCGGACACAACGTCCGCTCCGGCTTCTACCTGATGCGAACGGACACCCGTGAAGACAACGATGGTGAGCCGATCCGCTTCTACCAAGGCCAAAAGCTCGGCTACCTGTGGCGCTTGGTGGACCGCTTCAATCGTCGCCAAGGCGGTGCCGCATGAGCGCGCCCCTCTACGACGACGCACTCCACATGATGGAGGTGCAGGGCGGCAGCTTTGTGAAGGCGCTGGCGCACCTCTACTGCATGGCGGACCCGGCGAACAAGGCGATTGCGCGTCAAGCGTTCGCCACGTACTTCGACCGCTACGAGGTGCGCTACCGGGAGCACGTTGCGGCGCGCGCGGCGGAGGTGAAGTCATGAAAAACAGCAGCTGGACCGGCCGAGCAGCGCGCGACCTCGAAGGCGCGTTCGGCCCTCACATCCGTTCGTCGCAATGCCGCATCGAGCCCATGCCCGACGACCGAGACGGCCCCACTGCTGCCGACTTCGCGCTCTACATCGCTTTCGTGATCGCCCTCTTCGTCGTCATCAAGTTCGATGACGCGCCAACCGCCGAGCACTCGGCACCCCAAACCCACGCCATCGCGGCGAACAAGGAGTGAGCATGTACGCCCCCTACCCGGTCGTTTCCGACCTCGTCGGCAAGACGCTGAAAGCCATCCGCAACGACGACAGCCGCGAGTTGTACTTCGAGACGGAGGACGGCAAGACGTTCAAGCTCTACCACTCGCAGGACTGCTGCGAATCGGTGTACATCGAAGACATTGCAGGCGATCTGCAGGACTTGATCGGTTCGCCGCTTGTGATCGCCGCAGAGGTGACGGGCGAAACGCCTGCCGACTTCGACCCCGCTGGCGAAGAGTCCTATACGTGGACCTTCTACAAGTTCGCCACGATCAAGGGCTACGTGGACATCCGCTGGTTCGGATCGTCCAACGGCTACTACTCCGAAGGCGTGGACTTCGCGGAGGTCGCATGAACATCCTCCACAGCCCCATCGGGGACCACGCCGACGCAGCCGACGAGCTGCCCCGCACTCCCCTTTCCACCGCTATCAGCGGCCTTGCTGCTGCCATCTTTGCCGTGTCTTGCATTGCTACCGCGGCTATTCATTTCTTCAGAGGTTGACCGTGAACACCGTCGTCGCATTCCAATCCCAACAGGGCGCACTTGCCCACGCATCGAGCCGCATGGCCGTCGCCGACATCATCAGCCATGTGGCACTGGTGCAGGAGGTCATGCGGGCCGTCATGAAGCAGGAGGTGCACTACGGGATCATCCCCGGCACCGACAAGCCCACGCTCTACAAGCAGGGCGCCGAGGTGCTGTGCATGGCCTTCCGCGTGGCCGACTCCTACCAGGTCGAAGACCTCTCGACGGCCGACGTGGTGCGCTACCGCGTGACCTGCACGGGCGTTCACCAGATGAACGGCATCGTGCTCGGCACCGGAATGGGCGAGGCGTCGAGCGGCGAGGAAAAGTACAAGTGGCGCAAGGCATGGGACGAAGAGTTCGACGCCACGCCGGCCAACCTGCGCCGCATCAAGTCGGGCAAGTACAAGACGAAGCAGGTCCGCACCGAGCCGGCCGACCTCGCCAACACGATCCTGAAGATGGCGAACAAGCGCGCCAAGATCGCCATGACGATCAACGTCACGGCCTGCGGCGACATGTTCGGCCAGGACCTGGAAGACATGGACGAGGCGCTGCGTGATCACCTGACGCGCCACAACCCGGAAGCCGCCGCCGCTGCGGGCACCGCCAAGCCCGCGCTGCCCACGCAGAGCGACGAAGAGTTCGCCAAAAACATGGTGATCTGGACCAAGGTCATCCGGCTGAAGAAGAAGGACGTGGCCGGCGTGCTCGCCACGGTCGCCACCGTCTCCACGCTCACCGAAGCGCAGATCGAAGCCATCAAGGGCATCCCCGCGAAGCTGGCCGCTGAAGCGCAGGCCGAGCCCAGCGGGCCGACCTTCGCCACCGTCTCCGACGCCATCGCGAAGGCGCAGGACGAGGACGCGCTGAACCTCGCCGCCGACCTCATCAATTCCATCCCCGAGCAGCAACGTGAGCCGCTGAACGCCGCCTACGACGCACGCCGCGCCGAACTCAACGCCTAAGGACCACGCCATGCAAACTCACGACCTCATTCAAGGCAGCGAAGCCTGGGACCTGTTCCGCCTTCAGCACTTCGGCGCCAGCGAAGCAGCCGCGATGCTGGGCCTGTCCCGCAAGACCACGCGCAACGAACTGCTGCGCATGAAGAAGACCGGCATCGCGAAGGAGTTCAGCGACTGGGTGCAGAAGAACGTGCTGGACCACGGGCACGCTGTCGAGGCTCCGGCCCGCAAAGTCATCGAAGCCGAGATCGGCGAAACGCTCTACCCGGTCACTTGCTCGGATGGCGAGATCTCGGCCTCCTGCGATGGGCTGACGATGGCCGAAGACCTTGCTTGGGAAAACAAGCAGTGGAACGAGGAATACGCCGCGCTCGTCCTTGCCGGGGAAGTGCCCGAGGAACACATGCCGCAGTGCCAGCAGGTGCTGATGGTCACGAAGGCCGAGCGGCTCATCTTCTCGATCTCCGATGGGACGCGCGAGCGCACCGTCTGGGTCGTGGTGCTGCCAAGCGCTGAGTGGTTCGCGCGCATCCGTGCCGGCTGGCAGCAATTCGCCGCCGACCTTGCCGTCTACACGCCGACCGAAGTTGTCGCCGAAGCCGTCGGCCGCACGCCGGAATCGCTTCCCGCCCTGCGCATCGCCGTCAGCGGCGCCGTGACCGACAGCAACCTCGAGCAGTACCGCGAGCACGCGCTGGCCGTCTTCGCCGGCATCAACCGCGACCTGCAGACCGACCAGGACTTCGCCAACGCTGCCAAGACGGTGATTTGGTGCGGCGAGGTCGAGACTCGCCTGAAGGCCGCAAAGGAACACGCGCTGAGCCAGACCGAGAGCATCGACAAGCTCTTCAAGACCATCGACGACATCACGGCGGAAGCAAAGAAGACGCGCCTTGAGCTCGACAAGCTGGTCGAGGCCCGCAAGCAGGCGCGCAAAGGCGAGATCGTCGCCGGCGGCGTCAGTGGCCTGGCTGCTCACGTTGCTGCGCTGAACACGCGCCTGGGCAAGTCCTACATGCCGGCGCCGCATGCCGACTTCGGCACGGCGATCAAGGGGCTGAAGACCTTCGCCAGCATGCAGAACGCAGTCGACACCGAACTGGCTAATGCGAAGGTGGCCGCGACCGCCGTGGCCGAGCGCATCGAAGCGAACCTCAAGCACCTGGCCGCCGAAGCCGCGGATCACACCGCACTGTTCCCGGATGAGGCAACCATCGTCCTGAAGGCGGCCGACGACTTCGAGGCGCTGGTGCAGCTGCGGATCACCGACTTCAAGGCGAAGGAGGACAAGCGCAAGGCCGACGAACTGGCGAAGGCTGCAGTGGTCGCGGAACCCGTCGCGGCTCCAGTTGCAGCGCCTGCGCCGGCCGTCTTCGCCATGCCGGTGCGCACGGCACCGCGCGCCGCCGCGCCGATGACCCACCCGACCCTGAGCCTCGGACAGATCAAGGAGCGCATCGCCCCGCTGTCGATCACCGCCGAGGGCCTGACCACGTTGGGCTTCACCGGTCTGAAGGAGCGCGGCTCGGTCCTCTTCCACGAGGCCGACTACCCGCACATCCTGGCCGCGATGGCCAACCACCTGCAGGCGATCCACGCCAAGCAAGCCGCCTGAGGCCCCACCATGCCCACCCCCAGCATCAAAGAAACGATCTCTGCGCACGACGAGGGAGAGGACTTGCCCCGGATGGGCAGCGAGCGCGAAGTAGTGCAACCTTCCCTCGCGTCCGGCAGCGCGCTCGCCGCTGCCTCATGGGCGGACTTTGTCAAACGCTTGCACCACGACTGCGTCGGCGAAGGCGTGCGCGGCCACCTCACGGCAGAGGCGTTGTTCACCGTACAGGCTCGGCGAATCGTCAGCGGCATCGACCGCGACTATGCATCGCACACGCTGGTCGCTTTTGAAGAAAACTGCTGGTACTGCCCCGAGGAGTACTGGGCTGATTGCGACGGCGACGAACGGTCTGCCCTCGACGCTGCTTCACAAGCCGACTCCAGCGAGAACTTCCTCGACCTCGACACCTGTTCGCAGTGGGAAATCCTTGGCGCCTTGGACGGCCATACCGTCACCGGATGGGAGGAGCGCTGGGAGTACGTGAACTCGCACTTCACCAAAGCGGCAGCGGAGGCATTCATCGCCCGCAAGAAGCACGACTACCGCGACGGCATCCGCGTGTACGTCGAAGCGCAAATCTACTGCTGGGAGTTCAACGCTATCAAGGCAGGGATTCTCAACGGGAGCATCCAGTTCGTTGCAACCCCGACCGCCCAGACCCAAGGACAGAGCCATGGCGAATGACCTGAGAACCGCTCTTGAGCAAATCCTCGAAGAGCCCAAGAACACCATGTCGGATGGCAAGGCATTGAAGGCCATCATCCGCATCGCCAAGGCCGCCCTCACCGCCCCCGTAGCGACCGAGCAAGCGCAGGCAGTGGCGCTGGATCGCAACGCGCTGATCGATCTGGTGGAAGAGCGGCTTGTTTCCGTCTACCACTGCACACGCGTCTGGTCGGCTTGGAGCGTGGGCACCATGAGCGAAGACGACTTCGTAGAGGCGAGTGGCTCCGACCTTGCGCCAGACATCGCGGATGCCGTCTTGCGTCTGTTCGCAGCCTCACCCGAGGCAGCACCAGAGGCAATGGGGGGGCAAAGCGAACGCTGGAATGCGGTTGTGCAACTTTCGCATCAGTTGGATGACGCCGCGCAGCACATCACCGAGCGGCAGGCCTACGACTTCGCTACACAGTTTCGCGTGCTGGCTGGCCTCGACGGCAAGGAGGCGACCTCCGATGCAATCGCCGCCCTCGCAACGCCTCCCGCAGCGACACCGGCCACCCCGAGCGCGGCGCCGGAACTGGCTTCGATGCTGGGTCGGTACATCGAGCACTACGACGCGAAGCCAAGCATCACCTACATCCGTCTTTCCCGCGACGAAGCCGACCGCTTGCGCGCCGCCCTCGCCCAGCCCGCGCCTGTGCAGGTGGCGCCCATCGACATGGTGTTGCATTGCCCGAAGTGCGGCCTGCAGCACGTCGATGCACCGGAGGCAACAGATCGCTATCTAGGCCGATCCGATCCGCCGGCAGCTTGGTCTATGCCGCCATGGAAGAACGAGCCGCACCGGTCGCACCTTTGCCACGGCTGCAATCACATCTGGCGCCCTGCTGACGTTCCTACCAACGGCGTAGAGGCCGTGAGGACGACGGGCAAGAACGATAGCCCCATCACCGCGCCCGTGCAGCAGGACGCCCCTGCACCCTCGATGGTGGGTGATGCGCGAGAGCAATGGGAGGCGATTGAGCGTCACATCGACAACAGCGGGTACAGCCACGACTTGCCCAGCGACAAGATCAATGCAGTGCTCTACGCCGCCATCTCGCAGGTGGGTGATGCGAAGGGAGGTGCGTGATGTCGGTAAGCCTCAAGGCGAACGCCGCCTATGACGTCGAACTCAAGAAGCGCTTGGCGGCCCGGTTCAATTCGATCTACACCTACTCGGCGCTTTTCGCCCGTGGCGCATGGATGTGCCCATCGTGCAACTCCATTCACCTGAGCGATGACTTTTGCCCGTTCGGTGGCCGCCTCTTCCCTTCCTGCTGCGAGTTTCCAAGAGGCGGGCGAAACGAGGCCAGCCACTGCGCGAAGTGGAAGTCGTTGAGCCCCTCTGCCGCATGGATCGCGCTGAACATTTTGAAGGTCTTTCGTGCGCGTGTGGCGGGTTCGTCGTGGTGGCCGCTTCCGAACTTCTTCGACGGCGCCAAGCCTCTCAATTCCGCCATCTCGGGCCAGAAGCCGGCCGAGGGAGAGAAGGGATGAGCGGGAAGCACACTCCGGGGCCGTGGCTGGTCGCCACCAGCAATTCATGGCGCCGCATCGTGACCGTGAACAGGATGGAGTCAGTCTGCGAGCCCATCAAGCAGAACGATGGCCATCCGGATCTCTACTTCCGCAACGGCGGCCCGGATGGCCCGGACGCCCGGCTGATCGCAGCTGCACCCGAACTGCTGGCCGCGTTGCAGCTCGCTGTCCGCCAAAACGGCTGCGACATGCTCATGACCGGCGAAGAGCTGCGCCAGTGCGAGGCGGCTCTCGCCAAAGCCACGGAAGGCCCCGCACCATGAACACCGCCGAGCTATCCACTGCCTCCGCTGGAGAGGCGAAAGCCAAGCGCATCGTTGCAGCACGCAAGCTCTACAACGCCTACACCGACAACCACCCAACCATTCACTGCAACAGGTTCCCCAGCTGGGAAGAACTCGACGCGAAAGAGCGCAAGGAGTGGATCAAGAAGGCCGGCATCGCTCCTGCTGGCGGGATTGGAGGCGAGTGATGCGCGCGGACATCTCATCCAGCGCTCGTGTCATCGAGCTTTGCTACGAGACAAATCGAGCAGTCGTACGGTTCGAAGGTCTCCCCCCAGAAATCGGAAATCAGGTGGCGTTCCTGCCAGTGAGTGCAGCCGAGCCGTTGGCCCGAGTGAACGATGAAGGATTTCTTGTGGAATGCAGCGATCTACCGCTGGCCCCCGGCCTATTGCTGTATGGCGCCCCACAGCCCCACCCCGCAGAACCGAAGCTGCCCGAGAGCCTGGAGGCGATTCCCCACCGCAGCCTGTACGAACTGTCTGGCTGCATTGCAGACGTGAACACCATGCTGATCGGCCGCGATGAACTACGCAGCCTCAAGGCACGCGACGCGGAGATCGAGCGGCTGAGGGGCGATGCGGAGCGGTACGCATGGATTAAGGCAGACGGCGGCGATCAGTTCCGAGCCATTCAGGTGCAGTGGGCCACCTACTTATGGGACAGAGAAATTGACACCGCCATCGATCAGGCCACACCCGTGCAGGAAGCGGCTGCGACGCCCGCCATACCTAGGGGCGACCTTTCCAGGGTCTGGCAGGCGGCCGATGACGTGTGCGAGTGGCTCAACTACGAGGTATCCGAGAAATCGCCCGGCCTGCTGAAGTCGGTCGAAACCCTCAATGAAGAAATGTTGCGCGCGGAGATTCGCGCCAGCCGCGCCGCCATCGATCAGGCCCGAGCTACGGGCGGGGAGAAGGCAAATGGTTGACGAAACACCAGAGCAGCGCGCTCACCGTCTTGGCGTGCCCTTCGTCGCTCCACTCAAGTTCTATGGTGGGCCTCTCGACTCGAACCCGGTGGTGGCGGTCTGTGGCGGCTGTGGCCGCGATGTTCACCGTATGGAAGGCTATTCGTGCCCTCTGTCGCAGTGCCCGATTCAACCGAAGGCGTACTGATGGACAAGAAAATGATCTCCCAATCCGAAGCCGAACTGCTCGCGCGCAAGGTGCTGCAGCAATTCGTGAACGACTGCCATTGCCAGAGCGAGCAGGACATTGCGAACGTGCTCATGAAGGCATGCAGCGTGGCCGGCGTGATGATGGTCGCGACTGTCGGGAAAGACGAGGCCTTCGACAGGCTCTACGGCACCGCCGCCTTCATCGCGCAGCAGGACTTCGGCACATTCAAGAAGGAGAAGCTTCAATGAGTGCCGCCAACGAAATCATCGACCGCTTCTACGTCGAGCACGGGCCCTGCTGCGCCGGCTGCGACTGGTGGGCGCCGGCGAACAGCTGCGTGGGAGAGTGCCGCCGCTCTGCGCCCGTGTCCGGTGCGCAGCGAATCTCCATGCTAGGCATGCGAAGCCCCAGCGTCCAACCCGAGGCCGGCCACATCATGACGCCCCGCGAACACCACTGCGGCGAGTTCAAAGATGACTTCGACTGGAAAACTCTGCCACCGCACTACCTGCGACGGATCGGCCATGCCGCTGCAATCAGAGCGCGAGACGAGGGGGTGAGTCAATGAAGCTCAACAAAGCACAACGCGCCACGTTGCGCGAGATGTTCGGCGGTCGTTGCGCGTACTGCGGCTGCGACCTCAGCGACCGCTGGCACGCCGACCATGTGGAAGCCGTCGAGCGGAAGTCTGTCCACATTCCTGGGAAGGGCTTCGTGACGACTGGCGAGCTATGGAAGCCTGAGAACGACCACATCGGCAACCTGATGCCCTCATGCGTGCCGTGCAACATCGACAAGCTCAACAGTTCAGTCGATGAGTGGCGCCGCAAGCTTGAGCGTGGGCCCGAAGTTCTGCTGCGCAACTACGCGACCTACAAGCACTCGCTGCGATTCGGATTGATCGAAGTCACATCGAAGCCGGTCGTTTTCTACTTCGAGCGCCAATCCGCCGAGATCGGCCGGGCTGAGGATGGGAGGGAGCCGTGACGGAGACGATCAACTCTGAAGAGTGCGCGGAACTCATGCGCTGCACAGCCGAACGCATCGAGGAGATGGCGCGAGCTGGCGAAATCCCCGGCTTGAAGATCGGGCGCAACTGGCTGTTCGTCCGCAGCGACCTCTTGGCATACCTGGCCGAGAAGGCCCGCGAAGAGGCGCAGATGCGGCGCATGAAGCGGCAGCCTCACGCACCCATGCCGCTGGCTAAGCCGCGCCGGCAGACCCCGCCGGTGCTGCCGACGTTGGCGCGGCACTAGCCCACATGCGATCGGCCAAGTCGCTACCGCGGAAGCTCGCGTAGCGCTGGGCCATGGTGCTGTTCGCCGACCAGCCCATGATGCGATTCACCTCCTCGAGCCGGAACATCCAGTTCCCCGATGCGTCGCGCAGTTCAAGCCATCGGCAGGTCGCCTCATGGCGAAGATCGTGCTCCCGCAGATCCTTACAGCCGGCGTACTCAAAGGCCGACTTGAACCGGGCCGACAGGCGTTGCGACACCTTCGTCAGCGTCATGTCGGGATCTTCTTCCGTGAACGGGAAGAGCATGGCGGCCGGCAGCATCGCTCGCGTCGACAGGTAGTGCGTCAGCGCAGCGTGCACCTCTTGGCGCATGGGCACCTCGCGGAAGACGACCTTGCCCCGCCACTGCTTCGTGCTCTGCACACGGATGACCTTGCCATCGAGGTCGATTTGCTGGCGGCGCAAGGTGTACGCCTCTCGCAGTCGCAGGCCGGAATACACGATCAGGATGAACATCGTGAGCAGCGCGTTGCCGCCCAGAAGCATGAGGCCCCGCGGCGTCCCTTCGAGTTGCTTGCCAGCCAAGACCTCCACGATGCGCGGCTCCTCGTCGCGGTGCAAACGCCTGTCGCGCGAGACGTCTTCTTTGACGTCGCCGCCAGCCTCGACCACCAGCCTTTGATCGACATCGGTGTAGGTGCTGTAGCCCTTGGGAAGCAGCCGCACCGGGTTCGGGATCACGAGCTTGGGGTTGTGCCGCGCGAACTCATCGATGGCGCGGCCAAGGGCCTGCACGCGATGGCGGATGGAGTTCGGCGCCAGGTTGTTCTCGACCTTCAGGCGCTGCACGTAGGCCGCCAGCCAAGCGTAGTTCGCATCGACCAGCTTCACGGCTCCCACCTCGGAAATCAGCGAGCCGAGCGTCACGTACTGGGATGGCGCGGCGAGCCCGCTGTTCGACCACTCGCGAAGCACGAGCCCCAGCGAGTGATTTGCACCCGTGGGCTGCAGGAGCGCGGCCGGCGGCTGGAGGCCGGCCATCTTCATGGTCTTCCACTGCTCAGCGAAGCCATTGGCCTGCTCTTCGCTTTCGAACGTGAAATACTTGCGTCCACCTGGAAGCGAGGGATGCCGCACTCCAATTTCCCACATGCCGGACGGCTTTTGTCTCGCTCGCGCCATTGAATTCTCCGTCTCAATCAGACGGCCATTCTATCGACCGGGCGGTGTCTCAAACGCCAATTTGTGGCGGCTGGCCGAGGGTTGATCTACCGCTCTCAACGGGATTGGAAATTCAGCGTCATCGCAAGTTGTTGATTTACAAGGACATTCAATGAGGCGGCGAATTAACTCAAATAGCTACAAGATCGAGCTCATCCAGCGCAACGAGAACGCCGCGGGCGGCGGCCTGCGCTGAGCCTTCTCGGGCGGCACGCAACACCATGGCAAGCCCGAAGACAAAGAAGAAAGACGCGCCGCTGACGCGCTACGTCGCCCTGCTGCGCGGCGTGAACGTCAACGGCATCTCGATCAAGAGCGCCGACCTGAAGGCGCTGTTCGTCGACGAACTCGGCTTCGGTGCAGTGCGCACGGTGCTCGCCAGCGGCAACGTGCTGTTCGACACCGACGCGCCCGATGCCGCCGCGCTGCGAACACGCATCGAGCAGGCGCTGCGCCAGTGCTTCGGTTATGAGGCGTGGATCGTCTTGCTCACGCAGCGGCAGGTGGCCGACATGGCGGCGGGCTATCCCTTTGAGCGCATCGACGACACGCACCATCCCTACCTCGTGTTCGGCTCCGACGCCGCGATGCTCGACGAGATCATGGACAAGGCCGGCACGGTCGATGCCAAGGTCGAGCAGCTGGTGCGCGGCGATGGCGTGCTGTACTGGCAATGCCCGCGCGGCGAAAGCCTGGAGACGCCGGTGGCGAAGCTGCTCGCGAAGACCCGCTACAAGTCGAGCACCACCACGCGCAACCTGCGCACGGTGGAAAAACTAATCACGGACTGATCGATCAGCAGCCCAGCCGGTCGGCCAGCGCGACGATGTCGCGCACATGCAGGTTGTTGTCCGGCTGCGGCGACACGTCCTTCGGCTGGTTGCGGCCGAACTCGTGGGGCCGCTCGATGTACGCCGTCTTCAGTCCGCACACGCGTGCAGCCGCCAGGTCGTCGTGGTGCGCCGCGGCGAGCATGACCTGACCCGGCGTGGCGTCGAACACGCCCGCCACACCGAGGTAGGTGCGCGGGTCGGGCTTGTAGGCCTTGAACACTTCGGCAGACAGCACGCAGTCCCACGGCAGGCCGGCGCGCTTGGCCATCTCGGTGAGCAGGCCGATGTTGCCGTTGGAGAGCGTGCAGATGGTGAACTTCTTCTTCAACCGCGTGAGCCCCTCGACCGCATCGGGCCAGGCCGGCAGGCGGTGCCAGGCGCGGCTCAGGTCGCGCTTGGCGGCGCTGTCGAGGTGGTCGGCCAGGCTGAAGTCGTGCAGCACCTGTTCGAGCATGCTCAGGTGCAGCTCGTCGAGCAGCGTGAAGCCGCCCTCGCCGGCCGCGATGCGTTCCATCACGGCCTTCATGGCGGGCTGGTAGCCGGCGCGCCAGGCCAGCGCAAAGGCCGCGCCGTCCACGCCGGGCAGCACACGCTCGACCTCGGCCGCGATGCCGCTGTGCCAGTCGACCACCGTGCCGAACACGTCGAACGCGATGACCTTGAGGTCGCCCGCGTCGAAATCGGCCGACATGCTCAGCGGGGCAACTGGCTCGCGGCGCGCGCCAGTTGCTCGATGCGGGTCCAGTCGCCGTCGCGGATGGTGTCGGTCGGCACGATCCACGAACCGCCCACGCAGGCCACGTTCGACAGCGCGAGGAACTCGGCCGCGTTGCCCGCATGGATGCCGCCCGTGGGGCAGAAGGTGACGTCGCCGAACGGGCCCTGCCAAGCCTTGAGCATCGGCAGGCCGCCGGCCTGCAGCGCGGGGAAGAACTTCAGCTGGGTGTAGCCGTCTTCCTGCGCCGTCATGATCTCGCTGCCGGTGGCCACGCCGGGCAGCAGCGGCAGGCCGAGGTCGTGGCAGGCCTTGCCGACCGCGCGCGTGTAGCCCGGGCTCACGCCGAACTTGGCGCCGGCCAGCGCCGAGGCCTGCGCGTCGGCCGCGCTGCGGATGGTGCCGGCGCCGGCGACGGCCTCGGGCACTTCCTTGGCGATGGCTTCGATGCACTGCAGCGCCTGCGGCGTGCGCAGCGTGACTTCGAGCATGCGGATGCCGCCTGCGACCAGCGCGCGCGCCAGCGGCACGGCGTGCTTCACGTCGTTCAGCACGATGACCGGAATGACGGGTGCGTCGCGCATCACGTCGAGGGGGGTGAGTCTGTCTGTCATCTCATGGCTCCAAAAGTTTCTTGCGGCCCACGTGGGGCCCCGTCACATCCAGGTGCAGGCGCCCTCTTCGGCGGTCAGGGCGTTGCGGCGCATGCCGGCGAACAGTTCGCGGCCCAGGCCGTGCCCGTCCGCGATGCGTTGCGCGTCGGACAGCGTCGCGGTCTCGCGCGCGGCCCATTCGTCTTCGGGCAGCAACACGGCGAGCGTACCTGCTACGGCGTCGAGGCGGATCAGGTCGCCGTCGCGCACCTTGGCCAGCGGGCCACCGGCGGCGGCTTCGGGCGACACGTGGATGGCGGCCGGGATCTTGCCCGAGGCGCCGCTCATGCGGCCGTCGGTGACCAGTGCCACGCGGAAGCCCTTGCCCTGCAGCACCGACAGCGGCGGCGTGAGCTTGTGCAGCTCGGGCATGCCGTTGGCCTGCGGGCCCTGCCAGCGCACCACGCAGACCACGTCGCGCTCCAGCTCGCCGGCCGTGAACGCTTTCTGCAGCGCGGCCTGCGAGTCGAACACACGGGCTGGCGCTTCGATGACGTGGCGGTCGTCGGGCACCGACGACACCTTGATCACGCTGCGCCCCAGGTTGCCGCTGAGCAGCTTGAGGCCACCGGTGGCGCTGAAGGGGCTGGCCACCGGGCGCGTGACGGCTTCCTTCTGCAGCGGCGCAGCGGGCGTCCATTGCAGCGTGTTCTCGCCGACCAGCGACGGGATGTTGGCGAATTCGCGGATGCCGCCGGCGCGCACCGTGAGCACGTCGGCGTGCATGAGGCCGGCTTCGACCAGCTCGCCGATCACGAAGCCCGGGCCGCCGCAGGCCTGGAACTCGTTCACGTCGGCGCTGCCGTTGGGGTACACGCGCGTGAGCAGCGGCACCACGTCGGACAGCTGGGAGAAGTCGTCCCAGTCGATGAGGATGCCCGCGGCGCGCGCCACGGCCACCCAGTGAATCAGGTGGTTGGTGGAGCCGCCCGTGGCCAGCAGCGCGACCATGGCGTTGACGATGCAGCGCTCATCGACCATCTCGCCGATCGGCGGGCAGTTGAAGGCGGTGTCGCTGGCCTTGCCGAGCACCGAGCGCACCGCTTCGCGCGTGAGCGTCTCGCGCATGGCGTCGCCGGGCTGGATGAAGGCCGTGCCGGGCACGTGCAGGCCCATGGCCTCCAGCAGCATCTGGTTGCTGTTGGCGGTGCCGTAGAAGGTGCAGGTGCCGACCGTGTGATAGGCGGCCATCTCGGCCTCGAGCAGGCCCTGGCGGCCCACGAGGCCCTGCGCCGCCTGCTCGCGCACCTTCGACTTGGCGGTGTTCGACAGGCCCGAGGGCATCGGCCCGGCGGGCACGAAGACGGTGGGCAGGTGGCCGAAGTGCAGCGCGCCGATGAGCAGGCCCGGCACGATCTTGTCGCACACGCCGAGCATCAGCGCGCCGTCGAACATGTCGTGCGTGAGCGCGACGGCGGTGCTCATGGCGATCAGGTCGCGGCTGAACAGGCTCAGCTCCATGCCGGGTGTGCCCTGCGTGACGCCGTCGCACATGGCGGGCACGCCGCCGGCGACCTGCGCGGTGGCGCCGTGGCGGCGGGCCTCTTGCTTGATGATGTCCGGGTAGCCCTGGTACGGCGCGTGGGCCGAGAGCATGTCGTTGTAGGCGGTGACGATGCCCAGGTTGGGCGCGCGCTCGGCCACCACCTTGAACTTGTCGTTGGCCGGGATGCCAGCCACGGCGTGCGCCACGTTGGCGCAGCCCATGCGGTCGGAGCCGCGGTCGCGGGCGCGGATCTCGGCCAGGCGCGTGAGGTAGGTGCTGCGCGTGTCGCGGCTGCGCGCGCGGATGCGATCGGTGACGTCGCGGACGGTGGGGTGTGTGCTGCTCATGGGGAAGTTGGCTCTTGCTGCGTGTCGCCGGCGCGACTGTGGGCCTGGAGGCCCATCGTACCAATTCGAGCGCGACGCCCCGATGAAATCCGGCCGCAGAACGATACGAAATTACTCAGGCATGCACCCGGCTGCGTGCAGGCACAAAAAAACCCGGCCATGCCGGGTTTTTTGATGGAGATGCAAAAGGCCGGATCGCTCAGTCGACCAGCCGGACTTCGACGCGGCGCGCCTCGGCGTTGTTGCCCGATCCGGCGGTGACGGCGGGCTTCTGCAGGTCGATCTTCTCGGCCGGCAAGCCCAGGCCCGCCAGCACCTCGCGCACCATCTGGGCACGCTTCTTGGCCAGTTCCTCGTTCACGGCGGCGTCGCCGGTGGTGTCGTGGAAGCCCGAGACCACCGCCTTGCGGCCACCCTCGACGCCCTTGATGACCAGGGCCAGCGCCTCGGCCGCGCCCGGTGCGAGGTCGGCGCTGCCGGTCGCGAAGTAGAAGTTCACCACGCCGCCCACCACGCGGATGCTGGCACCGTCGGGGATCACCACGGTGACGGTCTCGGTGACTTCGGTCACCTGCACCGCGCCGCCCGGTGCCGGCGCCGAAGCCGCGACAGCGGGCTTGGCCTGCGCGGCCGTCGCGCCCAGGCCCTTGTGCCAGAAGGCGACACCGATCACGAACATGATCACGAGCATGATCAATGCCACCAGGAAGCCGAGGGCGAAATTCTGCTGGCTGTCGTCGTTGTTCATGGAAGCGCGATCTCCGTAGGAAAGGGGTCGGTAAATAATGGTGCGGTGAACCATGATCACGAAATTGTAGGCGCCACCCCCGACACCCCCGTGTCAGCCGGCGCGCCGGACCCCGGTCCGCCGGGTCTCGACCCCATGCCCCGTCCGTTGCGCGACCCGCAGCCGATGCTGGAACGCGCGATCGCCGACTGGGGCGGGCGCGACGATCTCTGGCTGTTCGGCTACGGCTCACTGATCTGGCGGCCCGAGTTCGGCTTTGCGGAGCGGCGCGCGGCCTCGGTGCACGGCTGGCACCGCGCGCTCAAGATGTGGAGCCGCGTCAACCGCGGCAGCGTGCAGACGCCGGGCCTGGTGTTCGGCCTGCTCTCGGGCGGCAGCTGCCGGGGCGTCGTGTTCCGCGTGCCGAAGGCCGAGGGCCTGGAGACGCTCAAGCGCCTCTGGCTGCGCGAGATGCCGACCGGCGTGTACGACCCCAAGTGGCTGCAATGCGGCACCGCCGAAGGGCCGGTGCGGGCGCTGGCCTTCACGCTGTCGCGGCGCAGCCCCAACTTCACGGGCGAGCTCAGCGACGAGCGCTACCGCCACATCTTCGCGAATGCCGTGGGCCGCTACGGCAGCTCGCTCGACTACGCGCGCCAGACCCTGCTCGAGCTGCAGCGCCACGCGATCCACGACGCGGCGCTGGCCCGGCTGGTGGCGCTGGCCGCCGAGCCGCCATTTCAGACACCGGCCGATTGCGGGACAGCCCCGGCTCCGGTATACGTTGCGGGGTCTTCGGACACCGCGTCCTCTCAACCCTCCACCCCGTTCATCAACAAGGAAAACCAATGATCCATCGCCGTCTCCTCGCCACTGGCACCGCCCTCCTCGCCACTGCCGTGCTCGCCGCCTGCGGCAGCATGGGCGGCAAGCCGAGCACCACAGTCGAGCTGACGCCGACCGCCGCCGTCACGCCCAACCCCGCGCGCGGCTCGGTGACGCTCACCGCACTCGACCACGGCGTGCGCGTGTCCGGCGAGGTGCGCGGCCTGGCGCCGGGCAGCGAGCACGGTTTCCACATCCATGAAAAGGGCGACTGCGGCAACAACGGCAACGCCTCGGGCGGCCACTTCAACCCGGCCGGCGGCACGCACGGCAAGTTCTCCGCCCCCGGCAGCCATGCCGGCGAACTGCCCAGCCTGGTCGCCGATGCCAGCGGCGTGGCGCGCTTCAGCGTCGAGAACCACGCGATCTCGCTGACCGACGGCGCCGCCAACAACGTGCGCGGCCGCGCGCTCGTGGTGCACCGCGACCGCGACGACTTCACGACGCAGCCCGCCGGCAACTCCGGCCCGCGCGTGCTCTGCGCGGTCGTTGCCCAGAACTAAGCAAAAAGTGTGAGCGATCAGGCGCCCGCGCGCGCCTGCCAGAGCGCCTCGGCCCGCGCCAGGGCCTCGGGCGTGTCGATGTCGGTCACCACGCCGGCATCGTCCACCGCCAGGTCGACGACCGCATCGATGGCACGCATCGCCCGCAGCACGGACGATGCGCCCAGGTTCCCCTCCAGCGCCGCCAGCTGGGCCCTGCAGCCCGCCGCAAAGCCCACCGGGTGCCCGCGCTCGCCCCGGTACTGCGGCTGCACGGCATTCACCCGCCCGCCGAGCGCGGCGGCCACCGCCCGCAGCGTCGCGGGCTGCACCAGCGGCAGGTCGCCCGGCAGGATCAGCCAGCCCGCCGCGTCGGGCGTGGCACGCACCGCGGCGGCGATCGAATCGCCCATGCCGGGGTGCCCCGCGTCTTCCAGGTGCCACGGCAGGCCGCTCGCGCGCACCGCGTCGAGCGTGCGCTCGAGCACGGGCCGGCCCGCGAGCAGCGCCTTCAGCTTGGAGCCCGTGCCGCCGGCCGCGATGAAACGCTCGCCACGGCCCGAGGCCAGCACGATCACGGTCGGGGAGTTCGCCTCTGTCGTCGTCATGGGCCGAGTATGTGCGCAACAATCCCGGCATGACTTCTTCTCCTCTTTCCAAGGACGCGCTGGCCGCGCTGCGCAAGAGCTACGAGCGCGCCGAGCTCGACGAGACCCGCAGCGCCCCCGACCCGCTGCAGCAGTTCGAGCGCTGGCTCACCGAAGCCGTCGACGCGCACATCCCCGAGCCCAACGCGATGACGCTGAGCACCGTGGGCAGCGACCTGCGGCCGTCCAGCCGCATCGTGCTCATCAAGGGCTACGACGCGCGCGGCATCGTCTGGTACACCAACTACGACAGCCGCAAGGGCCGCGAGCTGTCGGGCAACCCGTATGCGTCGCTGCAGTTCCACTGGGTCGAGCTGGAGCGCGTGGTGCGCATCGAGGGCCGCGTGGAACGCGTCAGCGCCGAGGAGAGCGACGCCTACTACGCCAGCCGACCGCTCGATTCACGCATCGGCGCCTGGGCCAGTCCGCAGAGCGAAGTGATCAGCGGGCGCGACGTGCTGGTGAAGAACGCCGCCGTGTACGCCGCCAAGCACCTGCTCTCGCCACCGCGCCCGCCACACTGGGGCGGCTTCCGGCTCGTGCCCGACCGCTGGGAGTTCTGGCAGGGCCGCAAGAGCCGGCTGCACGACCGGCTGCGCTACCGGCTCGAAGGTGCGGACTGGGTGCGGGAGCGCCTGGCCCCCTGACCCTGCCTCAGGCCTCGCAACCAGCTACCTTGAATTCGACGCGCCGGTCCAGCGCGTCGCTCGCATCGTCGGCGCCCGTGCCGACGATGTTCTCGCGAAAGCCCATGCCGGCTTCGCGCAGCTTCTTCGACAGCGGCGGCGCCTCGCCCACCAGTCGCGCCTTGACGCTGGTTGCGCGCTGCAGCGACAGCCGCTCGTTGACCGCCTCCGAGCCCGTGCGGCTCGTGTGGCCCGTGACCACCACGCACGCATCGATCTGCGCCGCCTGCCGCGCGATCTGGCGCAGCCACATCGGGTAGGCCGCGCTGATCTTCGGGTCGGCCAGGAAGTCGGTCGAGCCCGGCTTGAACAGGAACTTGACGCTCAGGTTGTTGCTCTCGAGCCCCAGCCGCGCCAGCGTGCCGAAGGTGCGCTCGGCATCGGCCGTGCGGCCCAGCTGCGATTGCGTGAGGTATAGCCCGCTGTAGATGCGCAGTTGCTGGCCGTCGGCGCGCTTCGACGCGGCCTCGTAGCGGCTCAGGGCCTCGCTCATGCGACCGGCCTCGTAGGCGGCGGTGGCTTCCTGCAGCACCGTGGCGGTCGGCAGGCGCTCCAGGTACAGCGCGTCGGCGGCCTGCCCGGCCGGCGTCTCGGCGGTGCGGATGTAGCCTTCCACGCCGCGGTCCTTGCCGTTCACAGGGCTGTCGCGGAAGAAGGCGGTGGGCCGCGTGTCGAGCGAGGCATCGCTGATGCGCGCCACCGACTGCGCGATCACCATGCCGCTCTTGATCTCGGTCATGGCGAGGTTCAGCCGGTACGGCGCGCCCGAGGCGTCCTTGTCGCGCACCAGCGTGCCGTTGAGCACGTACTGCGCGTTGCCGATCTCGTTGGCGTTGAACGGCGTCACGGTGAACTGCTTGAACTGCGCCTGCATGCGCTGCACGATGCGCTGCTCGGCGACGCGCGTCACCTCGGTCTGCTGGCCGCTGGCGCCTTCGAGCAGCGGGTCGATCACGATGCGCCGCTGCGTCAGCGTGGACTCCACCTTGGCCAGGAAGGCCGGCAGCTTCTGGGTCTGCACCATAAGGTCGTCGACCGCCTGGGTGACGGCCTGGTCGAAGGGCATGGCGCTGCTGGGCGCGGGGCGGTGCGCGCAGGCGGTGGCCAGCAGCGCGGCGGTGCACAGCGCCAGCACGCGCCACAAGGCTCGGGGGATGGCGGTGTTCTTGGTCGTGGTCATCAGCACTGGCTCCTCAAAATGGTCATGTCCTGGTCCGACAGCGGCTCGCCCACGGCAGCGCGCATGTTGATCTCGCTGCAGCGTTTCGAAGGCGCGGGGCGCCGCTCGGCGGGTTCGCGATGCACCTCGGGCGCCGGGGCCGGCGCTGCGGTGGCGGTGATCTGCGGGCGTGGCTTCGGCGCCGGCCGCACCACGGCGGGCTTGGGCTCCGCTTCCCTAACCGGCGGTGCCTCGGCCGGCACGGGAACGGCCAGGCAGGGCGTGCGGCATGGCTTGGCCTCGCCCGCCGCATGCGCGCGTGCGCCGTGCAGCGCGATCACCGTCGCGACCACCGCCGTCACTGCAAGGGCAAGGGGCGAAACACGCGCCGGGTAGATCGTCATCAGCCGGCAAATGTAGGGGCGCGAACGCCGCGCGCCAGCCCACCAAACGGCCACCCCTGCCAAACGGCATAGGGCTACCGCTGTCGCTCAGTCGGGCAAAAGTTCGCGAAAGGCGCGAGAGAAATGGGGGCCGTCAGGGCAACCACTGCACCCAGACCATCACGAGGGTGAGCGTGCCCAGCGCCAGCACGGTCGACACGGCGACGCTGGCCGTGACCAGGTCTTCGGCACTGCGGTAGCGCTGCGAGAACAGGAACACATTGGCGCCGATGGGCAGCGCCGCCGCCACCACCATCACGGTGAGCGGAATGCCGCGCACGCCCAGCAGCCAGCCGATGAGCGCCACCAGCAGCGGGTGCACGAGGTTCTTCACCAGCGCCTGCACCAGCGCGCCGCGCCAGTGGCGCCCGATGGGGGTGAGCGCGAGCGTGATGCCCACCATCACCAGCGCGACCGGCCCGAAGGCCTGGCCCAGCAGCTGGATCGGCTTGTCGATCACCTCGGGCATCACGAGGCCCGTCTGCGCGAACAGCAGGCCTGCGATGATGGGCAGCGGCACCGGATGGATGATGGCGTTGCGCAGTGCGCGCCCCACGGTGCGCGCCATGTAGCGCCGGTCGGCGCCGCTCACCGCCGCGTGCTCGCGAGCCACGGCCAGTTCGAGCACGACGGTGGCGCTGGTCATGAGCACGAGCGAATGCAGCGAGATCAGCGTGAGCAGCACCACCATGCCGGGCTCGCCGTAGGCCAGGCCGATCAGCGCGATGCCGATCATCACGGTGTTGCTGTAGGTGTTGGCCAGCGCGAGCACCGCGCCCGTGCGGTTGAAGCCGCGCCACGCGAGCGTGGCCGCGAACAGCAGGCCCGAGGCGATGAAGTACGCCGCCACGGGCTTCAGGCTCAACTCCTGCACGTGCACCGTGCTCATGGCGCGGAACAGCAGCGCGGGCGCGAGCAGCAGGAAGATGAGATTCGACAGGTCTTTCACCGCATTGCCGCCGATCCACCGGCGCCGTCCGGCGAGGTAGCCGGCGGCAATGAGGAGAACGACGGGCAGCAGGGAAGAAATGACGAACGAATTCACCCGGCGAGGATAGCGCGCGCCCGCCGCGCGCAAGGCCGCAGCCTCAGAACGTGACGCGCAAGCCCACCTTCAACGAACGCCCCGGCAGCGGCGCCTTCGGGAACACCGTGGTCGTCAGGATCGAGGTCGGCGTGTAGGCCAGCGTGTTCCCGATGTTGTCCATGCGCGCGTACCAGGTGAGGTTGGCGCGCTGCACCTTCATGCGGTAGCTGATGGACGCGTTCCACAGCGTGTACGCGTCCGTCTCGCGCGCGCCCACGCTCGGCACCCGGCGCTGCGCCGCGTTGTAGTCGAAGCCGACACGCGCGGTCCACGGCCCGTTGCCGTAGGCCAGCGTGGCGCCCAGGCGCAGCGGCGCGATGCGCGGCAGCGGCTCGCCGGTGTCGAGGTTCTTGGCGCGCACGATGTCGCCGCGCCATTCGAGGTCGAGCGTGCCCGCGTCGGCCATGCGCGCGAAGCCGTCGGTGCCCAGCAGCCGCAGGTTGCCGTTGGCCTCGATGCCGGTGAAGCGCGCGCGCATGCCGCCGTAGCGGTACTCGGCCAGCGTGTCGGCGGCCTCGGGGTCGGTGACGACCTGCCCTTCCTCGTCGAGCGTGCGGCCCGACGCGGTCAGGCCGATGTAGTTGCGAAAGCGCGTGACGTACGCGTTCACGCGGGCCGTGTTCGGGCCCGACTTCCACTGCGCGCCCAGGTCGAAGCCGGTGGACTTTTCCTTGCCCAGGTTCGGGTCGCCCACCTCCCAGGCCGCGGTGGCCACGTGCGGGCCGTTGGCGAGCAGTTCGTAGTCCTTCGGTGCGCGCTCGGTGTAGGCTAGGTTCGAGGTCAGCTGCCACTGCGGCGTGAGGTTGACCAGCGCGCCGAACGCCGCGCTGTGCGGGTTGAAGGTGCGCTCGCCGATGGCGAAACGCGTCACCGACAGGTCGTCGGGGTAGCCCAGCGAGCGCACCGTGACCTTCTCGGTGCGGGCGCCGAAGCTCAGGCGGCCCCACGAGGTGCCGAGCTCTTCGTGCAGGAACAGCGCGTTGGAGCGCGTGCGGCTGTGCGGCGCGAAGGCCTCCGAGCCGTCGGCGGCGAAGCGGTTGGTCTCGCGGCTGAAGCCGACCAAGCCTTCGAGGTTGCCGATCTTTTCGTGCCGCGCCTCGATGCGCAGGTCGTTGCTCAGGTTCGAGAAGGTGGTGCCGGCTTCGCGGCCCTCGAACTCGGTGTGGCGGTAGTCGGTGCGGCTCACCTTGGCGTGGATGCTGCGGATGAAGCCGCCCGGGCGCCACTCGCCTTCCAGCGCGTAGCGGTCGGACTTCATGCCGATGGTCACGTCGTCCTCGGCCACAGTGCCGTAGTTGCTGCGGTAGGTGCTGGCCGAGGCGCCGATCCAGCCCTGGCTGAAGAACAGCGTGCCGCCGACCGCGCCGCCGTGCGCCTCGTTCTGCGAGTTGCAGATGCGGCGCGCGAGCGACAGACGCCCGGGCTTGCTGCACTCGAGGTCGACCGGCACCGCCACGTCTTTCGAGTCGCGGTTGAAGGCGTCGACGTGCAGGGCGAAGCGGTCGTTGCCGCCTTCAAGCAGCACGCCGCCGCTCTTTTCCTTGTTGCCGCTGGCGTAGCCCAGCTCGGCACGGCCGCCGAAGCCGTTGATGGGCTCGGTGGGGATGCGGTTGTCGATCACGTTGACCACGCCGCCCACGGCGCTGCCGCCGTACTGCAGCGCCGAGGGGCCGCGCAGCACCTCGATGCGCTCGGTCACCAGCGCGTCGACGGGCACCGCGTGGTCGTAGCTCAGCGCCGAGGCGTCGGGCGCACCGCCGCCGTTCTGCAGGATGCGGATGCGGTCGCCGTCCTGCCCGCGGATGCTGGGCCGGCTGGCGTTGGGGCCGAAATAGCTGCTGCTCACGCCGGGCAGGTTGTTCAGCGTTTCGCCCAGCGTCGATTCGGAGCGCAGCAGCAGCTGGTCGCCCGACAGCGAAGTGGTCGGCGCGATCAGGTCGCTCGCGCCCAGCGGGTTGCCGGTGACGGTGACCTCGCGCAGGCTGGCGGTGTCAGCGGCCGGGGCGGCGGCGGTGTCGGCGGTCTGGGCCAGGCTCGCCACCGAGGCGAGCGAAAGAACGGCAGCGCCGATGGCGTTGCGACGGAATTGGGGGGTCATGAAGAAGGAACACTCGTTGAATCGGGGAACGACCGGCCGCCCTCACCCGCCCGAAGGGGTGCAGCAACCGGAACACGGGGGATTCAGCGAGTGGACGGCGGGCCGCGCGCGTCGAAGAGCGCGACCCAGCGGGCGATGGCTTCGCCCTGCAGATAAGCAAACGTGGCCGCCGGCAGCAGCATCGGCAGCACCACCAGCGGCACGCCGGGCACACCCGTGCCGTGCGAGAGCTGGTCGTACAGGCGGCAGTCGGCGTCGTCGTGCACGCCGAAGAGGCTGGCCAGCGTGTGGCCGCTGTCGTGCCGGTGCGCGGCCTGTGCCTGTGCCTGCGCCGCCGCTGCAGCGGCGGGCAGGCCCGGCACGTGCAGCGAGCGGTGCATGAGCCCCATCGTGCCGGCAAACCAGAGCGCGAACGCCAGCGCGACGATGAGCGCGCGGGTGGCACGCGTCATGCGGGTTGGGGTCTGGCGCAGGGTGGCGGACACAGGGCGTGAAAGAAGAGACTCAGGCCTTGACGCGCGAGGCGAAGGTCTTCTGGAACTTCTCGACCTTCGGGCCGACCACGAACGCGCAGTAGCCCTGGTTCGGGTGGTTCAGGAAGTAGTCCTGGTGGTAGGCCTCGGCGGTCGAGTAGTTGGCCAGCGGCGCCACTTCGGTCACCACGGGCGAGCTGTAGGTCTTGCTGGCCGCGATCTCGCGGATGACAGCGTCGGCGACCTCTTTCTGGGCGTCGCTCGTGGTGTAGATGCCGCTGCGGTACTGGGTGCCGACGTCGTTGCCCTGGCGGTTGAGCGTGGTGGGGTCGTGCACCACGAAGAAGATCTCGAGCAGCTCGCGCAGGCTGATCTGCGCCGGGTCGAATTCGAGCTTCACGACCTCGGCATGGCCGGTGCGGCCGGTGCAGATCTGCTCGTAGCTCGGGTTCAGGGTCTGGCCGTTGCTGTAGCCCGATTCGACGTCCAGCACGCCCTGCACCCGGTCGAACACCGCCTCGGTGCACCAGAAGCAGCCTCCGCCGAGCACGATGGTTTCGGTGGGCGACGGTGAGGAAGACATGGCGCGGCTCCGGGTGGGTTGGAAAAAGCGGGGACCGGTATTGTCGCGGCTTGACGGGCCGGATGCCGGTCACTACATTACTAACCCGTCAGTCATTAACACCATGGCCTCCCCCCGCTCCCTCGTCGACAAGTTCTGCCCGCTGCCGTCCAAGCGCGAGCGGCGCAAGGAGGCGCGTCCGGGCGAGCTGCTGGCAGCGGCGCTCGACCTGTTCGTCGAAAAGGGCTTTGCCGCCACCCGCTCGGAAGAAGTGGCGGCCCGCGCCGGCGTGTCCAAGGGCACCCTCTTTCTTTACTTTCCGAGCAAGGAAGAGCTGTTCAAGGCCGTGGTGATCGAAAACCTCGGCGGCCGTTTCACAGAGTGGAACGCCGAATTCGAGGCCTTCGAGGGCACGACGGCCGAGATGCTGCGCTACTGCATGAACGTCTGGTGGGAGCGCGTCGGCCTGACCAAGGCCTCGGGCCTGACCAAGCTGATGATGAGCGAAGGCGGCAATTTTCCCGAGCTGGCGGAGTTCTACCGCGAGCAGGTGGTGCGCCCGGGCCACGAGCTGCTGCGGCGCATCCTGCAGCGCGGCATCGACCGCGGCGAGTTCGTGCAAATGGACATCGACCACGCCATCTATTCGGTGGTCGCGCCCATGGTGTTCCTCATGCTCTGGAAGCATTCGGCCATGGTCTGCGTCGACGGCGTGAGCACGCTCGACCCCGAAAAATTCATCGCCACCCAGTGCGAAACCGTGCTTCACGGCCTGTGCGTGCGCCCCGGGAGCCCCGCATGACGCCCGCCGGATGGCCGACTGGCGCGGTGGCGTCATCGGCGCGACCTAAAATTGAAGGTTTGTCCCGTCCAGAGCCTTCAAGGAAAGCCACGCCATGAACCCCACGCCCACCCTCGAGCGCTTGCGCTTCAACATGATCGAACAGCAGATCCGTCCCTGGGATGTGCTGGAGTCGGACATCCTCGAGCTGCTGGCCGAGATTCACCGCGAAGACTACGTGCCCGACGCGCACCGCACGCTGTCCTTCTTCGACATGGAACTGCCGCTGCTCGACGGCTCGGTGCCCGGCGAATTCATGCTGTCGCCCAAGGTCGAGGCCCGCACCCTGCAGGACCTGCACATCCAGAAGCACGAATCGGTGCTCGAGATCGGCACCGGCTCCGGCTTCATGGCCGCCCTGCTCGGCGCCCGCGCCGCCCAGGTGCTGTCGCTCGAGATCAACCCCGTGCTGGCCGCCCGCGCCGCCGAGACGCTGCGCAGCAACGGCGTGACGAACGTCGAAGTGCGCCACGCCGACGGCGCCGTGCCCCTGGCCAGCGGCCCGAGCTTCGACGTGATCGTGCTCAGCGGCTCGGTCGCGCGCATTCCGCAGAACCTGCTCGGTTCGCTCAAGGTCGGCGGCCGCCTGTCGGCCATCGTCGGCGACGAGCCCATGATGCGCGCCCATTTCGTGACCCGCACCAGCGAAAGCAAGTGGGAAACGATCCAGCCCTGGGACACCGTGGCGCCGCGCCTGCTGAACTTCCCCGAGCCCTCGCGCTTCGCCTTCTGATCGAGCGGCCCACCGAATGATCGATCAAGTCCGCCCCGCCGACCTGGCCGCCTGGTTCGCACAGGACGCCGACGCCGCCCCCGTGCTGCTCGACGTGCGCGAGCCCTGGGAGCTGCAGACGGCGAGCGTCGCGCCGCAGGGCTTCACGCTGGTCGCGATCCCGATGAACGAGATCCCCGGCCGGCTGGCCGAACTCGCCGCCGGCGACGGACAGCCCGCGCCCCGCATCGCCTGCCTGTGCCACCACGGCGCCCGCAGCCAGCGCGTGGCCGCTTTTCTGCACCAGAACGGCTTTGACTCGCTCGCCAACGTGGCGGGGGGCATCGACGCCTGGTCCGCGCAGCACGACCCGAGCGTGCCGCGCTACTGATTCTTTCCCTCCCAAGGACGTTCAATGCCTCCCAGGCCCCGGCTTCTGCCTCTTTCCGCAGCCCTCGCAAGCGCCATTGCGAGCCTGCTCGCACTGCCGGCCCAGGGCCAGACACTGAACGAACTCTACGATTCCGCGCGCGGCTTCGACGCCACCTACCAGGGCGCGCGGGCCCAGTACGAGGCCAACCTGGCGCGCGCCGCGCAGGCCAAGGCCGGCATCCTGCCGGCCGTCGGGCTCACCGCGGGCGTGAACCGCAGCAACCTGGACATCGACACCCTGACCGGCACCGGCCGCGGCAGCAGCGCCTCGCGCGACTTCACCACGCAGAACGTCGGCATCAACGCCACGCAGCCGCTGTACCGCCCCGCCAACTGGGCCACCTACGAGCAGGGCAAGCGCCAGGCCGAAGTGGCGCAGGCCGTGCTCACCATCGCCGAGCAAGACCTGATCGTGCGCGTGAGCCAGGCCTACTTCGACGTGCTCGCCAGCCAGGACAGCCTGGCCTTGGTGCGCGCGCAGAAGGTGGCCGTGGCCGAGCAGCTGGCCTCGGCCAAGCGCAACTTCGAGGTCGGCACCTCCACCATCACCGACTCGCGCGAGGCCCAGGCCCGCTACGACCTCGTGATCGCCCAGGAAATCGCGGCCGAGAACGACCTGCAGGTCAAGAAGGTGGTGCTCGACCAGCTGGTCGGCCGCCCGGGCAGCGTGCCCGTGCCGCTGGCCGCGCCGGTCGTGCTGCCGACCGCGCAGCCCGCCGACATCAACGCCTGGGTGGCGCAGGCCGACGAGGTGCATCCGGCGATCCGCCAGGCGCGCCTGGGCCTGGACGTGGCCGGGCTCGAGGTGCAGAAGGCGCAGGCCGGCCACAAGCCCACGCTGGACGCCAACCTGGGCTACAACGTCACGCGCAACCCGACCGGCACCAGCACCAGCACCGTGGGCACGCGCGTCAACGCCGCCACGGTCGGCGTCACCTTCAACCTGCCGCTGTTCGCGGGCTTTGCCACCGAGAACCGCATCAAGGAAACGCTGGCCCTCGAAGACCAGTCGCGCAGCGTGCTCGAGGGCACGCGCCGCAGCGTGGCGCAGGCCACGCGCGCGGCCTACCTCGGGCTGGTGTCGGGCGCCGGCCAGGTGAAGGCGCTCGAAGCGGCCGAATCCTCCAGCCAGAGCGCGCTCGACGCCAACAAGCTGGGCTACCAGGTGGGCGTGCGCATCAACATCGACGTGCTCAACTCGCAGAGCCAGCTGTTCCAGACCAAGCGCGACCTGGCGCAGGCGCGCTACAACGTGCTGCTGGGCAACCTGAAGCTGCGCCAGGCCAACGGCACGCTGACGACCGACGACATGAACGCGATCAACGCGACGCTGGCACGCAACGGCAGCACGCCTGCGGTGCCTGCCGCGACGACGGGTGCGCCTGTGGTGCCCGTGACGCCGCCGGCCATTCCGGTGGTGCCGCCGGTGCCGGTGCAGCCGTTCAACCCGCCCGCGCCGACGATGCCGTCGGCACCGCCGCCGCCGGTGATCCTGAACCCGCCGGTGCGCTGACCCGGCAACGGGTCGCTCAATCCAGCGTGGGTTCGGCCCGCGCCGCTTCGGGCGGCGCGCTGTCGTCGCCGGCCACCGGTGTCGTCACCGGCTCGGCCGCCTGTGCAATCGCCAGCACCGCCGCTGCCGTGCGTTCGGCCGCGCCACGGTTCGACGACGAAAACGCCAATGCGGCCTGCGCCATCACGGCGCGGCGCTCCGGGTTCTCGACCAGCTTGAGCGCCGCCGTCACGGCCTGCTCCATGCCCTCGACGCGCAGCGACGCGCCCGCCGCGAGCGACAGCTGCGCCGCCTCGGCAAAGTTGAAGGTCGAGGGGCCCATGACCACCGGGCAGCCGCAGGCCGCCGGCTCGATGAGGTTCTGCCCGCCCAGCGGCTCGAAGCTGCCGCCGAGCAAGGCCACGTCGGCCAGGCCGTAGTACAGCGCCATCTCGCCCAGCGAATCGCCGAGCCAGATTTCGGCCTCGGCCGGCTGGCCGGCCGCGCTGCGGCGCGCCACCGCGAAGCCCTCGGCCTCGATGAGCGCCGCCACTTCGTCGAAACGCTGCGGATGGCGCGGCACGATCATCCATTGCACGTCGTGCACGCGCTTGGCGATCGAGCGAATCGCACCCTGCTCGGGCGGCACCGGCGAGGTGGCGCCGAAGCGCTTGAGCACCTCGAGCAGCAGGCGTTCTTCGCCGTCGCGCGAGCTGGCCAGCACGACCATCGGACGCGGCAGGTGCTCGCGCAGCGACACGGCCGTGGCCAGTTGCCGCGCGTCGGGCGTGGCGTCGAACTTGAGGTTGCCGTAGATCCCGGCCACCTTGGCGCCCAGCGACACCAGCCGGTGCGCGTCGGCCTCGGTCTGCGCCCAGACGGCGGCGAGCGCCGAGTACGCCGGCCGCGCCAGCCCGCTGAGCCGTTCGGCCGCGGCGCGCGATTTCTCGTTGAGCCGCGCATTGGCCAGCACCAGCGGAATGCGGCGCTCGGCGCAGGCGGCGGCCATCTCGGGCCAGACCTCGGTTTCCATCAGCACGCCGATGCGCGGCTGGAAACGGTCGAGAAAACGGGCGACAGCGCCCGGCGTGTCCCACGGTTGCCAGACCTGCGTGTCGCCCGGCTCGAGCAGCTTGGCGCCCTCCTCGCGGCCCGTGGCGGTGCCGTGCGTGAGCAGGATCGGAATGCCCGGGTACTGGCGCCGCAGCTCGGCGATCAGGATAGCGGCGGCGCGCGTCTCGCCCAGCGAGACGGCGTGCACCCAGCACTGGGCAAAGCCGGTGGTGGCGTCGTCGTAGTGGCCGAAGCGCTCCTCGACGGCCACGGCATAGCCGGGCTCGGCGACGGCGCGGCGGCGCAGCTTGCGGCGGACCAGCGGTTGGACGGCGGTGGTGAAGACGCCGTAGAGGCGAAGCAGCAGGGAACGCACAGGTTCTTCAGTGGGCAGCAGCGGCCAGCGTGGCGTCGGGCTTGACCGTTCGCAGCACCGCAAGCATCTCGGTCTCGATGCGTTGGAGCGCCGCCTCGGTCTGGCCTTCGAAGCGCAGCACCAGCACGGGGGTGGTATTGGAAGCGCGGATCAGCCCGAATCCATCGGGCCAGTCCACGCGCAGGCCGTCGATGGTCGAGACCTGGGCGGGCGCGTCGAAGCGCGCGTTCTGCACGAGCTGGGCGACCAGCGCGTGCGGCTCGCCTTCGGCGCAGGCGACGTTCAGTTCGGGGGTCGAGAAGCTGGTGGGCAGCGCATTGAGCACGGCGTTCGCGTCCGGGTGCTTGCTCAGGATCTCGAGCAGGCGGCAGCCGGCGTAGGTGCCGTCGTCGAAGCCGTACCAGCGCTCCTTGAAGAAGATGTGGCCGCTCATCTCGCCGCCCAGCGGCGAATCGATTTCCTTCATCTTCGCCTTGATGAGCGAGTGGCCGGTCTTGTAGATCATCGGCGTGCCGCCCGCGGCCTCGATGGCCGGCGCCAGGCGCTGCGAGCATTTCACGTCGTAGACGATGGTGCCGCCAGGCACGCGCGAGAGCACGTCCTGCGCGAAGAGCTGCATCTGGCGGTCGGGGAAGATGTTCTGGCCGTCCTTCGTGACGATGCCCAGCCGGTCGCCGTCGCCGTCGAAAGCCAGGCCCAGCTCGGCCTGGCCCTTGGCCAGTTCGGCCATCAGGTCCCGGAGGTTGTCGGGCTTGCTCGGATCGGGGTGGTGGTTGGGGAAGTTGCCGTCGACCTCGCTGAACAGCTCGACCACGTCGCAGCCGATGGCGCGGAAGATGGCCGGTGCGGTCGCGCCCGCAATGCCGTTGCCCGAATCGACCACGATCTTCATGGGGCGTGCGAGCTTGATGTCGCCCACGATGCGCTGCACGTAGGCGTCGGTCACGTCGACCTTGCGTACGCTACCGCCGGGCGCGAGCTTCGCGCTGCCGTCTTCCATGGTCTTGCGCAGGCCCTGGATCTCGTCGCCGTAGATCGCGCGGCCTGCCAGCACCATCTTGAAGCCGTTGTAGTCCTTCGGGTTGTGGCTGCCCGTGACCTGGATGCCGCTGGTGCACAGCGTGTGGGCCGCGAAATACAGCATCGGGGTCGTGACCGCGCCGATGTCGATCACCTCGACGCCGGTGGCGACCAGGCCGTCGATCAGCGCGTCCACCAGCGCCGGGCCCGACAGGCGGCCGTCGCGGCCCACGGCCACCGCGGTCTCGCCGGCCGCGCGCGCTGCACTGCCGAAGGCACGGCCCAGCGCCTCGGCCACTTCGACATCGAGACTGAGGGGCACGACGCCGCGGATGTCATAGGCCTTGAAGATCGATGCGCTGAGCTGCATGAAGGGCGGGGTCACTGTTGGTTCGGAGTCGGGCATTGTAGGCAACGCGTTGTAGACATCGATGTCCGAAAACGGCCAGTTGAAACGAGTCGAAACCGTATCATTTCCCCATGTCTACCGCCCACGCCCCCTCCGAAGTGCTCGAGAGCGACGCCTGCTACCTGGCGATGAAGACGCACGACGCGCGCTTCGACGGCTCGTTCTTCACGGCCGTGACCTCCACCGGCATCTACTGCCGGCCGGTGTGCCGCGTGAAGCTGCCGCGGCGCGAGAACTGCCGTTTCTTCCGCCACGCGGCCCAGGCCGAGGCCGCAGGCTTTCGCCCCTGCCTGCGCTGCCGGCCCGAGCTGGCACCGCGCGCGGCCAGCTGGTCGACCGAAGATGCCTCGCGCATCCTGGCATTGCAGGCGGCGCGCCTGATCGACGAGCCCGATGCCTGGTCCGAGGAAGGCCCCGGCGCGGCGCAGATCGCAGCCCGCCTGGGCGTGAGCGACCGCCACCTGCGGCGCATCTTCGAGGCGCAGTTCGGCGTGTCGCCGCTGCAGTACCTGCAGACGCGCCGCCTGCTGGCGGCCAAGCAGCTCATCGCCGACACGCGCCTGCCGATGACGCAGGTGGCGCTGGCCAGCGGCTTCGCGAGCGTGCGGCGCTTCAATGCGGCCTTCGTGGAGCACTACGGGCTCAACCCGAGCGCGCTGCGCCGCGCGGGCGGCACCGAGGGCGGCGAAGGCAAGGCCATCGAGGTGCGGCTGGGCTTTCGCCCGCCCTACGACGCCAACGCCATGCTCGGCTTCTTCGCACGGCGCGCGCTGCGCGGCGTCGAGACCGTGCACACCGCCGACGGCAAGGAGCCCGCCAAGGGCATCACGCCGACCTATGTGCGTCTGGCGCGCACCCTGCGCGTGCAACAAGGCGGACAGACGCACGCCGGCTGGCTGCAGCTGCGCTTCGACCTTGAGCGCGAGCAGGTGCTGCTGGCCGTGAGCGATTCGCTGGCCGCGGTGCTGCCGATCGTCATCAGCCGCGCACGCGCCCTGTTCGACCTCGATGCCGAGCCGATGGCCATCAACGCCGCGCTGCATGCCGCCTTTCCGCACGGCGACGGGCTGCGCGTGCCGGGCACGGTCGACGGCTTCGAGCTCGCGGTGCGCGCGGTGCTGGGCCAGCAGATCACCGTGGCCGCGGCGCGCACGCTGGGCTCGCGGCTGGTCGAGGCCTTCGGCGACGCGATCGACACGCCCATCGACGGCCTGAGCCGCCTCTTTCCCACGCCCGCCGCGCTGGCGGCGGCCAGCGGCGATGCGCTCGGGCAACTGGGCATCGTGCGCCAGCGGCAGGCCGCGCTGCAGGCCATCGCGCGCGAAGTGGCCTCGGGCCGGCTGGCGCTGCATGCGGGCGCCGACGTGCCCTCCACCCTCGCGGCGCTGCAGGAACTGCCCGGCATCGGCGCCTGGACCGCGCAGTACATCGCGATGCGCGCGCTGCGCTGGCCCGACGCCTTTCCCGCCGGCGACGTGGCCCTGCAGAAGGCGCTGGGCGTGACCACCGCGCGCGCCGCGGGCGAAGCCTCGCAGGCCTGGCGCCCCTGGCGCAGCTACGCGGTGCTGCGGGCCTGGCACACGCCGCCCGCGCCCTCCGAACCGGCATCGGCCGTAGCGCCGACCGCCACTTCTTCCGACCTCGCAACGGCAGGCCCCGTGCCTGAAAGACCATGAAATTCAAGCGCACCGTCATCTACACCTCGCACACCGACACGCCGCTGGGCGGCGTCACGATGGCCGCCACCGGCCAGGGCCTGGCCGGCGTCTGGTTCGACCACCAGCGCCACTGGCCCGACACCACGGGCTGGCAGACCAAGGACGACCACCCCGCGCTGGTCGAGGCCGCCGCGCAGCTGCGCGACTACTTCGCGGGCCGCCGCAGCCACTTCGACATGCAGCTCGACCTGTCGCACGGCACCGCCTTCCAGCAGGGCGTGTGGCAGGCGCTGCTCGCCATCCCGGCCGGCGAGACCACGACCTACGGCGCGCTGAGCCAGCGCGTGGGCAACCCGGCCGCGGTGCGCGCGGTGGGCGCGGCGGTCGGGCGCAACCCGATCAGCGTGATCGTGCCCTGCCACCGCGTGCTGGGTGCAGACGGCTCGCTGACCGGTTACGCTGGCGGGCTCGAGCGCAAGACCGCCTTGCTCGAACTCGAGACCGGCAAGTAAGACAGAAGAAAACACCGCCGATGGCGTAACGCGCCATTCCCCAAAGAGACGCATGACCACAACGAACAACAACACCACCGTCGCTCCCTCGCCTTCGCCCGCTCCCGCCGCGCTCGCACCGAAGGCGTGGCTCGTCGATCTCGTGCTGCTGGGCGCGCTGTGGGGCGCCTCTTTCCTGTTCATGCGCATCGGCGCGGCGGAGTTCGGCGCGCTGCCGACGGCCGCCGTGCGCGTGGTCATCGCGGCGCTGTTCCTGCTGCCGATCGCGCTGCTGCGCGGCCAGGGGCCGTCGATCGCGAAGCACTGGAAGGCCAGCCTCACGGTCGGCATCTTCAACTCGGGCATGCCCTTCGCGCTGTTCTGCTTCGCGCTGCTAACCATCAACACCGGCCTGGCGGCGGTGCTCAACGCCACCACGCCGATGTTCGGCGCGCTGGTGGCCTGGGCCTGGTTCCGCGAGCGGCCGAACGGCTCGCGCCTCGTCGGGCTGGTGATCGGTTTTGCGGGCGTCGCGATGCTCGCCAGCCGCAGCGCCGGCCTGCATGCCGGCGCCAGCAACCACGCCGCGCTGTGGGCCGTGCTGGCCTGCCTGGCGGCGTGCCTCTGCTACGGCATCTCGGCCAGCGCCACGCGGCGCCACCTGTCCGGCGTGCCCGCGCTGACCACGGCCACCGGCAGCCAGATCGGCGCCAGCCTGTTCCTCGCGCTGCCCGCGATCTGGCTCTGGCCCGCGCAGATGCCCAGCCTGCGCGCGTGGCTGGCGCTGCTGGCGCTGGGCATCGCCTGCACGGGCGTGGCCTACATCCTGTTCTTCCGGCTGATCGAACGCGCCGGCCCGGCCCGCGCCCTCACCGTGACCTTCCTCGTGCCGGTGTTCGCGCTGTTCTACGGCGCCGTGTTCCTGGGCGAGCAGATCACGCAGTGGATGTTGATCTGCGCCTTCGTGATCGTGTGCGGCGTGGCGCTGTCGACCGGCATCGTCAAGCTGCCGTCGCTGCGCAAGGCCGCGGGCTGAGCTTTCTTCAGACCACGCCGGCGACCACGTTCACCGACAGGGCCAGCACGAGCATGTTGAAGGCGAAGGCGAGCACGCTGTGGACCAGCGTGATGCGCCGCATCTCGTGCGAGGTGGCCTGCACGTCCGACACCTGCGAGGTCATGCCGATCACGTAGGCGTAGTACATGAAGTCGAAGTAGTCGGGCGCTTCCTTGCCCGGAAAGTCGAGCCCGCCGTCGGAGGCGCTGTCCTTGCGGTCTATGTAGTAGCGGTGCGCGTAGTGAAAGGCGTAGATCGTGTGCATCATCAGCCACGAGCCCGCCAGCGCCACCAGCCCCAGCGCCACGTGCGCGCCGCGCGCCCAGCCGCTGAGCTGGCGCACCTGCTGCAACAGCATCGCGATGGCGACCACGCTCACGCCCACCGCCACCAGCATCGACACCAGGATCACGACATTGGGCTGGTCCAGCTGCTGTGCGCGCTCGCGCGTGCGCTGGGCGTCGAAGGTCTCGGCCAGCCACCAGCTGAGCACCTGGTACACCGCCACGCCGGCGCACCAGCCGGCCAGCGCGCGCGCCGTGAAGCCCATCGGCCACGGCAGCAGCGCCACCGCGACGGCCGCTGCAGCCCCATAGAGAAGGCGTTGGGGACCGGTGGTGGTGGAAAGGTGTTGGCGCATGGGCGGACTGTAGCGCCGCGGCATGCATCGGCGCGCGATCGGCAATTTCCTACAGGCACATCGGCCAACGGCGCATGCGCAGCGCGGTGCCGCGTCACTAAGGTGATGCGGTTTCAGGGAGCCTCAGCCCGGAGGCATCGCGCCACGCACATGCCCGAGGCATCTTTCACCCGAAGGATTTCTTTCATGCTGTTGCTTCGTTCGCGTCCGTTCGACCGGACCGCGAGATTCGGCGCCCTGGGCGCCCTGGCCGGAACCGGCGCCCTTTACCTTCTTTGCTTCGCGCCCTTTGCTGCGGCCGAGCCCTCGCCGGCGCTGGACCGTTTCAGCTTCTCGGTGGGGGCCTTCAGTGCCGACCCCAAGTTCAGCGCCTCGGTCGAAACCCCTTACGGCGTGCTGCGCTCGAACGAGCTCAAGCCGGGCCGCGTGACCATGCCACGCATCTCGGCCGACGTGCTGATCGGCGACAGCCAGGGCCTGTCTTTCGACTACTACCGCTACAAGCGCGACTACGAAGGACAGGTGGCGGGCAACACCTCGTTCGGCAGCTTCGGCTCGCTGAGCGCCATCGGCAACGCGAACCTCTCGGCCCAGCTCGACTTCGCCAAGCTCGCCTACAAGTGGTGGCTCGGTTCGGGCAACACCGTCTTCGGCCTGGGCGCCGGCGCGGCCTATTACCGCGCGACGCTCGGTGCCAGTGCGCTGGTCGGCGTGAACGGACAGGTGCGTTCGGTCAGCGAGCGCTCGAGCGACAACGCCATCGCGCCCCTGCTCGAGGTCGGCGTGCGCCACGCGATCACGCCCGACCTTCGGCTGTTCGCCGACGCCTCCGGCGTGTGGAAAAGCAGCGGCCGCTTCCACGGCAACATCTACAACGCCGCAGCCGGCGTGGAGTGGTTCCCGGTGAAGAACGTGGGCCTGGTGCTGTCGTATGGCGTGACCAACATCGACCTCACGCGCGAAGGCGGCTTCGCCGATTCGCGCCTCAAGGTGCGGCTGCAGGGGCCCTCGGCCTTCCTCAAGGCCCGCTTCTGACGCGACCCCGGCGGGCGGCCGGCGCCGCATAGCCACTCTTCGCAAGACCGGCAGGCGGTGCCGGTCTTAGTCTGCGCTCCGTTCGAACACCCCCAACGACCGGAGACACGCCCCCATGCCCGCCGCCCGCACCGAGCCCACGCCCTCCTCCTTCCAACGCATCGCCCGCATCGCGCTAGGCGACGTGATCCACCGCAGCGCGCGGCGCTTCGGCGCGCGCACCGCGCTCATCGAAGGCGAGCACCGCATGAGCTACAGCGAGCTCGACGCCGCATCGAACCGCTTCGCGCACCACCTGCTGGGCCTGGGCCTGGCCAGCGGCGAGCGCGTGGCCATGCTGTGCAACAACTCGATCGAGATGGTGGTCGCGCTGATCGGCATCCAGAAGGCCGGCCTCGTGTGGGTGCCGATCAACACGGCGCTCGCGGTCGATGCCATCGGCTACATCCTCGAACACGCCGAGGCGCGGCACCTCGTGATCGACACCGTGCTGCACGCCAAACCCGAACTGCGCCAGCTGCTCGACACAGCGGGCGTCTCGCCGCTGCTGTGCGTGCTCGACGGCGACACGCCGCCGCCCGGCGTGCCCACCGTGGCGCAGGCCATCGCGCAGGGCCCTGCCACGCTGCCCGACGTGGGCATCGGCAGCGACCAGCTCGCGCTCATCATGTACACCAGCGGCACCACCGGCCGGCAGAAGGGCGTGATGCATTCGCACGCCTCGGTGCACTCGGTGCTCCAGAGCAACATGCTCGAATGGGGCGGCGGCCCCGCGCACCACGACGTGTGGAGCAACGTGCTGCCGCTGTTTCACTGCGGGCAGCACACGGTGCTGATGTCGGCGCTCGCGGTGGGCGGCACGAACGTCATCCTGCGCGGCTTCGACCCCGGCGCGATGCTCGCCGCCATCGAGCGCCACAGGATCACCGTGACGGTCGGGCTGCCCATGATGTACGGCGCGCTGCTGGCCCACCCGCAGCGCGAATCGCGCGATCTGTCGAGCCTGCGGCTGTGCGTGTATGCGATGGCGCCGATGTCGCGCACGCTGCTGCTGCGCCTGCTCGACGCGCTGTGCCCGAACTTCGCGCTGGCCTCGGGCCAGACCGAGATGTACCCCGGCGCCACCATCTTCGAGACGCACCAGCAGCGCGAGCGCTTCGGCTCGTACTGGGGCGTGGGCACCCTGGTGAACGAGGTCGCGGTGATGGGCGACGAGGGCGAGCTGCTCGCGCCGAACCAGGTCGGCGAGATCGTCTTTCGCGGACCGAACGTGATGCTCGGCTATTACAAGGACCCGCAGGCCACGGCGCATGCGCAGCGCTTCGGCTGGCACCACTCGGGCGACCTGGGCAAGCTGGACGACGACGGGCAGCTGATCTTTCTCGATCGGCTCAAGGACATGGTCAAGTCGGGCGGCGAGAACGTGCCTTCGCTCAAGGTCGAGGAGGTGCTGCTGCGCCACCCGGGCGTGCTCAACGCCGCGGTGGTCGGCCTGCCGCACGAGCGCTGGGGCGAGGCCATCACGGCCTTCGTCACGCGCCGGCCCGATGCGCCGGCAGAGTTCTCCGAGGCCACGCTCACGGCGCACTGCAAGGAGCACCTGGGCGGCTTCGAGGTGCCCAAGGACATCGTCTTCGTGCCCGCGCTGCCGATGACCTCGACGGGCAAGATCCAGAAGTTCGAGCTGCGCCAGGCCCACCAGGGGCACTACCAGCGCGACTGAATCAGGATGACGACAGCTTCTGCAGCAGCGACGCGCGCACTTCCTTCTTGAGCACCTTGCCGACCTTGGAGCGCGGCAGGTCGGCCCACACCTCGACCTGCTTGGGCGCCTTCACGCTGCCGATGCGCGACTTGACGAAAGTCTTGATCGCCTCGGCGTCCACGCTGCGGCCCGCATGCAGCTGCAGCACGGCCACCACGCGCTCACCCCACTTCTCGTCGGGCAGGCCGACGACGGCGCTGTCCTGCACGTCGGGATGCTGCATCAGCACCTGCTCCACCTCGGCGGAGTAGACGTTGAAGCCGCCCGAGATGATCATGTCCTTCGCGCGGTCGACGATGTACAGGAAGCCGTCTGCATCGAGGTAGCCGATGTCGCCCGTGTGGTGCCAGCCGTGGCGCGAGGCCTCCTGCGTGGCCTTCGGGTCCTTGTAGTAGCCGCGCATCACGAGCGAGCCGCGCACCACGATCTCGCCGCTCTCGCCCGTGGGCAGCAACGCACCCTCGCCGTTCATGATGCCGACCTGCACCAGCGGCCCGGGCCGCCCCGCCGAGGCCAGGCGCTGGCGCGCCACCGAGCCGTCGGGGTTGAAGTGGTCGCGCGGCGGCATCATCGAGACCATCATCGGCGCCTCGGTCTGGCCGAAGAGCTGGGCCATGACGGGGCCGATCTTGTCGAGCGCTTCTTCGAGCCGCGCGGCCGACATGGGCGCGGCGCCGTACCAGAAGCACTGCAGCGAATCGCGCTTCGTCTGCGCCAGGTCCGGGTGCTGCAGCAGCATGTAGATCAGCGTCGGCGGCAGGAAGGTGTGGGTGACACGCCGGCGCTCGATGAGCGAAAGGAACTCGCTCAGGTCGGGCTTGGGCATGATGACCACGCGCCCGCCCAGCGCCATCACCGGCAGGCACAGCACGCCGGCCGCATGCGTGAGCGGCGCGAGCGCCAGGTACACGGGCCGGCCCTCGAACGGGTAGCCCATGAGGGTCAGCGCCGACATGGCCTCCAGGTTGCCACCCGAGAGCATCACGCCCTTGGGCTGGCCGGTGGTGCCGCCGGTGCCGGCGATCATGGCCACGTCGTCGGGCGGTGCGATGTCGATCGGCGCATCGTCCAGCCCGTCGAGCCATTCGTCCATGGCGGGCGCGAAGGCCTGCCGCTGGTCGAGGCACACCAGCGCCTTCAGCTTCGGCAGCTGCGCGCGCATCTGCTCGACCATGGGCGCGTAGTTGCTGTGGAACACGAGGCAGGCGCAATCGAAGGCATCGAGCACGAAGGCGTTCTCGCTGGCTTCGTTGCGCGGGTTGATCGGGCACCACACGCCACCGGCGCGCGAGATGCCGAACACCGTGGCGAAGGCCAGGGCGTCGTTGCTCGAGAGCACCGCCACCTTGTCCCCGGGCTGGATGCCCGCGCGCTGCAGGCCGCGTGCCACGCGCCAGCTGATGCGTTGCACCTGGCCGTAGCTCAGGTCGGCGTCGCCCATGGTGAGGCACGGCGAATCGGCGCCCTGCTGGGCGCCTTTGTCGAGGTAGTCGACGAGGCGCATGCGCGTCAGCCCATCCGCGTGAGCACGGGTTCCTGCACCAGCCCGAAGCTGCGCAGCGCCCCCAGCAGCTCGCGGTGTCCGAAGGCCTGGCAGCCCGAGGCAAAGCCGGCGCGGCGCGGCGCCTGCTGCAGCAGCGAGGCCGCGGCATAGGCCTGCAGCAGGCCGGTCTGCTTGTAGTTGCAGTTGCCGAAGATCACGCAGTGCGCGCGGCCCAGCGGACCGGAGGCATGCACCGAATCGACCGACTTGTTGATGCGCGGGTTCTCGCGCGGCGGCATGGTGTTCATCACGCCCGCGGCCGTCTGGGCCAGCGCGGCATAGCGGTCTTCGTCGTTCATGCCTTCGGTGGCCTTGAGCGCGGCGGCCACGATCTGCGGCACGCCCAGCATCAGCGGCTTGTTGAAGACGCCGCCGAGCACCTTCACGTTGGCCACGCGCGGGTCGCGCTTGAACCACACCGGGTGAGAGGTGCCGCCCCAGGGCAATGCCAATGCGGCTTCGTGCTGGCCCGGAATCGACAGGTGGTACAGACCCGCGTCGGGTTGCCATTCGACGTACTGGTTCTGCTCCAGATAGAAGGCCTTGGACGTGGCCGCGTTCACCAGGATGGTCTGCGTCGACGCGATGGTCGGGCTGCCGCCCCAGAACACGGCGATGTCGAGCGTGTCCAGGCCGGGCGTTTCCAGGCACAGCTGCGCCGCGATTTCGCCGGTGGTGTACATCTGCGCCAGGCCGGGCGACAGCAGCAGGCCGGCCGCCGCGAACTTGGCGCCGTATTTCTGGTCGAGCGTGATGAGCCAGTCTTGTTCGCCGGTGGTGTCGGTGTAGTGGCAGCCGGCGGCCAGGCAGGCATCGACCACCTCGGGACCGAACTTGGCGAACGGCCCCACCGTGTTGAGCACGACCGAGGCGCCGCTGAAGAGCTCGGTGAGCGCTTCAACCGTGTGCGCGACCTCGACCACTTCGTAGTCGGCGGTCTCGATGCCGGGCACGTTCGACTTCATCGCCGCTTCGAGCTTCTCCGCGCTGCGGCCTGCCGCGATGAAGGGGATGTGGTATTCGCGCAGGTACTCGCAGACCAGGCGCCCGGTGTAGCCGGAGGCGCCGTAGACGATGACGGGCTTCTTCTTGCTGCTCATGTTTCTTGCTCCTTGTTGATCGCTCACATGCCCATGCCGCCGTCCACCGCGAGGCCCGCGCCGGTGATGAACCGGGCGGCGTCGGAGCAGAGGAAGACCACCACGTCGGCCATGTCGCCGATCTCGCCGAGGCGGCCCAGCGGCGTCTGGCCGATGACGTCGCCCACGGCGGCCTCGACGCTGGGCGCCAGCCCCGCGGCCACGATGTCGTTGGCGAGCTTCATGCCCATGTCGGTGGGCACGAGGCCGGGGTAGATGCAGTTGACGCGCACGCCGTAGCCCAGCTTGCCGGACTCCATGGCCGCCACGCGCGTGGCGCGGTCGACCGCCGACTTGGTCGCCGAGTAACCGGCGATGGCGGGAAAGGCGATGGTGGCCGCGACCGACGCGATGTTGACCACCGCCCCGCCGCCGCCCGCGCTGCCGCCGGGGCGCATCGAGCGAAAGGCGTGCTTCATGCCCAGCAGCGTGCCGGCCACGTTCACGTCGAGCATGCGGCGCAGGTCGTCGCCGTCGACGTCGACCACCAGCGAGGTGATCTCGATGCCGGCGTTGTTGACCAGGATGTCGAAGCCGCCCAGCGCCTTCACCGTGGCTTCGGTGGCAGCAGCCCAATCGCCGTCCTTCGTGACGTCGAGCGGGACGAAGCCCACCTTCGCCCCTTCGGCGGAGAGCCGCTGTGCGGTCTCCTTGCCCAGGTCGGCGAGCACGTCGCCGATCATCACCGACGCACCCGCCTGCGCCAACGCCTGGGCGATGCCCGCGCCGATGCCGCGCGCACCCCCTGTCACCAGGGCCTTGCGCCCCGTCAAGTCGAACTTGGCCATCACTTGTCTCCTGTGGATATGTGTATGAGATGGAGCGGTCATGCTAGGAATCGACTTGACAAGTGTCAAGATTTTTTTTGACGACTGCCCAAATTTCGTAAAATGCCTCTGGAATGCACGTACGAGGGATTTCCCACGCCGCGTGCTATGGTTTGCAATCACCAGGAAACACAGCGGCCGGCACTCTGCGGCCTGGCTAGAAATGACCACTCATTCACGGGTAAAGAAGCACGCCGGACGGGTGCAGAAGGCACCGGCCGACAAGTTCGAGCAGCGCCGCGCCGAGCTCGGCGAAGCCGCCCTCACCACGCTGGCCACGCTCGGCTACGCGCGCACCAGCCTGCGCGAAATTGCGCAGAACTCCGAGTTCTCGCATGGCGTGCTGCACTACTACTTCAGCGACAAGGTCGACCTCATCGTCTGCAGCGTCAAGCAGTACAAGGCGCGCTGCGTCACGCGCTACGACCACGCGGTCGACACCGCCACGACGTATGACGAGCTCATGGAAGGCTTCCTGCAGAGCCTGGGCGACACGCTGCTGGGCGAAGGCCACGTGCACCGGCTCTGGTACGACCTGCGCTCGCAGGCGCTGTTCGAAGCGGCCTTCCACGACGACGTGGTGCAGATCGACAAGAGCCTCGAAGACATGATCTGGCGCATCATGAGCCGCTTCGCCGAACTCTCCGGCCAGGCGCCGGGCCTGCCGCCCTCGGCCTGCTACGCCCTCTTCGACGGGCTGTTCCTGCAGGCGCTGCTCAAGCACCTCTCGGGCGACACGAAGGCCATTGCCGACATGCAGGCCGACGTGCGGCAATCGATCGAGCGGCTGTTCGCCGCACCCGCCGTGCCGGCCTCCCGCAAGCGACGCGCCTGACGCCGCCATGGCGCCATTCAACACCGCCTACCGGCAGACGCTGCTCGCCGGGCGCCTCACCCTGGGCCTGATGACGCCGCTGGCGCGCCCGCCTGGCGCGATGGCCGACCCCGCGTCCGAACTGCAGCTGGCCCGGCTGGCCGACACGCTCGGCTTTGCTGCGCTGTGGACGCGCGACGTGCCCGTGATGGTGCCGCAGGGCGAAGAGACCGCGGTGCTCGACGAGCCCTTCCTCTGGCTCACCGCGCTGGCCGCCGCCACGCAGCGCATCGCGCTCGGCACCGCCGCCGCCGTGCTGCCGCTGCGCCATCCGCTGCACGTGGCCAAGGCCGCGCTCTCGCTCAACCGCCTGTCGAACGACCGCTTCATCCTCGGGCTGGGCTCGGGCGACCGCGAGGCCGAGTTCGCCATCTTCCAGCAGGACATCGCGCTGCGCGGCGACGTCTTCCGCGAACGCTGGAACCTCGTGCGCTCGGCGCTCTCGCCCGATGCACAGGAGCGCGCCGCGCTGCACGACGCCACCGGCGGCCACGACCTCATGGCCGCGCCCGCCGCGCGCATCGGCATGCTGGTGGTGGGCTCGGCGCGCCAGTCGCTGCAATGGACCGCCGCCCACGCCGACGGCTGGGCCACCTACCACCGCGACGAGGCGCGCCAGCAGGGCCGCATCGGCCTGTGGCAGACCGCGCTGCGCGAACGCGCGGGCGGCGAAGCCAAGCCCTTCGTTCAATCGTTGCAGCTCGACCTGCTGGACGATGCCGACGCGCCCGCCGAGCCCATCGAACTCGGCCTGCGCGCCGGACGCCATGCGCTCGTCGACTACCTCGACCGCATGGAAGACGCCGGCGTCGCCCACGTGCTGCTGAACCTCGTGCGCAGCAGCCGGCGGCCCGCGCAGGACGTGGTCGACGAGCTCGGCCGCGAGGTGCTGCCGCGCCTGCAAGGCCATGCGCGCACACCGCCCCCCTGACCCGTGCAGAATCCGGCGCTCGCCGTTGTCGACCTCCTTCCAAGGACTTTCCCCATGACCGATCTCTCGCACTTCCCCATCACGAAGAAATGGCCCGCGCAGCACCCCGAGCGCCTGCAGCTGTACTCGCTGCCCACGCCCAACGGCGTGAAGGTGTCGATCCTGCTGGAGGAAACCGGCCTGCCCTACGAGCCGCACCTCGTAAGCTTCGAGACCCAGGACCAGATGTCGCCGGAGTTCCTGTCGCTCAACCCGAACAACAAGATCCCCGCCATCCTCGACCCCAACGGCCCGGGCGGCCAGCCACTGGCGCTGTTCGAATCGGGTGCGATCCTGCTGTACCTCGCCGAGAAGACCGGCCAGTTCATCCCGAAGGACGCGGCGGCCCGCTACGAAACCATCCAGTGGGTGATGTTCCAGATGGGCGGCATCGGCCCGATGTTCGGCCAGCTCGGCTTCTTCAACAAGTTCGCCGGCAAGGACTACGAAGACAAGCGCCCGCGCGACCGCTACGTGGCCGAGTCGAAGCGCCTGCTCGGCGTGCTCGACAAGCACCTTGCCGACCGCGCCTGGATCATGGGTGACACGTACACCATCGCCGACATCGCCACCTTCCCGTGGGTGCGCAACCTGATCGGCTTCTACGAGGCCGGCGATCTCGTGGGCTTCAGCGAGTTCAAGAACGTCGCGCGCGTGCTCGAGGCCTTCGTGGCGCGGCCGGCCGTGGTGAAGGGCCTGGGCATTCCGAAGCGGGGCTGAGGCCCTCTCGATCGGCCCTCTGTCGGGGCCGTCGTCTGCATCGGCGACGGCCGTACCGAGCCCGTTGCTCGAGCGACTCCCTCGTTTGTGGGATTCCTGACCCTTCCGGCGACTGGAACAGTCCCTCTGCGTTGTTGCGGGGACTGACAAAAATTACGCGATCGCACACCTGCGGCGATGCGGCGCACGCTTCCCCTCCTCCACGCACGAAACCGGATTCGACATCCACGTGGAACCACAAGGAGGAAGCCATGAAGAATGCAATCATCCTGCGCACGGCGGCCGTCGTGCTGGTGCAGGCCTGCGCTTTTGCGAACGCCGCCGACGACCAAGGCGTCAACGACTACGCGAAGGCGCACTGGAGCATCGCCAATTCCTGCGTCCCGTTCGTCAGGAAATACCAATCGGTGTGCGGCAACGATTTCTCCGCAGACACGGATGCTCAGGCCTATGACATTCGGGCCACTGGCGAGAGATGTAGTGCGGTCACACAGAACCAGCACCCCGCCATACAGAAGGGCGACGTGATCACGGTTCATCTGAGCCAGGTTTTCATCAACGAGTTCGTCGAGCGCGGTGCCAGTCTGCTCGGCTTCAAGAAGCGCGGCGAGATCGCCATCGTTGCGCGCATCGCAGAGCAAGACGCCCAGACCGATTTCGATTTCAGTGTTGCCGGAAGGGATCGTGGCCGCCTCATCTACTACTCGGAAGGCGTCGCGCCTGGGCAGTACCTGAATTTCAGCCAGTTGCCCATCTACGGGCCCATCGAATACCACGGCAAACCCCTGCTCCTGGAGTTCTACATCATGGAGCTCGACATCAAGGAGAACACGGAGATCTCGGGCCTGCTCACCGCAGCGGCCAGCCTGGGCGCCGTGGCCTATCCGCCGGCATCGCCAGTGCTGAAGGTGCTCGACACGATCGGCGGCGGCTTGCTCAAAGCCAACAAGAGCGACATCGAGTTCAAGTACCACGCCTCGTTGCTCCCGGGCGCGGAGCAGATCAATTCACTGCATTCCGGTCGGCTGGAATACGGCAACTACGCGTTCGTGCGCATGCCATTCGCGGACTCGGGTGGCTCTGGGAGCAGTTCTACGCATCCCTGGACACGCTGGTGGTTCAACCAGAAAAATGGGCGAATCTACGAAGACGCGACATGCAATTCAGTGCTGAAGAATCGCACCTACCTCACGGTGCAGATCAATCGCGCCAAGGAGGAGGCCACGCTCGACCCCGCCAACACCTTCGCTGCATTTACCGCCAAACTCTCTTCCGAGGCCCAGGCCTCCACCGCCGAGCGCGTCGCGGTCATCGATGCGCTGAAAGCCAGTGTCAACAAGAACCAGCGCTATCGAGACGCGAAGAAGTTGATCGATTTTGCACAGAGCGTGAAATGGCCCGACGGCACCAAGAGTGACAAGAAGGCCCTGGATGCGGGGACCGTCAATGCGCTCGCCGCGGTTGCAACCAAGATCGAAACATCCTCGACTCAATTGCGTGACCCCCAGCAGCGCGACAAGGCGGACTTCGATGAATCGCAGATACAGGTGCTCGTCGATGCACTGTCGCGGCTCTCCGGCAAGCGCTACTCACCGCAAACCTTCAAGGCGAGCGATCTGAAGTTGGAGCTCGAGAAAACCTGACGCTGGCACTCCACGCCAGCGTCCCCAGGAACCGAAATCAGTTCGCGCTCAAGTCCATGAGCATCCGCGACAGCAGATAAAGCCGCGGCACCACGCTCTCGACCTCGGCGTATTCCTCCGGCGTGTGGATGCCGCCACCCACGATGCCAAAGCCGTCGAGCACGGGCACGCCGACACCGGCCACGAGGCTGGCGTCAGCGGCGCCGCCGCTGCTCTCGATGGTGAGCTTCTTGCCGATCTCGCCGTAGATGCCCTCGGCCATGCGCACCAGCTTGTCCGACGCGGGCGAACGCGGCATCGGCGGCAAGCCGCGCACCAGGCGCACGCGCACCTCGGTCTCAGGAATCAGCTTGTTCTGCGCGATGCGCGTGAGGTCCTTCTCGACGCGGTCGAGCTCCTCGGGCGTGGCGGCGCGCACGTCGCCCTTGGCGCTGGCCGACGCGGGAATCACGTTGGTCGGTCCGTTGGCCGTGAGCACCGTGAAGTTGACCGTGGTCTTCTTGGCCGCATCGGCCACCTTCGACAGTTGCAGCACCTGGTGCGCGACTTCCATCGCGGCATTGCGGCCCGCCTCGGGCGCGACGCCCGCGTGCGACGCGAGCCCCTTCACCTCGATGAGCGCCGTGGCCGAGCCCTTGCGCTCGACCACGAGGCCGTCGGCCGGGCGGCCCGGCTCGAGGTTCAGCGCCACGTCGTGCTGCTTGGCCACGCGTTCGATGAGCGCGCTGGTGCCGACCGAGCCCGTCTCTTCGTTGGTGTCGATCAGGAAGGTGATCTGGCCGTAGTCCTTGAAGCCGATCTTCTGCAGGATCTTCAGCGCCTGCAGGCCGGCCACGACGCCGCCCTTGTTGTCCATCACGCCGGGGCCGTAGGCGCGGCCGTCCTTGATGTAGAAGGGCTTGGCCGCGGCCGTGCCGTCCTTGAACACGGTGTCGATGTGGGCCAGGATGAGGATCTTCTTCTTGCCCTGGCCGGTCAGCGTCGCGACCAGGTTGGTGCCCGGGTGCGGCTCGGCGGGAAAGCTCTCGATGCGCGCGTCGAGCTTGCGCAGTTCGTCCGCGACCATCTCGCGCACCTTGGCCAACCCTTCGGTGTTGGTCGAGCCGGAGTCGATGTTGACCATGCGCTCCAGCAGCTGCAGCGTCTCGTCCTTTTGCTGCGTGGCGGCGTCGAGCACGCCCTGGTGCGGCTTCTGGGCCATGGCGTTGACGGCGAGCAAGGCACTGGCCAGCACGGCGCCCTGGCAGGCGGCGCGCGTCCATGAACGCGGGGTGGAGCGAAGGTGCATGAGGAAGCCTGTTCTTTCTGTTGTGGAGGTTCGTTCGAAGCGAACCCCACACTAGCACCCGCTTCGCGAACGGGTCAAGCCGCGAGGCTCGGTGCCGGCGCCTCGGTGGCCTGCGCGATGCGCCCGGCCTTCATGTGGACGATGCGGTCGGCCACATGAAAGTAGCGGTCGTCGTGCGAGATGACCACCAGCGAGTGCCCCTTGGCGCGCAGCTCGGGCAGCAGCTCGGTGTAGAACAGATGGCGAAAGGCCGGGTCCTGGTCGGCGGCCCATTCGTCGAACACCAGCACCGGCCGGCCTTCGAGGTAGGCGTGCACCAGCGCCAGCCGCTTGCGCTGGCCGGTCGACAGGTCGGTGGTGCTGAAGGCGCCGTTCTTCACTGACACCTTGTGCGCGATCTCCAGCCGCTGCAGGTAGGGCAAGGCGGTTTCGGGCAGCGCCTGGTGGCCGCCCTCTTCGCCGGCCACGAGGTCTTCGAACAGGTAGAAGTCGGAGAACACGGTGGTGAAGAGCTGGCGGTAGTCGTCGCGCGTCTGCGGCGTCACGGCCTTGCCGTCGAGCAGCAGCTCGCCATCCGCCGGCGCGTACAGGCCCAGCAGCAGCTTGATGAGCGTGGTCTTGCCCGAGCCGTTGTCGCCGACGACGAAAACGATCTCGCGCCGGCCGATGCGCAGGTCCACCGGGCCGAGCACGAAGGGCTCCGCGCCCTCCACCGCCGGGAACGCGTAGCGCGCGCCGCGCAGCTCGATGGCGTCGTGCAGCACGGGCGTGGCGGGCGGTGCGTGCAGGTCCAGGTGCGGTTCGGGCGTGGCGAAGCGGGCCGACAGGTCACCGATGCGCTCGAAGGCCACCTTCGCGCGCCCCAGGTGCGGCAGGGCCGCCACCACCTGATCGAGCGGCCCTTTCAGAAACAGAAGCACCAGCACGAAGCCGCTGAGCACGACGGGCGCGGTGTCGCGGAACGCGGCCCAGCCGAGGATGAGTGCAATCAGCAGAAAGAACAGCGCCGAACCGAAGGACGAGGCGAGCACGAAGATGTTGATGGCACGCCGGTTGATGTCGTGGATGCGCTCCACCGTGTGCGCCACCTGCTGTTCGTACACCTTGGCGCGGCGCGCGCGGTGCATGCGCAGCTCCTTCGCGCCTTCGCTGATGCCGCGGTAGGCCTTGTGCAGCGCCTCTTCCTGCTCGCGCGCCTTGAAGAAGCCCGAGATGCCGCGCGCATGCGCCAGGCTCTGCACGGTGATGCCCACCAGCAGCGCCCCCAGCAGCAGGCCGAACAGCGGCGGCGAAAGCCACGCCAGGTAACCCAGGCAACCAAGGGAAACAGCCAGCGCGATCATGGTCGAGGCCAGCATGAAGGCCACGTCGCTGATCATGTCGACGTCCTGCGTGAGCACGGGCATCAGGCGGTGCATGCGGTAGCGCTCGAGCGCATCGATCGGCGCCGCGAGGATCTTCAGCGCCAGGCTCTTGCGCACTTGCGCCACGAGCCGCTGGCCGACCACGTTGTTCGACATGTCGGAGGTGGCGCGCCCGACCAGCGCCACCACGCACAGGCCGATGAAGGTCAGCAGCAGCCCGCCGGCCAGGCCGCCGGGGCGATGCAGCACCTGGTTAATGGTCGCCAGCAGCGCGACGGTCGCGATGCCCGCGCCGATGCCGGTCACGGTCGACAGCGCGATCCACGGGAAGTAGGGCCGCAACAGCCGGACGAGTTCGGACGCGGGGGCGCTGGCGGGTGTGAGGTTCATGCGGCGGACGGTTCGTTGCAAAGGGAGACGGGCTCCCTGCAATGACGTTCGGCGGGCCTGCTTGTTTAGCAGGAAGGCGCAGCGCCTATTGCAGCAGCGGCTGCGCCCCCGCCTCGCGCGCGGCCTCCACCACCGAGGCGCCAGCCAGCGCCCACAGCGTCAGGGCCTCGTCGAGCGCGCGCACGTGGCCCGGGTCCTGGCCGAGCCAGGCCACGAGCTGTTCGGCGCGCTCGGGCGACGGTGCGTCGTGCAGCTCGCGAAAAAGCCGCCAGGCCATGCTGAAGGCTGGATCGGAGGGACGGTGTCTCGGGAAGCTCATGGGGATTCGCACGCCTGCACTGCTGTCGATGAGTGAGTAGACGCTCCGTGGGGCACGCTGTTTAGGCGCGGGGCCTGCGCGGACTAAATTTCCGGCTCGCCGGCGCGTCTTCTGCTGCATGCCTGTGCGCCTTCTTCTTCACGCCACCTTCGGCCCCGCCCCGTGATCCCGCTGCTCGCGCCGATCTTCCAGGGCGAGTGGGCGCCCTACGGCGAAACGCTGGCCTGCGCCCCGCACCCGCCGCCCGACGCCGTGCGCGTGGCCGACCTGCTGGCCGACCCGCCGCGCCTGCTGGCGCTGCTGCGCCTGAAGGCGCGCACGCTGAACATGCCGGAGCGCGACCTGCGCGCGGTCGCGTCCGCCTGGAGCATGAACTACCTGCACGCGCTGCTGCCGCCCGTGGCCGCCGCGGCGAGCCTGCTGCAGCACGGCTTTCCGGTCCGGCCCGAGCAGGTCTGGGTCAGCCTCGACGACGAAGACGGCGACCCGGAGTGCTTCCACATCGTCGAGCTCGGCACGCCGCGCCCCGGCACCGATACGGCGGCGCGCTACGACGTGCTGCTGTGGACGCACCTGGCACCCCTCTTCGCGCGGCTGACGCAGCTCACGCGGCTGGCGCCCAAGATCCTCTGGGGCAACGCCGTGCGCTACCTCGAGCCGGTGCTGGAAGAAGGCCTGCGCATGAGCGGCCAGGCGCCCGCCGTGGCCGCCGACCTCGAGCACCTGCTGCACCGCCCGACCTGGCCGCAACCGGGCGGCGAGGCGCGCGACAACCCGATGTTCATGCCCGCGCGCCGCGGCGTGCGCGTGGCCGACCGCAGCGCGCCGCCCGTCACGCTGCACCGCCAGTGCTGCCTCTACTACCTCGTGCCCCGGCTGGGCTACTGCGGCGCGTGTCCGCTCTCGCCGGAGTTCGAGCGGGAGCGCTGTGCAAGCACCGCCGACTAAACATCCGGCCGCAGCCCGCGTCTTCCTTCTGCATCCCACACACATCGACCACACCCCGGAGGTTTTGCTTGACCGCCCACGACACTGCATGGCGCTTTCACGCGCATCCCGAAGGCCGGGTGCTGGACGTCCGGCTGGAAGGCACCGCGCTCAAGGTCACGCCGCACGACGGCGACCGCCACGGCAGCACCTGGGCCCTGCGCGCGCAGCCCGGCACGCCGCGCCTCGAATGGCTGGGCGCCTGCGCGGGCGAGCCTGACGAAGCGCACCTGCTGGCGGCGATCGAGGCGGCCTTCCAGCGCCACCCGGCCGCGCGGCAGCTCGCGCTGCAATCACCGCTGCCGACCGGCACGCGGCTGGTGGACGCGGGCATCGTCACGCCGGTCGAGGGCGCGCTGCCCACGGTGGCGCGCGAGGCCTTCTGGCAATGGCCGCGCGCCTGGCTGCCGCAGCCGCGCGAGCCCTTCGCGCAGCGCTTCGTCGTCACGCAGGGCAAGCGCCATCCGCTGCGCCCCGCCAAGCCGCAAGGCACCGTGTACCGCCGCCACATCCCGTGGCTGGGCCAGACGCTCACGCTCGACACGGTCGACATCGAACGCGACCTGCCCGCCTTCCACCGCTGGATGAACGACCCCGTGGTCGCCCATTTCTGGGAAGAGGAAGGCGACCTCGCACGCCACCGCCAGTACCTCGAAGGCATCGCGGCCGACCCGCGCGTGACCGGCCTCGTCGGCCGCTTCGATGGCGAGCCTTTTGGCTACTTCGAGGCCTACTGGGCCAAGGAAGACCGCATCGCGCCCTTCTACGACGCGGCCGACCACGACCGCGGCTGGCACGCGCTGGTGGGCGAGGCGCGCTTTCGCGGCAAGCCTTTTCTCACGGCCTGGATGCCGTCGGTGTCGCACTACCTCTTCCTGGACGACCCGCGCACGCAGCGCCTGGTGATCGAGCCGCGCGCCGACAACGAAAAAATGATCCGGAGCCTGGGCCGCTGCGGCTACGCCCATGTGAAGGAGTTCGACTTTCCGCACAAGCGCGCCCTGCTGGGCGTGCTGTGGCGCGAGCGTTTCTTCGGCGAGGCGCTGTGGATTCCGCGCGCCGACCCCACCGCCGCTTCGCCGGCCCCGGCTCGTCGACACGAGCCATCCCTGGAGGACATCCATGCAAATCCATGACCTGATCGGCGTCGGCTTCGGCCCGTCCAACATCGCACTGGCCATCGCGCTCGACGAGAAGCGCCAGAAGGGCCACTTCGTCGATGCGCTGTTCATCGAGAAGCAGCCGGGCTTCGTCTGGCACCGCAACATGCTGCTGGACAACGCGCACATGCAGATCTCGTTCCTGAAGGACCTGGCCACGCTGCGCAATCCGTCCAGCCGCTTCACCTTCCTGAACTACCTGCACGAAAAGCAGCGCCTGCAGGACTTCATCAACCTCAAGACCTTCTTCCCGAGCCGCCACGAGTTCAACGACTACCTGGGCTGGGCCGCGGCGCAGTTCGAAGACCGCTGCGCCTACGGCGAGGCCGTGTTCGAGGTGGTGCCCGAGATGAAGGGCAACGAGGTCTCGCTGCTGCGCGTGCGCTCGCGCGATGCCAACGGCGCGGTGCGCGAGCGCCTGGCGCGCAACCTGGTGGTGAGCGTGGGCGGCGTGGCCAACATCCCGGCGCGCTTCCAGCCCCTGCGCGACGACGGCCGCGTGTTCCATTCGAGCACCTACCTGGAGGCCATCGCCCGCCATCCCGGCGCCGACCGCATCGCCATCGTGGGCGCGGGCCAAAGCGCGGCCGAGATCTTCATGGACCTGCAGTCACACCCCGCGAAGCCGCAGGTCGACCTGATCATGCGGGCGCGCTCCATCAAGCCCTCGGACGACAGCCCGTTCGTGAACGAGATCTTCAACACCGATTTCACCGACTTCGTCTTCAACCGCTCGGTGAACGAGCGCGCCGAGCTGCTCGAGGAGTTCTGGCACACCAACTACGCCGCGCCCGACCTGGAGCTGATCCAGCAGATCTTCAACGTGTTCTACCGCCAGCGCGTGGCCGGCTCGACGCGCCACAGCTTCCTGCGGCGGCACGAGGTGTCGGCGGTGCGCGCCGCGCAGGACGGCATCCACCTGTCGCTGCACGACCTGAACACCGGCGCGCGCCACGACAAGGCCTACGACGCCGTGGTGCTCGCCACCGGCTACGCCCGCGACGCGCACCGCACGCTGCTGGCACCGCTGGCGCCCTACCTGGGCGATTTTTCGGTCGACCGCGACTACCGCGTGCAGGGCACGCCGGCGCTGCGCCCGGGCATCTTCCTGCAGGGCGCCTGCGAGACCAGCCACGGCCTGAGCGACACGCTGCTGTCGGTCACCGCCATCCGCTCCGACGAGATCGGCCAGGCGCTGCTGAACGCCACGCCGCGGCACACGGCGCAGGCACCGCAGGCCCCCGCCGCGGAGCGCCCCGCCCACGCCGCGCCCGTGGTCTAGCCACGGAAACGCCAGGCTTCGGTGCTACACTCAATAAGAATAGTTCTTATTCACCCCATCCCCGGGGTCACCGAAGCCAGCGCCCTCGCCTCCTTGTTCACCGGCGCGCACCAGCCATCGGCCCAGGGGTCCTTTGTCGATGCTTGCGAGAAGGCGACCGGATGCGCGACCTCGTCCAGGAACTTGTGTCTCACTACGCGGACTTGCGCCGGCAGCTCACGCGCGACCTGCGCGATCCGCACCATGCGGCCGACATCGCGCAGTCCAGCTTCGAGCGCGTGTACACGCACACGCTCGGCCTGCGTGACGGCGCCGCCATCGAGTCGCCGCGTGCCCTGCTGTTCCGCGTGGCGCGCAACCTGTGCATCGACGAAGCCCGCCACCGCAAGGTGGCGCAGGAGTGGGCCGTCTCGCATGCCGTCGTGGGCACGCACCTCACCGCCCCCTCGTCCGAATACGTCGTGGCCCAGCACCGCGTGCTGCGCCGCGTGGTGGAAACCATGGAGCAGCTGCCGCCGCGCCGGCGCGAGGTGTTCCTGCTGTTCCGCGCCTACGGCCACTCGCGCGCCGAGATTGCGCAACGCCTGGGCATCACCGAGATGGCGGTCGCCAAGCACCTGCTGCGCGCCACCATCGACTGCTCGCGTGTGTTCGCCGAGCTGCGCCACGAACTGATCGAGCCGCAGGCGGTGAACAGCCACGCGGGCTTCGACACCGCACTGGCCGAAGACTTTTCATGAGCCGTGCGGCCTCTGTGGTCGTTCCGCGTGAACGGCTGATCGAACGCGCGCTCGCGCTCATCGTCGAGGACGAGATCGCGCCGCCGAGCCCGGCCGCCAACAGTGCCCGGCTCGCGCTCGACCAGTGGCGCACGCGCTCGCCCGAACACGCCGCCGCCGTGCGCGAGGCGCGAGAGCGCTGGAACGCGCTGGGCGGCATGGCCGACGATCTGCGCGCGCACTTCGACGAACCCGTGCCCGCACCGGCCCCACGCAACCCCTCGCGCCGCAAGATGCTGCTGTCGGTCGCCGGGCTGCTCGGCGCCGGCGTGGTCGCCGGGCGCGGCGTGCAGTGGTACTGGCAGCAGCCGGTGTTCCAGGCCGCGTATCGCACGCCGAACGCGCGGATGCTCAAGGTCACGCTGGCCGATGCCGCCGATGCATCGACCGGCAGCCGCCTCGACCTGGCGCCCCAGAGCGCCGTCGACGTCACGCTCTACCGCCGCCGCCGCATGATCGACATGGCACGCGGCGAGGTCCGCTTCGACGTGGCGCCCGACGCCGAGCGGCCCTTCGTGGTGCGCACGCGCGAGGCGATCATCGAAGTCGTCGGCACCGCCTTCACCGTGCGCGACCGCGGCGGCCCGATCACCGTGGGCGTCGAGCACGGCCATGTGCGCGTGCAGGTGCTGCGCCACGCCGGCACCGAACGCAGCGGCGAAGTGGTCGACCTGCGCGCCGGCGACATGCTCGAGGTGCGCGACGGCCACGCCGACCCGGTGCGCCAGGCCGACACCGCCGCCCTCTCGGCCTGGCGCGACGGCTGGCTGGTGTTCGACAACACCCCGCTGGGCGACGCGCTGGCCGCGGTCAACAGCTACCGCAGCGCGCCCATCGTCGGCGCCGACGCCCGCATCGACGCGATGCGGCTCTCCGGGCGCTTTCGTACGAACGACTCGGCCGGCCTGCTCGACGCGCTGCCGGCCATCCTGCCGCTGGTGGCCGTCGCCCGGCCCGACGGCAGCGTGCGCCTGCAGGCGCGCTGACCCGGGTGCGCCCGCCGGCGCGCCGCTCCCTCTTTCCGCTCGTTTTTAGCCCCGCATCGACGCGGCGGCCGATGCCTTGTCACGGGCCTGTCTCTCTTTTTCGAGTTCAAACGTCTTACATCCAGAAGCACCCCGCATCCGATCGACGGCTGCGGCGCGCCCCCGTTTCATGCCGCACCGATTTATTTGTCTGGAGCCTTCACCCATGCGTTTCTCGCCTCGCCACCGACTCCTGAGCGCCGCGCTTGCCGCTGCCTTCGGAACTGCCCTTGCCAGCTGGAGCGGCCTCGCCGCCGCCCAGGGCACCGACCAGGCCGCTGCACAAGCACGCGACATCAACGTGCCCGCCCAGCCGCTGGGCGCCGCGCTCAACGAACTGTCGCGCCAGACCGGCGTGCAGGTGCTCGCCGCGGGTGACGTGGTCTCGGGCCTGGCCGCACCTGCCGTGTCGGGCCGCCTGAGCTTCCAGCAGGCGCTCGACCGGCTGCTGGCCGGCAGCGGCCTCGTGGCGGTGCGCAACGGCCCCACGCGCGTCACCATCCAGCGCCAGAGCACGGCCGGCGCGTCCACGCTGCCGGCCGTGACCGTGGCCGCGCAGGCCGCCACCGACGGCACCACCGAAGGCACGGGCTCGTACACCACGCGCGCCGCCGCCGGCGCCACGCGCATGGACCTGTCGCTGCGCGAAACGCCGCAGTCGGTCAGCGTCATCGGCCGCCAGCAGATCGACGACCAGAACCTCGTCACCCTCGAGGACGTGCTGCGCCAGACGCCCGGCATCGTGGCCGATCGCAACGACGAGCGCGTGACCTTCTCGTCGCGCGGCTTCGCCCTGAGCACCATGATCGACGGCGTGCCCACGCTGGGCTTCAACAGCGTGGCTGGCGAGTCGAGCATGATCAGCACCGCCTTCTACGACCGCGTCGAGGTGATCCGCGGCGCGGCCGGCCTGCTCAACGGCGTGGGCTCGCCCGGCGGCGCCATCAACCTCGTGCGCAAGCGCCCGACCTCCGAATTCGCCGGTCACATCTCGGGCGGCATCGGCAGCTGGAGCCGCTACAACGCGGAGATCGACGTGGGCGGCCCCCTCAACGCCGACGGCACCGTGCGCGGGCGCTTCATGGCCTCGCGCACCGACGGCAAGAGCTTCATCGAGAACAAGAAGCGCAGCGAAGACGCGCTGTACGGCATTCTCGAAGTCGACCTCGCGGCGGGCTCGCGCCTGTCGGTGGGCTTCGAGCACCAGAAGACCGCCATCGACGGCGCCAACTACGGCCAGAGCCCGCTGTTCTTCAGCAACGGCCAGCGCACGAACCTGCCGCGCTCGTTCAACTCCAGCGCGCCGTGGAGCTACTGGGACATGTACTCCGACAAGCTGTTCGCCAACCTCGACCAGCGCCTGGGCGCGGGCTGGCAGCTGAAGGTGGACGCAAGCTACCTCAAGAGCAAGCGCGAGCGTGCCTCGGGTGACCTGAGCATCTACCGCGCGATCAACGCGCGCACCGGCGCCTCCACCATCGACATCCGCGAGAACCCCGCCGAAGGCGCCAACAAGGCCCTCGACGTGCACCTGAAGGGCCCGTTCGAGGCCTTCGGCCAGACGCACGAGGCCGTGGTGGGCATGAGCTACAACACCTACGACGCCACCGTGTACACCCGCGGCGCCGTGCCGCGCATGATCGACCGCCGGCCGCTGAATTTCTACCAGCTGCAGAGCTTCCCCGAGCCGACCTCCTTCTCGTACCCGCTGTACACGGCGCCGCTGAATACCACCGAGAAAGCCATCTACGCCTCGACCCGCCTGAAGCTGGCTGAGCCGCTGTCGCTCATCGTCGGCGCGCGCGGCACCTGGTACAAGTCCGATGCGTCCACGCTCGACTGGACCACCTGGCGGCGCACCGGCGTGAGTTCGATGCGCGAGAACGGCGTGGTCACGCCCTACCTGGGCGTGGTGTTCGACGTGAGCAAGGAGCTCTCGCTGTACGGCAGCTACACCGACATCTTCCAGCCCAACACGGTGCGCGACCGCAACAACGCGCTCATCGCGCCGCAGCGCGGCAAGAACATCGAGCTGGGCCTGAAGGGCGAGCACTTCGGCGGCAAGCTCAACACCAGCGCCGCGATCTTCAAGACGCGCGAGACCAACCTGGCCGTGATCGACACCGGCGCCGGCTCGCTGCTGCCCGACGGCGGCATTCCGTACCGCGCGGTGCAGGGCGCCAAGAGCAAGGGCTTCGAGCTCACCGCCGCCGGCGAAGTGCTGCCGGGCCTGCAGATGCTCGCGGGCTACACCTACCACGCCAAGCGCGATGCCGACGGCGTGCTGCTGAACCCGCAGTACCCGCGCCGCCTGTTCCGCGTGGCCACCAGCTACCGCCTGCCGGGCGAGTGGAGCAAGCTCACCGTCGGCGGCAGCGTGAGCTACCAGAGCGGCATCTACTACGACGAGTTCAACGAACTCGGCCGCGCCTCGCAAGGCGGCCTGACGCTGTTCGGCCTGATGGCGCGCTACGACATCAACAACCGCCTGAGCGCCTCGCTGCACATCGAGAACCTCGGCGACAAGCGCTATTACAACGGCCTGGGCGCCTACAACGGCTACACGCAGGGCAACCCGCGCAACGCCTGGCTGAAGCTCAGCTACAAGCTCTGACACGCACCAACGAATTGACTTAGGGCGGCACCGGCAGAAGGTGCCCTTGACGCACGACCCGGCTTCCGGGTCGTGCGTTTTTTTATGCCCGGGCGTCAGGCCGCGAGGACTTCGGCCTCGCCCAGTCGCTCGCCCAGTTGCGTCAACAACACCGGGCTGCGCAGGATCGCGTGGTGGTCCTCGTCGAGCGCCGCAGCGCTCGCGAGGTCCGGCCGCCCCAGCTGCAGCGCGAGCGCGGCGCGGTCCGCCGCCGGGCGCCGCGCGATCCACCAGCACTCGGCGCGGCAACGCAGCGGCACGAGCGCCTCGGTCTCGATCGCCTTCAGCTGCTGGCTCACGAGGAAGATGCGGGCCAGTTCGTCGTCGGGCAGGTTCGCGTGCGCCGGCATCTCGAGCGTGTCGCCGCGAGCTTGCGCTTGTGCGCGGGCCTGTGCGATCAGCGCGGCCACCGTCGCCTCGTCGCAGACGAAGTCGTCGATGTCCAGCAGCCCGTCCAGGCGCGCCGCCGGCCAGGCCGAGGCGACGAAGTCAGCGAAGTCGCGACGGCCATCGTCGTCCACCGTCTGCAAGGGCGCGTCGGGCTCGGGCACATAGGGATCGACCAGCCCGAGGAACGCCACGGCCTGCCCTTCGGCTTCGAGCCGCGCCGCCACGGCCGCCGCGAGCGCACCGCCGAGCGACCAGCCCAGCAGGTGGTACGGCCCTTGCGGCTGCACGCCACGGAGCATGCGGGCGTAGTCGTCGGCCATGCGCGCCAGCGACACGTCGCGGTGCGCGGGGTCGGCGAGCATGCGGCACGGCAGGCCGTACACGGTGCGCACGCCCTGCAGGCGGCGCGCCAACGGCGCGTAGTCGTACACCGTGCCCAGGGCGGCGTGCAGGCAGAACAGCGGCGGCGGACCGGGCACCACGGCGTTCAGGGCCACCAGCGGCGGCGCCTCGGCACGCCTGCCCAGCAGCCCTGCGATGGTCGGCGCGCGCAGGAAGTCGTGCAGCTTCAGATCGAGCGCCGGCAGGCCCAGGCGCCGTGCCTGCGCCATCACCTTCAGGCTCAGCAGCGAATCGCCGCCGAGTTCGAAGAAGTTGTCGTCGCGGCCCACGCGTGCCACGCCCAGCACCTCGGACCAGATGCGCGCGAGCGCCTGCTCGACGCTGCCGCGCGGTGCGTCGTAGCCGTCGCCGCCGGCGAACACCGGCGCCGGCAGCGCATGGCGATCGACCTTGCCGCTCATGTTCAGCGGCAGCGTGTCGAGCACGACGATGGCGGCCGGCACCATGTGCTCGGGCAGCAGCGCCGCCAGGCTGGCACGCAGCCGCGCCGGCTCGATGCGCTCGCCCGCCAGCGGCGACACATACGCCACCAGCCGCGCGCCGCCCGCGCCCTGGCTGGCGACGACCACGGCTTCGCGCACCTGCGGCAGCGCCAGCAGCTGCGCCTCGATCTCTCCGAGTTCGATGCGAAAGCCGCGGATCTTCACCTGGTGGTCGATGCGCCCCAGGTAGGCCATCTGCCCGTCGGCCTCCCAGCGCACGAGGTCGCCTGTGCGGTAGAGCCGGCCGCCCGGCGCGCCGAAGGGGTCGGCCACGAAGCGTTCCGCGCTCAGGCCCGCGCGCTGCAGGTAGCCGCGCGCCAGGCCGTCGCCGCCGAGGTACAGCTCGCCGGCCACGCCGGGCGGCACCTGGTTCATGGCGCCGTCGAGCACATAGGCCGTGCGGTCGCCGACGAGGCGGCCGATGGGCATGTAGGCCGCGTCGAAGCCCTCGCCCGGCGCGGCCTTGGCGATCATCGGCGTGATCACCGTCTCGGTCGGCCCATAGCCGTTGACGATGCGCGGCGGCTTCAGCACCGACTGCACCAGCGCGAAGCTGGTGCGCGGCATCGCCTCGCCGCCCACGGTGTAGGAGCGGATCGGCAGCCGGCTCGCGGCCTCGCCCATCAGCTCGGCCATCTGGTGCAGGTAGCCGGGCGTGAAGCAGGCGATGGTGATGCCGTGGCGCGCGATCTCGGCGCAGGTGCGCTCCACCGGCCAGACCTCTTCGTCGCGCGGCATCAGCGCCGCACCGAAGGCCAGCGGCACCCAGGTGCGCTCGTGCGCGCCGTCGAAGTTGATCGACGCGAACTGCAGCTCGCGGTCGTCCGGCGTCATGCCGTAGGCCTCGCCAATCGACTGCACATGCATGGCCAGCGGGCCGTGCGCCACGGCCACGCCCTTGGGCTTGCCGGTCGAGCCCGAGGTGTAGATCACGTAGGCCAGGTGGTCGCGGTGCACCGCCACGCCGGGATCGTGCGACGGGCCGCTCGACAGGTCCAGCGTGTCGAGCGTCAGGGCCTTCACGCCGGGCAGGCCGATGCGGTCGAGCACGACGACATCATCGGCCAGCAGCAGCGCGACGCCGCTGTCTTCCACCATGTAGGCCAGCCGCTGCGGCGGGTACGCCGGGTCGAGCGGCACGTAGGCGCCGCCCGCTTTCAGGATCGCGAGCAGCGCCACGACCATGTCGGCCGAGCGCCGCACCGCAAGGCCCACGCGCACTTCGGGCCGCACGCCCGCGCGCACGAGGTGGTGCGCCAGCCGGTTCGCACGCGCCTCCAGCGCGGCGTAGCTCAACGTGCGGTCGCCGAAGATCAGCGCCGTGGCTTCGGGCCGCAACGCAGCCTGGCGTGCCACCAGCACGTGCACCGGCGGGGTGTGCTGGTAGGCGGGCGCGTTCGCGCCCCAGGCCTGCAGGCGCTGCGCCTCGTCGGCGGTGTGCAGGTCGAAGGCGACGACCGGGTGCATGGCCGCCTGAGCGAGGTCGTCCGCCACGCGGCGCACCGCATCGTGCATGTACTGGCACACACGCGCGGCGCCCACCGCCGCATCGACCTGCGCGGTCAGCGCGAAGCCGTCGGCGCATTCGTTCACCGACAACGCGAAGGCGTAGTTCGAGCGCTCCTGCGCGCCGAGCGTCTCGATGCCTTCCCAGCCGCCGGCACCGGCATCCGCCTCGGGCGCCTGCGCCACATAGCGGTAGTTCAGCAGCGTCGAGAACAGCGGAGTGCCCTTAGGCACCGCGCTGCAGCGCTGTGCGAGCGACAGGCTCACATGCTCGTGGTGCAGCAGGCCGGCCAGCGCGGCGTGCGTCTGGCGCACGCAGGCCAGCGCATGGCTGCGGCCCAGCGTCACGCGCAGCGGCAGCGTGTTGATCATCATGCCGAGCGCGCGCCCTGCGCCCTCGCCGCCTGCGAGCCGGCCGAACAGCACGGTGCCGAACACCACGTCGTCCTTGCCCGTGGTCTTGGCCAGCACCAGCGCCCACGCCAGGTGGAACAGCGTGGCCGCGCTGACGCCGCTGCGCTGCGCCTGCGTGCGCACGGCCTGCGCCAGCGCCGCGTCGAGTTCGAGGTGCGCTTCTTCCACGGCCGTGCCGTCGCCGCGCGCATCGAACAGGTCGAAGGGTGCGGTCGGTTCGCGCACGTCGCCGAGCATGCGGCGGAAGAACGCCTCCTGCTCGGCCACGTCGGCACCGAGCCGCGCCTGTGCGACGAAGCTGCGGAACGGCACGGGCGCGGGCAATGCATCGGCGCGGCCCTGCAGCAGCAGCGTGATCTCCTCGACCAGCAGGTCGCGCGACACATGGTCGAGCGCCAGGTGATGGCTCGGCAGCTGCAGCAGCCAGCCGCCGCCCGCCGCGTCGTGCGCGGCGATGGCGCGCAGCATCGGCGCGCGGCGCACGTCGAGGCGGTAGTGGCCGGGGCGCACATGCGCCTCGAGTTGCGCGGCGACATCGCCTGCGGCGGCGTCGATAGCCAGCCATTCGATCTCGGCCGGCGCATGGCGGTGCACCACCTGCACCGGCTCCGCCAGCCCTTCCCACAGCACGGCGGTGCGCAGCATGTCGTGACGCGCGATGACGCGGTTCAGGCAGTCCATGAACGCGTTCAACCGCGCTTCGCTGTCGAAGCGCATCTGCAGCGACTGCACGTAGACGTCGCCCTCGGCCTGCATCAGGTGATGGAACAGCAGGCCTTCCTGCAGCGGCGCGAGCGGGTAGATGTCCTGGATGTTGGCCGCGCCGCCGGGCACGGCGGCTTCGATGCGGCGCAGCTGCGCGTCGCCGAGCGCGACCAGCGGCAGCATCTGCGGCGTGAGCCGCGTGCAGCCTTCGGGAATCGCGTTGTCAGGCACCACCGGCACCGGGCGCGGCGAGGCGCCGGCCTCCAGCGTGGCGCGCGCGAAGTCGGCGAAGCGCGGGTTCTGGAACAGCGTGCGCACCTGCGCACCGAAGCCCTGCCGGCGCAGCCGCTCGAGCAGCTGCATGGCCAGCAGCGAGTGGCCGCCGAGTTCGAAGAAGTTGTCGTTGCGGCCCACGCGCGGCGCGCCGAGCACCTCGGCCCACACGGCCGCCATCGCCTCCTCGGCCGCGCCCTGCGGCGCCTCCCAGCTGTCGGCCGCAGCAGCGAACACGGGCTCGGGCAGCGCGGCGCGGTCGACCTTGCCGTTGGCGTTCAGCGGCAGCGCCGCGAGCACGGTGATCGCCGATGGCACCATGTACTCGGGCAGCACCTGCGCCAGCCCGTCGCGCAGCGTGAAGGCCTCGACCGGGCGCTGCGCATCGAGGCTCGACACGTAGGCCAGCAGCAGCGCGCCGCCCGCACGGTGGCGCGCGACCACCACAGCCTCGCGCACGCCGGGCTGCGCGCGCAGCCGCGCCTCGACCTCGCCGAGTTCGATGCGGAAGCCACGCACCTTCACCTGGTGATCGAGCCGCCCCAGGTATTCGAGCTGCCCGTCGGCACGCCAGCGCACGAGGTCGCCGGTGCGGTACAGGCGACCGCCATCCATGTCGAAGGGGTCGGCCACGAAGCGCTCGGCGCTCAGGCCGGCGCGGTTCAGGTAGCCGCGCGCCAGCCCCGAACCGCCGAGGTACAGCTCGCCGGCCATGCCGGGCGGCACCAGGTTCATGTCGGTGTCGAGCACCACGGCGCGGCGGTCGCCCACGGGCGCGCCGATGGGCAGGTAGGCCGCGTCGAAGGCGGTGCCCGCATAGGCCTTGGCGATGGTCGGCGTGATCACCGTCTCGGTCGGGCCGTAGCCGTTGATGAGGCGCGGCGGCTGCAGCGTCTGCATCACGCGCTCGCAGGCCACGCGGCCCATGGCCTCGCCGCCGACGGTGTACGAGCGCAGCGTGGGCACGCGCCCTTCCTCGCCGAGTTCGTCGGCCATCTGCTGCAGGTAGCCCGGCGTGAAGCAGGCGACGGTGATGCCGTGGCGCCGCATCTCTTCGCGGCTGCGGTGCACGGTCCACAGCTCCTGGCTGCGCGGCATCAGCGTGGCGCCGAAGGCCAGCGGCGTCCAGATGCGTTCGTGCGCGCCGTCGAAGTTGATCGACGCGAACTGCAGCTCGCGGTCCTCGGGCGTCATGCCGTAGGCGCGGCCGATGGTCTGGATGTGCATGCTCAGCGGCCCATGCGCCACGGCCACGCCCTTGGGCTGGCCGGTGGAGCCCGAGGTGTAGATCACGTAGGCCAGGTGCTCCGGATGCACCGCGACATCGGGTGCGTCTTCGGGCCCGCGGTCGAGCACGCCGCCGTCGAGCAGCAGCGCGGGCAGCGCCTGCATCGAGGCGCCCAGCCGCTCGCGCACACGCGCCTGCGTGAGCAGCAGCCGCACGCCGCTGTCGGTCGCCATGAAATCGAGCCGCTCGGGCGGGTAGTCGGGGTCGAGCGGCACATAGGCCGCGCCCGCCTTCAGCACGCCGAGCAGCGCCACCACCATCTCGGGCGAGCGCTCCACCGCGAGGCCGATGCGGTCCTCGGGCTGCACGCCCTGCGCGATGAGGGCATGCGCGAGCCGGTTGGCACGCCGATCGAAGTCGCGGAAGCACATCGGCACGCCATCGACGATCAGCGCCGTGGCTTCGGGCCGCAGCGCGGCCTGCCGCTCGACGAGGCGGTGCACGGGCACCTCGTCCCAGGCCGTGTCCCGGCCCTCGCCCCATTCGCGCAGCTGGGCGTGTTCCTGCGGACCGAGCAGTGCCACCTCGCGCAGCGTGCACGTGGGGTCGTCGGCCAGCTGGCGCAGCACCGCGACGTAGTGCGCAGCCATGCGTTCGATGGTCGCGGGCTCGAAGATCGCGCGGGCGTACGTGAAGCTCAGGCCGAGCGTGCCATCGGCCTGCTCCAGCGTGTCGAGCGCGAGTTCGAAGGGCGCCGCCTGCTCGTCGAGTTCGCAAGGTTCGATGCGCAGGCCTTCGAGCCGGTCGAGCGCACCCAGGTCCTGTTGCCGGTGGTTGAAGATCACCTGGAACAGCGGCGGATGGCTCAGGCTGCGCTCGGGCTGCAGCGCCTCGACCAGCTGTTCGAACGGCAGGTCCTGGTGCGCCTGCGCGCCCACTGCCGCGTCGCGTGCCTGCGCCAGCGCCTGGGCCAGCGTGGTGTGGCCGGCCAGTTCGGCGCGCAGCACCTGCGTGTTGACGAACAGGCCGAGGATGCCGGCCGTCTCGGGCCGGTCGCGGTTGGCCACGGGCACGCCGAGCCGGATGTCGCCCTGGCCCGTGTAGCGATGCAGCAGCGCCTGGAAGCCGGCCAGCAGCACCATGAAGAGCGTCGCGCCTTCGGCGCTCGCGCGGCGGCGCAGCGCCTGTGCCAGTTCGCCCTGCAGGTCGAGCCGGTGGCGTGCGGCCAGGTACGGCCCCTGCGGCGGACGCGCGCGGTCGGCGGGCAGTTGCAGCAGCGGCTGTTCGCCGCCCAGGCGTTCGGTCCAGTAGACGAGCTGGCGTTCGCCCTCGCCTGCTTCGAGCCAATTGCGCTGCCAGGCGGCGTAGTCGGCGTACTGCAGGGCGGGCGCGGGCGACACGGCGGCGGCATTTCCGTGGCGATGGGCCTGGTACAGCGCGCCGAAGTCGTCGACCAGCAGCTGCATCGACCAGCCGTCGGACACGATGTGGTGCATCACCAGCACCAGCAGGTGCGCGGTCTCGCCAGTGCGCAGCAGGCCCACGCGCAGCAACGGGCCGTTCGCCAGGTCGAAGGGCGTGCGCACGAGGCGCGCGGCCTCGTCGCGCACCTGCGCGGGGTGGGCGCGCAGATCGGCTTCACGCAGGTCGAGCACCGCTTCGGGCGACACGGTCTGCTGCGGCACGCCGTCGTCGCTCACGCCGAAGCGCGTGCGCAGCGACGGATGCCGCGCCACCAGCGCCTGCAGGCTCGCGCGCAGCGCCGCACCGTCGAGCGCGCCGTGCAACGTGAGCGCGGCCGTGATGTGCTGCGCCGTGCTCTCGGGGTCCATCTGCCAGAGGAACCACTGGCGCGCCTGCGCGTACGACGCAGGCCGCGGCGCGCCCGGCACGGCGGCCGGGTCGGGCACGATCGGCAGGCGACCGAAATCGATGCCCTGCGCACGCAACGCGGCGATGAATTCCTTCTGTCGCGCCGGTGGCAAACCTGCCAGCCGTTGGGCGATGGCCCTGCCGCGTTCGCTGCTACTGCTACTGCTCACTCAACCCCCCAGACTTTCCAACAATGCATCCATGCGATCGAGATCGCTCTCGGCCTGCGCGGCCTGCTGCGCCTGCGCCGGCCCTTGCGCGTCGAGCGCCTGCGCGCACGCCGCCAGGTCGGGCAGCTCGAAGTAGCGCTGCAGCGGCAGGTCGATGCCCATCTGCGCCTTGACCTGCTGACGCAGCTTGAGCACCGCGAGCGAATGCCCGCCGAGCTCGAAGAAGTTGTCGCCGCGCCCCACGCGCGACAGCCCCAGCACCTGCGCCCAGAGGCCAGCCAGCGCGGTTTCGGTGGCGCCCTGCGGCGGCACATGGGCGCGCTCTTCCGCGGCCTCGGGCGGCGGCAGCGCCTGCCGATCGACCTTGCCGTTGGCGTTCAACGGCAGCCCCTGCGGCATCGCGACGATGACGCTCGGCACCATGTAGTCGGGCAGCGCCACCGCCAGCCCCGCACGCAGCGCCGCGGGGCGCAGCGGCTGGCCTTCGGCGCCGGCCGCATAGGCCACCAACCGCGCGCCACCCGGTCCTTCCTGCGCCAGCACCAGCGCTTGTCCCACGCCGGGTTGCGCGAGCAGCTGCGCCTCGACCTCGCCCAGTTCGATGCGAAAGCCCCGCACCTTCACCTGGTGGTCGAGCCGGCCGAGGTATTCGAGCTGGCCGTCGGCGCGCCAGCGCACGAGGTCGCCGGTGCGGTAGAGCCGCCCGCCGTGCCCGTCGAACGGATCGGCGACGAAGCGCTGCGCCGTCAGGCCGGCCCGGTGCAGGTAGCCGCGCGCCAGCACCTCGGCGCCGACGCACAGTTCACCGGCCACGCCGACGGGCACCGGGTTCAATTGCGCGTCGAGCACATGCAGCCGTGCGCTCGAAGCAGGCGTGCCGATGGGCGGCAGGTCTTCGTCGCCTGCCCCGTCGAGCCCGAACTCGCTCACCACATGCGTCTCGGTCGGCCCGTACTGGTTGATGAGCCGGCACTGCGATTCGCGCGCCAGCCATTCGGCCAGCGCGGGCGTGCGCTTGAGCTGCTCGCCCGCCGTGACGACCTGGCGCAGCGCCGGCAACCGCCGGCCCGAGGCCAGCGACTGTTCGGCGAAATGCTGCAGCACCGAGAAGGTGAGGAACATGCGTTCGACGCCTTCTCCGTGCACCAACGCCTCGAGCGCATCGAGGTCGAGCCGCTGCGCGTCGGTGGTCTGCACGAGGCAGCCGCCACCGGCCAATCCGCTGACCATTTCCTGGAACGCCACGTCGAAGCACGGCGAGGCGAACAGCAGCGTGCGGCTCACGCCCGGCAGGCGTTGCAGCTGCCACGCGATGAGACGCGCCACCGCGTCGTGGCGCATCGCCACGCCCTTGGGGCGGCCGGTGGAGCCCGAGGTGTAGAGCACATAGGCCAGTTGCTCGCCATGCACCGGCACCGCCGGGTCGTGGTCGGGCCAGGCGGCCATGCCGTCGTCGGGCGCGTCGAGGTCGAAGGCCAGCCGCTGCACGCTCGCTGCGTCGGGCAGGCGCGGCATCAGCGCGCGGCGCGTGAGCAGCAGCGAGGCGCCGCTGTCCTCGACCATGTAGGCCAGGCGTTCGGTCGGGAACGCCGGGTCGAGCGGCACGTACGCGCCGCCGGCCTTGAGCACGGCGAGCAGGCCGACGACGGTCTCGGCCGAGCGATCGACGGCGATCGCGACCGGCATGTCGGGCCGTACGCCCTGCGCGATCAGCCGGTGCGCCCAGCGGTTCGCGAGGCGGTTGAGCGCGGCGTAGGTGAGGCGATGCTCGGCCGTGACCAGTGCCAGCGCGTCGGGGTTCGCCTTCGCCTGTTGTTCGATGAGGTGGTGAACGGGCACGCCCGCTTTCGGCTTGAACGCACCGCGCGACCAAAGCGACAACCGCTCGCGCTCGGCCGCATCGACCAGCGCCAGCTGACCCACGGCCTGCGCCGTATCGCCGGCCAACGCCAGCAGCGCCGCACGCAACTGGCCCACCAGCGCCGCGGCCTGCGCCTCGTCGCACACGTCGAGCGCATGCACGAGGTCGATGTGCAGCGCTGCATCGTCGTGCACCATCAGCGTCAGCGGGTACGAGGTTTCTTCCTTCGTATGCACCGCGCCGAAGCTCAGGCCGGCCGCAGCGTCGCCTCGCAAGGCCGCATCCACCGGGTAGTTCTCGAACACCACCAGCGTGTCGAACAGCCCCTGCCCGCCCATCCCGGCCCAGGCCTGGATCTCGTGCAGCGGCGTGTGCTCGTGTTCGCGCGACGCGACCTGCGCCGCCTGCAGTTCGTGCAGCCAGTCGCCCACGGGCTGGCCGGGGCGCAGGTGCGCGACCACGGGCAGCGTGTTGATGAACAGGCCCAGCATGCGCTCGGCGCCCGGCATCTCGGCGTTGCGGCCGGCGACGGTGGCGCCGAACACGACGGTGCCGGTGCGCGTGCGCTGGCCCAGCAGCAGCGCCCAGGCGGCCTGCACGAAGGTGTTGAGCGTGACGTGCGCGGCGCGCGCGGCCTCGCGCAGGCCGCGCGTGGCCTCGGTGTCGAAGGCCAGGCGCTGGCGGGCCTTGCCGGGGCGCGGTGCAACAGGCGGCACCAGCGCGGTCGCCAGGCGCGTCGGTTCTTCCACGCCGGCCAGCACGCGGCGCCAGTGCGCCTCGCCGGCTTGTGCGTCGCGCGCGGCGAGCCACGCGATGTGGTCGCGGAAGCGCCCGGGCGCGGGCTCGCTCGCCTCTCCCGCGTAGCTGCGCAGCACCTCGGCCAGCAGCTGCGCCACGCTCCAGCCGTCGAGCAGCAGATGGTGGTAGGTCCAGACGAGGTGATGGCGCTGCGCCTGCGTGCGGGCCAGCGCGATGCGCATGAGCGGCGGGCGCGCGAGGTCGAAGCCGCTCGCACGCTGCGACGCGGCCAGCCGCGCCAGTGCGCACTGCACGTCGGCGCTCTCGCGCAGGTCTTGCACGGCCCACGGCATCTCGGCGCTGCGCGCGACCCATTGCAACGGCGTGATGCCGTCGGCCAGGAAGCCGCTGCGCAGGATCTCGTGGCGCGCGAGCACGCGCTGCCATGCGGCGCGGAAGCGCTCGGCATCGAGGCCGTCGATGTCCATGCACAGCTGATTGATGTAAGCCTCGCCCTGCGCATCGACCAGGCTGTGGAACAGCATGCCCGACTGCATCGGCGACAACGGATAGAGGTCTTCGAGGTGCGCCACGGGCAGCGGCAGCGCGTCGAGCTGCACGGCGTCGAGCCCGGCCAGCGGGAAGTCCGACGGCGTGACACCGCAAGCGCCCGAGGTGCAGTGCGCGATCAGCGCTTCGAGTTCGTCTCCGAAGCGGTTCACCCAGCCTTGCACGTCCTCCTGCGCATGCCGCGCCGCGCTGAAGTCCACCGTCAGTTGCAGCGCACCGTCGCGCACCTGTGCATTGACGCTGAATTCGTGCAGCAGCGGTGCGCTCGCGGCGACCGGCTCGCCCGCGTCTTCAGGTGCGAGCGACCACACGGCCTCTGCTGCACCATCAACCTGCCCCAGGTAGTTGAAGACCAGCTGCGGCCGCGGCAATGCGCGCAGCGCCTGCTGCTGTGCGTCCGTGCCCAGGTGCCTCAGCACGCCATGGCCGAGCCCGCGTTGCGGCACGCGGCGCAGGTCTTCCTTCACGCGCTTGATCGCATCACCCCACGCGCCCAGTGGATCGAGCCGCACGGGAAACAGGCTGGTGAACCACCCCGTGGTGCGCGACAGGTCGAGCGCCTTCTGCGCGGGCAGGCTGTCTTCGCGGCCGTGCCCTTCGAGCAGGATCGCGAGCTGCGCATGCCCGCTCCAGCCGCACAGTGCGCGCCCCAATGCCGTGAGCAGCAGGTCGTTGACCTGCGTGCGGTAGGCGGCCGGTGCCGTCTTGAGCAGCGCCTGCGTGCGCGCGCGGTCGAGCTGCCACGCGATGCTGGCGCGGCGCGCCACGGTGTTCACGCCCTCGGGCCGCGCGCAGGGCAGCGCGACCGGCACATCGGCGAAGGCCTGCCAGTGCGCGAGTTCGCCATCCATCGCGGCAGCCTCGCCCTGCAACGAACGTGCCCAGGCTTGCAAGCTGGCGCTCTTCGGCGGCAGCACGACCGGGTGGCCATCGCAGCACTGCGCGTACGCAGTGGCCAGGTCGTCGAGCACGATGCGCCACGACACGCCATCGACCACGAGGTGGTGCGCCGCCAGCAGCAGGCGCCAGTCGCCGCCGGGCAGGCGGATGACCAGCGGGCGCAGCAGCGGCCCGTGCGCGAGGTCGAGGCTGCGCTGCGCCTCGTCGCACAGCGCGGCGATCTGCGCCGGGTTCGCTGCATCGCGCACCCAGAGCCATTCCTCGCGCCAGCGCGCCGGCAGGGCCTCGTAGGCCTGTTGCCAGCGGCCATCGGTCGTTCGATGGAAGCGCAGGCGGAAAGCATCGTGGTGCTGCACCACGGCCGCCAGCGCGGCTTCGAGCGCGGGCACCGCCAGCGGCTCGCGGCTTTGCACCAGCAGCGACTGGTTCCAGTGGTGGCGCTCGGGCATGTCGGTCTCGAAGAACGCGGCCTGGAACGGCAGCAGCGGCACCTCGCCTTCGGCTGCGGTCTGCTGGGCCTGCACCGCCGCGCCCACGGGCTCGGCCACGGCCGCCTGCCCGGCGACGGTCTGGCGCTCGAACATCTGGCGCGGCGTGAGCTTCCAGCCGGCCGTGCGCAGCCGCGACACGATCTGCAGGCTCAGGATCGAATCGCCGCCGAGTTCGAAGAAGTTGTCCTGCCGGCCCACGCGCGGCAGGCCCAGCACCTCGGCCCAGACGGTGGCGAGCGCCTGTTCGACCACGCCCTCGGGCGCCTCATAGGCTTGCGCCCCACCGCGCTCGGGCTTGGGCAGCGACTTGCGGTCGATCTTGCCGTTGGCATTGAGCGGCAGGGCCGGCAGCACGCACAGCTGCGCCGGCACCATGTACTCGGGCAGCACCTCGGCCAGGCGCGCCTTGAGCACGGCCAAGTCCACCGCCGCACCGGGCTGCGGCGACACGTAGCCGATCAACCGCGTGCCGCCCGGGCCTTCGTCGGCCACCACCACGGCCTCGCGCACCTGCGGCTGCGCCAGCAGCTGCGCCTCGATCTCGCCGAGCTCGATGCGGAAGCCCCGCACCTTCACCTGGTGGTCGATGCGGCCCAGGTAGGCCAGCTGGCCGTCCTCGCGCCAGCGCACGAGGTCACCCGTGCGGTACAGGCGCTCGCCGCTCTCGCTGAACGGGTCGGCGACAAAGCGCTCGGCCGTGAGGCCCAGCCGGTGCAGGTAGCCGCGCGCCAGGCCGATGCCGCCCAGGTACAGCTCGCCGCCCACGCCCGGCGGCACCGGGTTCAGGCCCGCGTCGAGCACGTAGGTCTTGCAACCCGCGATGGGCCGGCCGATGGCGACATGGTTCAGCCCGTCGGCGCGGCAGGTCCAGTGCGTCACGTCGATGGCCGCCTCGGTCGGGCCGTAGAGGTTGTACAGCCCCGCGCCCGGCAGGCGCTCGAACACCTTCGCCTGCGCCTCGGCGGGCAGCGCCTCGCCGCTGCAGACGATGCGCCGCAGGCTGGTGCAGGCCTCGATGCCGTCGTGCGCCAGAAAGGCCTGCAGCATCGAGGGCACGAAATGCAGCGTGGTCACGCCGTGCGCGCGGATCAACTCGACCAGGCGTGCCGGTTCGCGGTGATCGCCAGGCGCGGCGACGACGAGGCGCGCGCCCTGCATCAGCGGCCAGAAGAACTCCCACACCGACACGTCGAAGCCGAACGGCGTCTTCTGCAGCACGGTGTCGGCGTCGCCCAGCGCGTAGGCGTCCTGCATCCAGGCCAGGCGGTTGTAGAGCGCGTTGTGGCGGTTGGCCGCGCCCTTGGGGCGGCCTGTGGAGCCCGAGGTGAAGATCACGTAGGCGAGGTTCTCGCCATGCAGGGCGACCTGCGGGCAGGCGGTGGATTCAGCCGACAGGTCGAGCGCATCCAGCGCCAGCATTTGCACATGCGCCGCCACCGGCAGCGCCTCGCGCAGGTGCGACTGCGTGAGCAGCAGCGTCACCCCGCTATCTTCGAGCATGTAGGCGATGCGTTCGCGCGGCAGCTCGGGGTCGATGGGCACATAGGCGCCGCCGGCCTTCAGGATCGCCAGCAGCCCCACGACCATCTCGAGGCTGCGCTCGGCGGCGACGCCCACGGGCATGTCGGGCTGCACACCGAGGCCGATCAGGTGGTGGGCCAGCGCGTTGGCACGCGCGTCGAGTTCGCCGTAGCGCAGCACCGTGTCGCCGAACACCAGCGCGACCGCCTCGGGTCGCTCGCGCGCCTGCGCTTCGATCCGCTGGTGCACGGGCTGCGTGTACGGGCGGTGCGGCAGGTTCTCGCTCCAGCCGCGCAGCCGCGTCTCGTCGTCCGCATCGGTGAGCACGAGGTTCGCAAGCACGCGGTCGGGGTCGTCCGACATCGCCTGCAGCACGCGCTGGTAGGCGCGCACCAAGCGCTGTGCCGTCGTGGCGTCGAACAGGTCGGTGTTGTATTCGAGCCGGCCGCGCACGCCGCGCGGGTCGATGTAGAAGTCCAGCGACAGGTCGAACTTGGCGCCCGCGTCGTCGAACTCTTCCAACTCGGCGCGCACGCCCGCGAAGTCGAGCGCGACGGCCTCGCCGGCCATCTGCACGCCGAACATGGCCTGGAACAGCGGGCTGCGCGCGGGGTCGCGGCGGTCCTTGCGGCTGGCCAGCAGCACTTCGAACGGCAGGTCGGCATGGTCGAGCGCGGCCAGCGCGTCGGCGCGCACCTGGCGGCACACCTCGCGCAGCGTGCGCCGGGGCGCGAGCCGCGCGCGGAACACCTGGGTCGTGATGAAGAAGCCCAGCAGGTCCTGCACCTCCTCGCGGTGACGGCCGGCATTGGGCACGCCGATGGCGAAGTCGTCCTGCCCGCTGCAGCGCGACAGCAGCACCTGCCAGGCCGCGAGCAGCACGACGAACGGCGTGCAGCGTTCGGCGCGGCAAAACTTCTGCAGCGCCGCCGCGAGGGCCGGCGGCAGCTCGAAGCCGAGCGCGGTGCCGGCGAAGGTCTGTTGCGCGGGGCGCGCACGGTCGGTCGGCAGGTCGAGCGACGGCACCTCGTCGCCGAGGTGGCGGTTCCAGTGGTCGAGCTGCGGCGCGAGCGCCCCGCCCTGCACGCGGGCCCGCTGCCACACGGCGAAGTCGGCGTACTGCACGGGCAGCGGCGACAGCTGCACCGGGCCTTCGCTGCGCAGCGCCAGCGCGTAGGCCGCGCCGAGGTCGCGCGCCAGGATCGGGTTCGACCAGGCGTCGGAGACGATGTGGTGCAAACAGACGGTCAGCACATGCCGGTCGTCGGCCAGCTTTGCGAGCCGCGCCACCAGCGCGGGCGCACGGCCCAGGTCGAACACATGCGTCGCGGTGCGGCGCACGAGTGCATCGACAGCGGCCTGCTGCGCTTCGGCGCCCTGGTCCGAGAGGTCGATGCGCTCCAGCGCGAACGGCACCTCGGCCTGCACCACCTGCATCGGCACGCCATCGTGTTCGACGAAGTGCGTGCGCAGGATCGCGTGGCGCGCAATGACCGCCTGGAACGCGCGCGCCAGCGCATCGGCGTCGAGCGCGCCGGTCAGCCGGAACACGCGCGGCAGGTTGTAGGCCGTGAGCCCGGGCTCGAGCTTCTGCAGGAAGCACAGCTGCTCCTGCGCATACGACAGCGGCACTGCCTGGCCGTCGCGCACGGTGCGGGTGATCTCGTCCATGGCGATGCTCATGCGGCCTCGCCCACGGATTCGTCGGCCAGGTCGCGCTGCCGGTGCGCCTGCGCCAGCTGTTCGAGCGCGACGGCGTCGGCGCTGGCTTCGCGCAGCACGGCGGCGAGCGCCGCGGGCGTCGGGTGGTCGAACACCACGCCGGCCGCCACCTCGACCTGCAGCAGCTTGCGGATGCGCGCCACCAGCTTGATGACCTGCAGCGAGTGGCCGCCGAGTTCGAAGAAGTCGTCTTCCACGCCGACCGGGCCGCTGCCCAGCAGCGTGGCCATGCCGTCGGCGAGCAGCGCTTCGAGCGCATCACGCGGCGCCGTCACTGCGCGCCGTGGCGCTTCGGCCGGGGCCGAGGCCGCCAGCGCGAGCCGGTCGATCTTGCCGTTCGGCAGGCGCGCGAAGGCGCTCACGGCCGTGCAGCTCTCGGGCACCATGTGTGCGGGCAGCACCGCGGCGAGTTGCTCGCGCAGCGCGCGGCCGTCGCCCCCCTCGCCGTCGCCGACGAAGAAGGCGGCGAGCGTGGTCGCCCCGGCCGCATCGGGCACGGCCAACACGACCGCCTGGCGCACGCCGGGCCGCGCCAGCAGCGCCGCCTCGACCTCGGCGGGCTCGACGCGGTAACCGTGGACCTTCACCTGGTGGTCGGCGCGCCCCGCGAGCCGCAGCCCGCCTTCGGGCAGCACCCACGCGAGGTCACCTGTGCGGTAGAGCCGCTCACCCGCGTGGAACGGATCGGCGACGAACGCGTCAACGTTCGCGCGGTTCAGGTAGCCGCGGCACAGCTGCGCACCGCCGATGTAGACCTCGCCCAACCCGCCGGCCGGCACGAGGCCGCGCGACGCATCGAGCACGCGCACGCGGTTGTTCGCGAGCACGCGCGTCAGCGGCAGCTGCTCGGGCACGGGCGCGCCGGGTTCGACGGCATGCACCATGACGCCGACCGTGGCCTCGGTCGGCCCGTAGTGGTTGTAGATGGCGCACTGCGGCGCCAGCCGCGCGATGCGCTCGACCAGCGCGCGCGGCGCGGCCTCGCCGCCCAGCACCAGCGTGCGCGGCAGGCAGGGCGTGGCGCTTTCGAGCAGTGCTTCGAGGTGCGAGGGCACGATCTTCAGCGCGTCGATGGCGTGTGTGCACATGAAGCGCGCGAAGGCCTCGGCGTCCTTGGCCTCGTGCGGCGCCGCCACGACGAGGCAGGCGCCGTTGTGGAAGGCGCCGAACAGTGCGGTGTTGCCCAGGTCGGCCGCGACCGAGCTGGTGAGCGCCCAGCGGCGGCAGGTGTCGAGCTGCATCGCGGCCGAGGCGGCTGCCACGTAGTTCTGCAGCTGGCCCTGCTCGACGGCCACACCCTTGGGCGTGCCGGTGGAGCCGGAGGTGTAGAGCAAGTAGGCGAGGTCGCTCGGTGCAGCGATGTGCGATGCGGCTTGTGCTTCGGGCAGCGTGCTCGCATCGGGCAATGCCGCGTCGATGGTGAAGATGGGCTTCGCATCGGCCAGCACCGCCGCGCGGCGCGCCTCGGGCCAGTCGGGGTCGAGCGGCAGGTAGGCGGCGCCCGCGCGCCAGACAGAGAGGATCGCCACCGGCAGGTCGAGCGCGCGCGGCAGGTTCAGCGCGACGATGGCGCCGGGCGTCACGCCCTGCCCTTGCAGCCAGCGGGCGACGCGGCCCGTGCGCTGGTCGAGTTCGCGGTAGCTCAGGCGCTGCTCGCCCGCTTCGAGTGCGGGCGCTTCGGGCGTCTCGGTGGCCCAGTGGGCGATGCGCTGCGTGACGGTCTGCGTGCCGACATCGGCCACGGCTTCGTGCGACTGCAACAGCAGCTCGCGCTCACGCGCACCGACCAGCGGCAACGCGCCGAGCGCGGCGTCGGGGCGTTCGACGACGGCGTCCAGCAGGCAGAGGTACTGCATCAGCAGGCGCTGCGCCGCCACCTCGCTGTGGCGCGCCGCATCGGCATGCACCGAGAGCGCTGCGCCCTCGGCGTCCCATGCGACCTGCAAGGCGAGTTCGAACGTCGGCAGCGGCCCCGGCAGCGCAGCCAGTTGCCATTGCGGATCGACGCCGTGGCGGCGCGGCCGCTCGTGGCACGCGAAGCCGACCGCGAGGTGCGTGGCGATGGGCGGTGCCTCGACGGCCCAGTACTCCTGCGCCTCGACATGCGCGGCCAGCGTGCCGTCGACGTTGTCGAACCAGTCGGCAAAGCGCGTCTCGGGGGCGGTCTCGACGATGAGCGGCAGCACCTTGTCGAACACGCCGACCGCACCCTGCATCGGCGGGTAGTCGCGGCGGCAGTCGTGCTGCCAGCCAACGATGAAACGGCCGGTACCGTCCAGCCGCGCGAGCAGCAGCCACCAGACGGCCTGCAGCAGCGTGTCAGGCTGTGCGCCCAGCGTGTCGGCGCAGGCGGCGATGCGGCCCGCCAACGTGGCATTGACGGATTCGTCGGCACGCACGCGCGCAGCCTGTTGGGAGGCAGCCGCTTGCCGACCGACGAGGCGCGGCGGCGTGAGCGAGGACGCCTGCGCGAGGTAACGCTGCCAGTAGGCGCGGCCCTCGGCGGCGTCTTCGCCATCGAGCAGGTCCTGGCGCCAGGTCACGAAGCGTGCATACGGGAACACCTCGGCGGCATCGAAAGCGTGTTCGTCCGCGAAGGCCGTGGCGATCTGGTCGAACAGATGTTGCAGGCTGCCCCGGTCGCCGACCCAGGCATGCACGGAAAGCGCCAGCGTGTGGCGCGCATCCCCGGTGCGTGCGAGCCCGGCACGGACCATCTCGCCACGCGCGATGTCCAGCGGCGCGGCCTGCAGGTTCACCAGCCATTCGGCCAGTGCGGCTTCAGGCGCATCACGCAGGTCCGTGTCCGCCCAGGCCAGCGGCGTCATCCCCTCGGTGTACTGCTGGCGCAGGCCGCGATAGCCCGGCACCGCACGGATGGCGCTGCACAGCGCGCCGTGCGCGCCCAGCACGCGCGCCACCACGTCGCGCAGACGCGCGGGGTCGGTTGCGCCCTCGATGTCGGCGCGCAGCAGAAGGCGCGGCGCATCGGCCGGCACGGCGCGTTGTTCGGGGCTCAGCGGGAAGGTCGTGTCGTCGAAGTGGTCGGTCATGGTCGTCATTTCGTTCAGGCGCCTTGTTCGTCGGCCAGGCGGGACTCGGCACCGCGCGCGCCGTCGTCGAGCGCGGCCCGGTCGAACATCGCGCCCATCGCCACCACGATCTTTCGCGGGCCCTCGAAGGGGTCGCGTGCATGGGCGGCGAGCATGTTGTCGAGCATCACGACGTCGCCCTGGCGCCAGTCGAAGCGCACGGCACAGGCCTCGTAGGCCTCGCCGACGATGGCCATGGTGTCGTCGGCGATGGGCGAGCCGTCGCCGTAGGTCACGTGGCGCGGCAGGCGCTCGACGCCGCCCATGGCCAGCAGGTCTTCGCGCACCTGCGCCTCGAGGCAGGCGACGTGGTGCAGCTGCACCTGGTTGAAGAACACGCGCTCGCCGGTGAGCGGATGGCGGATCACGGCGGGGCAGCGGGTGCGCGTCTGCAGCGTGTCGCCGTCGAACCAGCGCCATTCGATGCCGGCGGCGGCCAGGCGCGCTTCGACGTCTTCGCGGCGGTCGGTCTTGTAGAAATCCTGCCAGCTCACGTCCAGGCCGGGCGTGAAGGTGCGCACGTACTGCAGCCCTTTGCGCTCGAAACCGGCCACCACGTCGGCCGGCAGGCGGCGCAGCATTTCGCGGCAGTCGACGATGGGCGTGGCGCCGCCCACGGGCGACGGCAGCTCGCAGAAGAACCACTGCTTGCGCGGCCAGCGGTCCAGGTGCGCGCTCTCGTTGTGGAACAGGATCATCTGGCGCTCGGGGTACGGCGTGGAGCGGTAGGTCTTCTTGCCGCCCTCCTTCTTCGGCAGGTCGCCGTAGCTGCCGTACAGCTCGGGCTCGATGGCTTCGGCGAAGGCCTCGAAATCCTGCGGGGTCTTCAGGCCGAAGTCGCGGAACAGGATGCCGCCGTGCCTGGCCACCAGCATCTCGATGTAGTCGGCCTGGCCCTTGGCCCAGGCGACGGTGTCGAGCTCGGGGCTGGTGGCCTGCAGCACGATGGGAAATTCGGCGCCGGGCTTCAAAAACGAGGTCTGCACGGCGGGCCGCGCGGCGGCGCGCACGGGCGCGCGGCCGGCGCCCAGGGCGTCGAGCTTTCCAAGTTTGCCGAGCTTGTCCAGTTTCGAGGCCGGGCGGACGTTGGGAGCGTTTGTCATGGCGATGGATTCCTCCGAGGGCATGGGGGCCAGCGCGCCGATCGGCTGGCCGGGTGTGGCGACGATCCGCTCCAGCAGCGCATGCCACGAAGCGGTGAAGGTTTCGACGGTCTCCCGCCGGTAGAGGTCGGTGGCGAACACCCACTCGGCGGTGAGCGCGCCGTCGTGTTCGTTGGCGAACACCGCCAGGTCGAACTTGGATTCGTTCATCTGCTGGGGCAGCACCTGGACCTCGGCGCCTTCGATGGCGAACCGGATCTCGGGAGTGTTCTGAAGCACGAAGAGCACCTGCACCAGCGGGTTGCGGTCGCGCGCACGCGGCACGCCCGACAGCTCGACGATGCGGTCGAAAGGCACGTCCTGGTGGTCCATCGCGGCCAGGGTGTCGGCCTTGGTGGCGGCCAGCCAGTGCGCGAAGTCGGCACCTGTCTTCGCACGGCGCGAGCGCAGCGGCACCACGTTGACGAAGAAGCCGAGCAGCCCTTCGAGGTCCGGGTGGCCGCGGCCCGCGACGTCGGTGCCGATGACGATGTCGTCCGCGCCCGAGGCCTGGTGGAAGAACAGGAAGAACGACGACAGCAGCAGCGTGAACAGCGAGGTGTCCGACGCCCGCGCGAGCGCGGCCAGCGACTGCGACAGCGCGGGCGACAGCGTGAGCCGCACCGAGTCGCCGGCGTGCGTGGGCACTGCCGGGCGCTGGTGGTCAGGTTTGATGCCCGAGGTCTGCGGCGCGCCCGCCAGCCGCTCGCGCCAGAACGCGGCCTTCGGCGCGAAGCTTTCAGAGACCAGCGCGCGCGCATACCAGGCGGCGTAGTCGACGTACTGCACGGGCAGCGGTGCCAGTGCCAGCGGCTGGCCGCGCCGCGCGCGTTCGTAGAACGCGGCCAGCTCGCGTGCGAACACGGCGATCGACCAGCCGTCGAACACGATGTGGTGCACCACGAGCACCAGCACATGCTCGCGCGCGGCCATGCGCACGACGGTGGCCTTGATCAGTGGACCTTCGGCCAGCGCGAGCGGTGCACGCACCAGTTCGTCGAACAGGGGGCCGTAGCGCGCGCCGTCGTCGAGCGCGATCACGGGAATATCGAGCGGCGCACCAGGGCGCACGACGGCCATGGGCTCGCCGTCGTCGTCCTCGGTGAACACGGTGCGCAGCACCTCGTGGCGCGCCACGATGGCGTCGATGGCGGCGCGCAGCGCGCCGATGTCGAGCTCGCCGTGCAGCGCGAGGCCGGCCGACATGTTGTAGGCCGCGCGGCCGCTGCGGTTGGCGGTGTCGGTAAGGCGGTCGACCAGCCAGAGGCGGCGCTGCATCGGCGACAACGGCAGCGCACCACCGCGCGCCACGGGCGTGATCTCCATCGCGCTGCGCTGCGGCGCGGCGGCGGTCGAGACGACGCCGAGCCGCGCGGCCAGCCCGGCGATGGTCGGCGCCTTGAAGAACTCGCTGGGGTGCAGCTCGGTCGCGTAGCGCTTGCGCACGCGCGACAGCAGCTGGATGGCGACGAGCGAATCGCCGCCGAGCTCGAACAGGTTGTCGTCCACCCCGATGGGCGCGATGCCCAGGCGCTCGGTCCACAGCGCGGCAAGCGCGGTCTCGACCTCGCCCTGCGGCGCGACGAACGGGGTCTGCAGCGCGGGCCGGGGATAGGCCGCGCCTGCGGCAGCGGCCGGTGCCTCGTCGCCGAGCAGGTCGAGCATGCCGTTGTCGAGCGGGCCGAGGCGCGTGGCCAGGTCGGTGGTCGAGATCACGGTCTGCGCGCGCGCCGGGCCGTTGACGATGCGCTCGAAGACGCGCGCGCCCTCGGGGCCGTCCATGCCAATGTCGTCGGGCACGTCCATGTGCGCGGCCATGCCCAGGCCGCGCCAGGCGTCCCAGTTGACCGAGAACACCGGGAACGCGCCGAGCCGTTCGTGCGCGACGGCCACGGCGTCGAGGTAGGCGTTGGCGGCGGCGTAGTCGCTCATGCCCAGGCCGCCGGCCACGCTGGAGATGGACGAGCACAGCAGCACGAAGTCCAGCGGCTGGCCGCGCAGCGCGTCGAGCAGCGCGCGCGTGCCGCGCACCTTGGTTGCGAACACGGTGTCGACTTGAGCGCGCGTGCGCCCGGCCATCATGCCGCCGCCCGCATCGCCAGCGGCATGCACGACGCCGTGCAGCGGGCCGAAGCGGGCATTGGCCTGCGCGAAGGCCGCGCGCATCGCGTCGGCATCGGACACATCGGCCGACACGGTGAGCACCTGTGCGCCGAGCGTTTCGAGTTCGAGCAGTTGCTGCAGCCGCGCCTTCAGAGCGGCGGGCGTGCTGTCGGCCACCACCAGCGCCGGCCAATCCGCGCGCGCCGGCAGCGCCGTGCGGCCCAGCAGCACCAGCCGCGCCTGCCAGTGCACGGCCAGGTGCTTCGCCAGTGCAAGGCCAACACCGCCCAAGCCGCCGGTGACGAGGTAAACGCCCTCACGACGCAGGCGCGGTTGCGCCGCAGCGGTCAGTGTTGCGGGCTCATAGGTCTTGATCCAGCGGTGCGCGCCACGGCAGGCCACCAGCGGCTCGCCGGGCTCGGCCTGCAGCGCTGCGGCCTCGGCCATGATCTGCGCGACCAGCCGGCCTTCGGCATCGCTTTCGGGCGCGGGCAGCACGACGTCGATCAGGCGGCAATGCACGCGCGGGTATTCCTGGCCGATCACCTTGCCGATGCCGCGCAGCGTGGCCTTCTCGGGGCACAGCGGCTCGGTGCCGGTGACGTCTTCGAGCTGGTTGGCGACGACGGCGAGCGGCAGCGTGCGCTCGCCGGCTTCGAGCGACTGCACGAGCGCGAGCAGGCTGAAGAAGCTGCGTTCGAGCAGTTCGGCCTGCGGCTGCTGCGCGGGCAGCACCTCGTCGAGGCTCCACAGGTGGTAGATGCCGGCGATGGCGCCGAAGTCGGCCGCGATCTCCGTCTGCAAGCGGGCGTGGTCGTCGCGCGCGCCGGGGCGCAGCGTCCAGTGGCCGTGGGCCGTGCGCGCGAAGGCGCTGCCGCGCTCGGCCAGCACCACGGTGCGGCCCTGTGCACGCAGCTGACGCACGAGGTGGCCCGTGAGGCTGCGGCTGTCGCCGAGCACGAGCAGGCAGCCGTCGGTCGATGCCGACGGTGCGACGACCAGCGGCTCCGTGCGCTGCCACGAGGGCACGTAGAACGCGTCGGCGTTGGTGCGCTGCGGCGCCTTCGCAGCACTGGGCGCTTCGACCCAGTAGCGGCGGCGCTGGAACGGATACGCCGGCAGCGGCACGCGCCGACGCGCGGCACCCGTGCGGCAGGCGGCCCAGTCGATGTCCACGCCCGCCACCCACAGCTGGGCCAGCGTCTGCGCGATCTGCTGCGCGTTGCGCGCCTGTTGCTGCGGATGCGCCTGGCTGGCGAGCACGCCGGCGGCGGTGTCGGCCAGCGGATGCTGGCGCGCCAGGCCCGCCAGCGTTTCGCCGGGGCCGACTTCGAGCAGCACGCGGCCCGGCACCTGCAGCAAGGTGCCCACGCCGTCGGCGTACTGCACGGTGCCGCGCAGGTGGCGCGCCCAGTAGGCGGGGCTCATGGCCTCTTCGGGCGTGATGAGTTGGCCCGTGACGTTCGAGACAAAGGGGATCGTCGGTGGCCGGCGCGGCACCGAGGCGATGAGCGCTTCGAGCGGCGCGAGCAGCGGCTCGGTCATCGCCGAGTGCGAGGCGATCGACACATGCAGCCGGCGCGGCAGGTGGCCCGCCGCGCGCAGCCGCGCCTCGGCGGCCTCGACCGCCTCGCGCGGGCCGGAGATCACGCTCAGCTGCTCGGCATTAGCGGCGGCGAGGTCGCAGCCCGGCGCCAGGAAGGGCGCGAGCGCGGCTTGCGACAGCGGCACGGCGGTCATCGCGCCGGGCGGCATCGACTGCAGCAGGCGTCCGCGCAGGGCCGCGACACGCAGCGCGTCTTCGAGGCGGAACACGCCCGCCAGGCAGGCGGCGACGTACTCGCCCAGGCTGTGGCCCATCATCACCGCGGGCCGCACGCCGCGGCGCATCCACCACTGCGCCATCGCGTAGGCGACGACGAAGAGCGCGGGTTGCGCGAGCGCGATGTCGAACAGCCGCGCGTCGGCCTCGGCTTCACCGCCGGGCGCGGGGAACAGCACGGTGCACAGGTCGAAACCCAGCTCGGGTTCCAGCAGCGCGCAACAGCGGTCGATGTCGTCGCGGAAGGCCGCGTCGTCCTCGTAGAGCGCGCGGCCCATTTGCGCGTGTTGCGTGCCGCCACCGGGGAAGAGGAAGACCACCTCGGGCGCCTGCGCAGGTGCAGCGCGCACGGCCAGGCCTTCGCCCGCCGAGAGCATCTGCACCGCGCCTTCGACGTGGTCGGCCACCACGGCGCTGCGGTGCTCGAAGACACGGCGGCCCGCTTGCAGGGTGTGGGCGATGTCGGCGAGCGGCAACGCGGGGTGCGCGCGCAGGTGATCGGCCAGTTGCTGTGCGGCCTGCCGCGTCGCGGATGCGCCGCGGGTCGACAGCGGCAACACCTGCCAGCCTGTCATGGATTCGGACGCAGCAACGGACGGCGCCTCTTCCAGCACGACGTGCACGTTGGTGCCGCCGATGCCAAAGGAGCTGACGCCCGCGCGGCGCGGCGTATCGCCCTCGGGCCACGGGCGCGCCTCGGTGTTCACGCGGAACGGGCTGTTCGCGAAATCGATCTGCGGGTTCGGCTGCTCGAAGTGCAGGCTCGGCGGCAGCGTGCGGTGGCGCAGCGCCAGCGTCGCCTTGATGAGCCCGGCCACGCCGGCCGCCGCGTCGAGGTGGCCGATGTTGGTCTTGACCGAGCCGATGGCGCAGTAGCCGCAGCGCCCGCCATCGCCGCCATCGGCACGGAAGGCCTGTGTGAGCGCGGCCAGCTCGATCGGGTCGCCCAGCGTGGTGCCCGTGCCGTGCGCCTCGACATAGCCGATGGTGTGCGCGGGCACGTCGGCCATCAGCTGCGCCGCGCGGATCGCGCCGGCCTGGCCCTGCACGCTCGGTGCGGTGAAGCCGATCTTGTCGGCGCCGTCGTTGTTGGCGGCCGTGCCCTTGATGACGGCGTGGATGGTGTCGCCGTCGCGCAGCGCATCGGCCAGTCGGCGCAGCACGACGATGCCCGCGCCGCTGCCGATCACCGTGCCCGCGGCCTGGGCGTCGAAGGCGCGGCAGTGGCCGTCGGGCGAGAGGATCGCGCCGTTCTGGTAGCGGTAGCCGCCGTCCTGCAGCAGGTTGAGCCACACGCCGCCGGCCAGCGCCATGTCGCAGTCGTGGCTCAGCAGGCCCTGGCAGGCCAGGTGCACGGCCACCAGCGAGGTCGAGCATTCGGTCTGCACGCTCAGGGCCGGGCCGCGCAGGTCGAGCTTGTAGGCCACGCGCGTGCACAGCGAGCCGGCGGAGTTGCCGCTCATGAGGCCCAGCATGTCGGCGATGCCGGTGCCCGCGTCGATGCCGACGGCGGGCAGCAGGTGCTTCATGAGGTAGAGGTTGGGGCCGTCGCCCGCGTAAACGCCGACGGGCGCCCCGCCCTTCTGGCCGGTCGGCCAGCCCGCATGGTCCATCGCCTCCCAGGCGCATTCGAGAAAGATGCGCTGCTGCGGATCGAGGTGCTCGGCCTCGCGCGGCGAGTAGCCGAAGAAGCCGGCGTCGAAGCGGTCGAAGCCGTCGAACAGCACGCCGGCCTTCACGTAGTCGGGATCGGCCAGCGCGCGCTCGGGCACGCCGCGCGCGCGCAGTTCGTCGTCGCTGAAGACGGTGACCGACTCGACGCCGTCGCGGATGTTGCGCCAGAAGGCGTCCACGTCGGGCGCGCCGGGAAAGCGGCCGGCCATGCCGACGATGGCGATCTCGAGGCCCGTGGTGTCGGGGGCAGAAAGCGGGGTGTCGTCTTGCGCGTGCATCAGAGGGTTCTTTCCGTGGGTCGGCGGCGTTGCAGCAAGGCGGCGCGCTGCTGCTGCGCGCGCTGCTTCGCCTGCGCGGCGTCGTCGGTGGCAGCGGCAGGGCCGCGCCCCTTCTGCTCGATGTGGCGGGCGAGTGCGCCGACGGTCGGGTACTTGAAGAGGTCGACCACCGCGAGCCCCGGCTGCAGGCGGTCTTCCACCAGCCGGTGCATGCGGATCACGAGCAGCGAGTTGCCGCCGAGGTCGAAGAAGTTGTCGTGCAGGCCGACCTGCGCGACCTTGAGCAGCTCGGCCCAGATCGCGGCCAATGTCTGCGCGACGTCGCCGTGGGGGGCTTCGTAGCCTGGCGTGCCGGCGGCCGCCGGTGCGGGCAGCGCGCGGCGGTCGACCTTGCCGTTGGCGCCGAGCGGGAAGCTGTCGAGCACCATGAGCGCGGACGGCACCATGTAGTCGGGCAACGCCTGCGCCAGCTGCGTCTTGAGCGTGATCGCGTCGAGCGATGCGCCTGCAGCGGGTGCGACGTAGGCCACGAGCGACGGGCCGGTCACGCCCTCGTGCAGGCACACCAGCGCCTCGCGCACGCCGGGTTGCTCGCGCAAGCGCGCCTCGACCTCGCCGAGTTCGATGCGGAAGCCGCGCACCTTCACCTGGTGGTCTAGGCGCTCGAGGTATTCGAGCTGACCGTCGGTCCGCCAGCGCACGAGGTCACCGGTGCGGTACAGGCGACCGCCCGCCGCATCGAACGGATCGGCGACGAAGCGCTCGGCCGTCAGGGCCGAACGCCCGAGGTAGCCGCGCGCGAGGCCGTCGCCGCCGAGGTACAGCTCGCCGGGCACGCCCTGCGGCACGGGCTGCAGATCGGCGTCGAGCACATGGGCGGTGCGGCGGCCGACCGGGCGGCCGATGGGGGCGTAGCCCTGCACGATGGCCTCGGCGTCGGCAGACCACAGGGTCGGCGTGATCACGGCCTCGGTCGGGCCGTAGGCGTTCACGACGCGTGCCGGGTGCAGCACGCGGCGGACCAGCGCGAGGTCTTCGCCGGTCCAGGCCTCGCCGCCGAAGAGCGCGAGGCGCACGGCGTGCTGGAACGGTGGCTGGTCCTGCAGCAGCTGGCGCGCGTAGGCCGGCGGCAGGTCGACCACACTGACGCAGTGGCGCTGCAGCAGGGCGTCGAGTTCGCTGGCGAGCGAGCACCACTGCGGCTGCAGCACCAGCGCGGCGCCGGTGGTCAGCGGCAGCAGGCACTGCTCGATGGCGGCATCGACATGCGGCAGCGCGAACTGCAGCGAACGATCGCTCGCCATGAAGCCGCAGATGTCGGCCATGGCCTGCAGATGCATCGACAGCGCGCCGTGCGCGACCGCCACGCCCTTGGGGCGGCCGGTGGTGCCGGAGGTGTGGATCACGTAGGCCAGGTGGTGGCCGTGCAGCGCGACTTGCGGGGCCTCGTTCGGTTCGTCGTCGAGCGATGCGTCATCGACCGTGATGCGCGTGACGGGTCCGTCCACCGAGCTGCGGCTGCCGGTCAGCAGCAGCGCGGCGCCGCTGTCGGCCAACAGCTGTGACAGCCGTTGCGGCGGGTGCGATGGGTCCATCGGCAGGTAGGTGCCGCCGGCTTTCAGCACGGCGAGCAGGCTGACGACGCGGTCGATGGGGGCATCGACGGCCACGGCGACTGGCGTATCGGGCCGCACGCCCTGGCGCAGCAGGCGGTGCGCGAGCCGGTTCGCGCGGCGGTCGAGGGCGGCGTAGGAAAGTTCGGTGTCGCCGGCGATCAGCGCGATGGCATCGGGTGCGCGGCGGACGTGCGCCTCGAACAGGCGATGCGCGGGTGTCGCGGCGGATGCGGGCGATGAGCCCGTGCCCCAGGTGTGCAGTTGCGCCTGCTCTTCGGCAGCGAGCCACGGCGCATCGCCGATGGCACGGGCCGGGTCGGCCGTCAGCGCGTCGAGCAACGCGCGGTAGTGCGCGGCCATGCGCACGATGGTCTCCTCGTCGAACAGCTCGGCCGCCGCGGTGAAGACCGCGCGCACCTGACCGTCGGCGCGCTCGCGGATGTCGAGCGCGAGTTCGCACTGCGCGGCGCTGTCGTCCATGCGGTACTCGTCGACCGCCAGGCCGGGCAGGCCGCGCAGCACGGCCGTGTCTTCGCGCAGCAGGTTGAACATCACCTGGAACAGCGGGTTGTGGCTCAGGCTGCGCTGCGGCTGCAGGGCGTCCACGAGCTGTTCGAACGGCAGGTCCTGGTGGGCCTGCGCGCCGAGCGCGGCCTCGCGGGTCTGGGCCAGCAGTTGCGCGAACGGGGTGCGGCCGTTCAGCGTGGCGCGCAGCACCTGCGTGTTGACGAAGAAGCCGATGAGGCCCGCGGTCTCGAGGCGGTGGCGGTTGGCGACCGGCACGCCCACGCGCACATCGGGCTGGCCCGTGTAGCGATGCAGCAGCGCCTGGAAGCCCGCGAGCAGCACCATGAACAGCGTGGCGCCGTGCGCCTGCGCGGTGGCGTGCAGGCGGGCGACGAGGGCCGCGTCGAGGTCGAAGGCATGCGAGGCCGCGCGGTAGTTGGCGACCGCGTGGCGGGGGTGGTCCGTGGGCAGGGCCAGCACGGGGTGCGTGTCGCCGAGCTGGGTGCGCCAGTAGGCCAGCTGGCGTTCGGCCTCGCCGGCGTCGAGCCAGTCGCGCTGCCAGGCGGCGTAGTCGGCGTACTGGATCGCCGGTGCGGCGAGCGACGGCGTCTCGCCCTTCGCGTGTGCCGCATAGGCCACGCCGAAGTCGTCGAGCAGCAACTGCAGCGAGGCGCCGTCGGAAACGATGTGGTGCGTGACGATCGCGAGGATGTGCTGCGCGTCGCCGAGCTGGAGCCAGGCGGCGCGCAGCACGGGGCCGGCCACGAGGTCGAAGGGCTCGACCTGCAGCGCGCGCGCCTGCGCGGCGGCGGCACCTTCACGTTCGTCGACCGACAGCGCGCGCAGGTCGATGTGGGCGAGCGCCAGCGGCGCCATCGGCAGCACCTGCTGGCCGACCGTGCCGTCGGCCGCGGTGCGGAACACGGTGCGCAGGCTTTCGTGGCGCGCGAGCAGGCCTTCGAGCGCCGCCTTCATTGCGTCGGCATCCAGCACGCCCGACAGGCGCAGCGCCACGCCCACGTGGTAGGCGCTGTTCTGCGGATCGAGCTGCCACAGGAACCACTGGCGCGCCTGCGCATGCGACAGCGCGAGCAGCCCGGTGCGGCGCTCGGCCGGCAGGGCCGGGATCGGCTGGTGCGCGCGGCGTTGGCCGAGTGCCCGCATGCGCCGCAGTTCGCGCGCGAGGTCGCCCAGTCGCGGCTGCTCGAACAGCGCGCGCAGCGGAAAGTCGATGTCCCAGCGCTCGCCGATGCGCGCGGCCACCTGCGTCGCGGCGAGCGAGTTGCCGCCGTGGGTGAAGAAGTGCGCGTCGCGCGCCAGCGGCCGTTCGACGGGGCGGCGCAGCACCTCGTGCCAGATCGTGGCGAGGGCCTGTTCGACGTCGTCGAGAGCGGCTTCGGATGTGTCGACTGCAGGGGCGCTGCCGCCGAGCACGAAAGCACCGTGCGCGTAGATCGCATAGGCGTCCGCCGTGCGATCGATCCAGCCCTGACGGCAGGCGCCGCGCTGCAGCTTGCCGCTCGTGGTCTTGGGCATGCCGCCGGGGTTGAGCAGCATCACGACCGACAACGGCTCGCCGCTTTGCTCGCTCACGGCCGCGCTCAGCGACTCGACCAACACCTCGGGCCGCACCAGCTTCTGGATGCTGCGCGACACCTCGGCCGCGAGGCCGATGCCCTCGCCTTCCGGCCCCTCGACCGCGAAGGCCGCGACGCGGCCCTTGCGCACGGCTTCCACCTCGCGCTCCACTTCGCGTTCGATGTCCTGCGGGTAGAGGTTGTGGCCGCGCACGATGATCATGTCCTTGATGCGGCCCGCCACATAGAGCTGGCCGTCGTGCACGAAGCCCAGGTCGCCGGTGCGCAGCCAGCGCGTGCCGTCGTGCACGACGAAGGTCTGCTGCGACACCTCGGGCTTGTTCCAGTAGCCGCTGCCCAGGCTCGGGCCCGAGGCCCAGATTTCGCCGACGGCGCCATCGGCGCACACGCTCAGCGTGGCGGTGTCGACGATGCGCACCGCGTGGTGCGTGACGCTGCGGCCGCAGCCCACGAGCATCGCGCCGCCCTCGTCGCGCACCACGGCGCCTTGCGCCAGGCGCGCCTTGTCGAAGGCGTGCGCGACCATGCCGGCGCCGCGGTGCCCGCCCGTGACGAACAGCGTCGATTCGGCCAGGCCGTAGCAGGGGTACACCGCCTCGGCCGGAAAGCCCGTGGGCGCGAAGCGTTGCTGGAACGACCGCAGCGTGTCGGCGCGCACCGGCTCGGCGCCGGAGAACGCGAGGCGCCAGGACGACAGGTCGAGCCTTTGCAACTGCGCGTCGGACACGCGGTCCAGGCACAGGCGGTAGGCGAAGTCGGGCCCGCCGCTGACCGTGGCGCGCAGCCGCGACACGGCTTCGAGCCAACGCACGGGCCGCTCGAGAAAGTAGCGCGGCGACATCAGCGCCACGACCGCACCGCGATGCATCGGCTGCAGCAGGCCGCCGATGAGGCCCATGTCGTGGTTCAGCGGCAGCCAGGTGACGAAGGTGTCGCTCGTGCAGACCGAGAGGCCCTCCTCGATCGCGCGCATGTTCGCCATCAGGTTGGCGTGCGTGACCATGACGCCCTTGGGTGCCGAGGTGGAACCGGAGGTGTATTGCAGGAAGGCGATGTCGGTGGCGGCCGGCGTGTGCGGGCGCCATGCGTCGGCGCCGGTGGCGTCGATCTCGTCCACGGCGATGAGCGCGGCCTGCGCGAAGGCGTCGGCCACGCCTGCCATCGCATCGCGGATGGCGGCGTGGGTCAGCACGCAGCAGGCGCCCGCGTCGGCGGCGATGCCCTCGAGCTTGCCCAGGTGGCGCTTGCGCGTGGACTCGGGCGGGAACACCGGCACGGCGACGAGGCCCGCGTAGAGGCAGGCGAAGAAGCTGACAACGTAGTCGTCGCTGTTGTCCAGCATGATGAGCGCGCGGCCGCCGGGCGCGAAGGCCCGCTGCAGGTGCGCCGCGAGACCGCGCACGCGCGCGTCGAGGGCGCGGTAGCTGATGGGCGTGTCGAGTGCGGCGCCGTCGCGGTCGGTGATGGCGATCAATGCGATGTCGTCAGGTCGCTGCGCGGCGAGGCCACGCAGGTGGGTCACGAAGTCCACGGGATGCATCGGGTTCACAGGGGTTGTTCCTTGGTGTGCCAGGCCAGCGCGGCGGCGTAGCCCGGCGGCGCGGACAGCGCCATCGCTTCGATGCCGGCCCACGCGGGCACGGCGCAGTCGACGGCAAGCGCGCCATGGGCGTCGGGGTGAATGCCGATGCTTTGCAGGTGTTCGGCCATGCCGACGCCGGCGGCTTTCAACACAGCCTCCTTGCCGACCCAGCGTCGGTAGAAGGCGCGTGGCAGGTCGGCGTCGCTGCGGATTTCGCGCTGCTCGCGTGCGGTGAAGGCCATGGCGAGCAGTGCATCGGCGTCGGCCATGAGGTCGCGCGCGCAGGCTTCGATGTCGACGCCGACGCAGCGCACGCGCGCCGGGTCGGCCAGCGCGATGAGCGCGTGATCGCCGGCGTGCGAGATGTTGAAGAGGGGCACTGCCTTGTCGTTGCCAGCCTCGACGAAGGGCTTGCCGTGTGCGTCGGCGCACAGCGGCACCTCCGCCGGACGGCAGGCAAGGCGCTGCGCGATCAGGCGGCGCACGGCGGCGCGGGTGTGGGCGAAGCGCACGCGGTCGGCGCGGCGGGCAAAGCGATTGGCGCGGGCACGTTCGTCGGGCGTGAGGTCGGCCCAGGCATCGCCATCGTTCGCCGCAAGGTCCAGGTCCAGGCGGTGCAACGCGATGCCCGGCGGCAACGGGTCATGCCAGGGCACGAGCCGCATCGACGCCTCCCGCCATCACCGCCGGCGCGAGGTGCCGCGCCAGCGCGGCCAGCACGGAGGTCTCGTGCTGGCGGATGAAGAAGTGGCCGCCCTCGAACCCCTCGAGCGTGAAGCGTGCATGCGCGGTCTCGGCGGCCCAGGCCTGCATGCGCCACGGGGCAATGTCGTCCTGGCGGCCGGCCAGCACATGCAGGGGCACGGGCAGCGGCGCGGGGTCGGCGTGCACGAAGCTGCGGCACAGGCGGTAGTCGGCGCCGAGGGTGTCGAGCGTCATGCGCAGCAGCTCGGGGCTGTCGAACAGCTCGTCGGGCGTGCCGCCCTGCTTGCGCAGGTCGGCGATGAGAGCCGCGTCGTCGGTGATGTCGAGAAAGCGGTCAGGGTCGCGCAGCGACGGCGCAGCGCTGCCGGAGACGATCAGCGCATCCGGCAATGGCCGGTGCTGTTGCCGCTGGTGCTGCGCCATGCCCCAGGCCAGCAACGCGCCCATGCTGTGGCCGAAGAGCGCGTAGCGACCGCGCAGCACGCCTTCATGCTCGGCGCACAGCTGCGCGACCATGCGGTCGAAGTCGTCGACGAAGCGTTCGCCCAGGCGCCCGCCGCGGCCCGGCAGCTCGACCGGCACGACCTCGATCCAGCGCGGCAGCGCACGCCGCCAGCGCAGGTACATGGTGGCGCTGGCGCCCGCGCAGGGCAGGCACAGCAGGGGCAGCGAGGCCTGCATGCGCGTCAGGCGGAGGCGTTGTCAGGTTGCTGCTGAGCAGCCATCCAGTCGCGCAACGACTTCGGGCGCATGTCGGTCCACTGCGCTTCGACGTAGTCGAGCACGGTCTTCTTGTCGCCCTTGACGCCGTCGACGGCGGTCCAGCCGCCGGGCACGGCCTTCCAGTGCGGCCAGATGGAGTACTGCGCTTCGTGGTTGACGAGCACGATGAAGGTCTCGTCCTCGCGGTCGAAACAGCTGGTAGACATGGGCGGTCCTCTTGGTAAGTGCAATGACGGGCAGGGTTTGCCCTTGCGATACAAGACGCGCCGCGAGGCTGGGTGTTTAGTCCCGCATGCATCCAGACCGTGCACGGCTGCGCCGCGGCGAGGGCCGCTGCAGGAGCTGCGAAAAAAAGAGGGAGCGGGCTAGCGGGCCGCGTCTTCGGCGTCCTGCGAAGGGACGTCGTGCGCGGGCGGCACGAGGCCGACGAGCAGCCAGAGGCGGGCCGCCTCGGCGTAGGTCTGGCGATGGGCGGGATCGGCGGCGAGCCATTGCGCGAGCTCGGCGCTCGCGGCGGCATCGAGCTCGCCCTCGCCGGCGTGCTGGCGGCGGACCCACGCCCAGGCGGTCTGCCAGGTGGGGTCGCTTTGCTTGTCGTTGGGGCTGCTGCTCATCGGCGGCCATCGTAGCGCCGATGCGGTGCATCGGAAAACTCAGCCGGCCTGCACGAGGTAGCGGCAGCTTTCGAGTGCGGCGTCGGCGTCCTTGATCATGAAGTTCACGAGCGTGGCGGAGCAGCCCAGGCGCGTGGCGATCTCGCGCTGGGTCAGGCCGCCGAGACGGTTGAGTTCGAACGCGAGGCGGGTGCGCGGCGGTAGAGCCTCGAGCACGCGGTCGATGGCCACCAGCGCCTGCCGGCCGCCGAGCACGCGGTCGGGCGCGTCGTTGCTGCTGGGCGGGCTCACGAGTTCGACGTCGTCGCAGTAGGTGCGGTAGCTGGCCTCCACGGAATGGTGGCGGTGGTAGTCGACCGCCACGTTGCGCACCACCTGGCAGCAGTAGCCCAGCGGCTTGCGGACATCGCGCACCGAAGCGCCGTCGGCGAGCTTCAGGTAGGCGTCCTGCAGCACTTCGTCTGCGAGGTCAGCGGTGCGGACGATCTTTTGCGCGACGCGCTGGAGCTGGGCACGGTTCGCGATGAAGACCTCCCCCAGCGTGGGCGCGGACGGGGAAAGCGACAGATCCATGGGTACTCCTGAAGTGTTCAAGGGCAAAGATGCAAATAAGAACTATTACCATTTGATGACGCAAGAAGGCCCTGTTTTTCCCGGTGGCGCCTTCTCGTCTCTCTCCCTGTCTAGACGTTCGAGCGGCCGAAACCGAGACACCTAAAATTCCGCCCCTTACATCGCACCCGTACCCATGAACATCGTCGTCAACGAAGAACTCAAAGCCTATATCGATCCCTTGACGCCGGAGGAGTACGAAGCCCTCGAACGCAGCATCCTCACCGAAGGCTGCCGCGACGCGCTGGTGCTGTGGGGCGACGTGCTGGTGGACGGCCACAACCGCTACGGCATCTGCCAAAAGCACGGCCTGCCCTTCCAGACCGTGCAGAACACGCGCTTCAAGACGCTGCAGGACGTGCACCTGTGGATGATCGACCAGCACCTGGGCCGCCGCAGCATCTCGGACTACCTGCGCGGCGTGCTGGCGTTGCGCAAGAAGGACATCGTGGACGAGCGCCGCGCCCGCAGCAGCGCCGCCACGCCGACCACCCCGACCACGGCGGACGACCCGCCCTTCGACGTCGACGACGCCCCCGCTTCGACCTCCACTCCCGCTTCCGACGAGGCCCTGCCGCCGCCCGTGCCGCTGAACAGCCGCGAGGCCATCGCCCGCGCCGCGCGCCTGAGCAGCAGCCAGGTCGTGATGATCGAGAAGATCCAGAAGCAGGCCGCGCCCGAGCTGGTGGCGGCCGTGAAGTCGGGCGTGATCTCGATCAACACGGCCGCGGCCGTCGCCTCGCTGCCCGCCGAGGAGCAGGTGACAGCCGCCAACGCCGGCAAGGACGAGCTCAAGCAGGCCGCCAAGCGCGTGCGCGAGGCCAAGCGCAAGCCGCGCGAAGCGGCGCCCGACACCGAAGAAGGCGCCGAACCGGCGGCGCTCGACGCCGTGCAGCAACTGCAACAGCGCGTGGCCGAGCTCACGGCCGAAAACGCGGACCTGCGCCGGCAAGTGGCCGAGCTGCAGGCGCAACTGCCGCACTGACGCCCCGGCGGGCGCTCTTCTCCCCGCCCGCCCCTTTCACCGCCCCCTGAAACCTCGCGCGCCGCGCTACGGCACGCGAGGCTTTGTCGCGTCCGCGACCCACTGAAAACAGTTGTTCGTAATCTTGTGTTTTTATTTGCAACAAGTGTTATATTTTTGACGCCACCTCCAAACAAACACTTTAGTTCTCCCAGCCAGCGTTGCGATCGGCGTCTCCGTCCAACTTCTTACAGTGAGTGCTTAAGTTGCAAAAAGAACGGCGATGCCGCCTCCAATCGGTGTTTTCGATGCGGTTGAACGCAACACCCCACAGCGGCCGGCCGATGGGCACGGTGGTGCGGAGGCTGCATGACGGCCGTTAACACCGTTCCCAAAAGTCAACGCGCCCTGCTGAGCTACAGCGTCGAGGGGCTGTCGCACCGCGAAGAAGTGCTGCTCAAGTCGCTGATCCGGCTGCTCGACCACCGCACGCACCAGAACTGGTCGTGGAAGGCCGAACAGGCCGACCTGCGGGTCGTCGGCGACCAGGTCGCCCTTGCCGCCGCCTCGCCCCAACCGGCGGTGCCCACGCTGACCGTCGCCCATGCCGACCCGCAACGCGGCCCTTTCCTGGCCCTGCCGCTGCACACCGATGCGCTGGAAGTCGCGCTCAACCGCCTCGGCGCGATGGTGGTCCACGCCCGCGGCCTGGGGCTGGCCATGACCGAGGTGCCGATCGGCGAGCACGAAGAGTTCCGCATGCTGCGCTGGCCGCCCGCGGCCGTGCTCGAAGCGCCGATCCGCCTGCGGCTGGCCACGCTGATGTCCAACCGGCCGGCGTCGGTGCTGTCGCTGCAGCAACGCTCGCCCGCCACGCGACAGGAGTGCGCGGACTTCCTGGCCGACCTGCAGCGCGCCGGCCTGCTCGAACGCGCCGCCCCACCCGGCGCGCTGGTGGCTGCTTCGGCCCCCGACAGCGTCTTTCCCGACAGCCGCTTCCCGGCACCCGCCCGCGACACCGTGCAGCCCGGCCTGCTCGCACGCATCAGGAACCGACTCGGCTTGCTGCCGTCAGGCCCTCAATGACCGTAGAACACAAGATACTCTTCACCGGCACCATGGGCGCCGGCAAAACAACGGCCATCGCCGGCGTGAGCGAGATCCCGCCCGTGAGCACCGACGTGCGCAACAGCGACACCTCGGTGGCCAAGGCCACCACCACGGTCGGCCTGGACTACGGCGAACTCACGCTCGACAACGGCGAGAAGCTGCGCCTGTACGGCACGCCCGGCCAGATGCGCTTCGACTTCATGTGGCGCATCCTGGGGCGCGGCGCGCTCGGCGTGGTGATCCTGGTGGACAACAGCCGCCCCGACCCGCTGGCCGACCTCGACATCTACCTGGACGGCTTTGCCGAGCTCATCGCGCAGACCGCCTGCGTGGTGGCGGTGGGCCGCATGGAAACGCACCCGAGCCCCGGCATCGACGCCTACGCCCGCCGCATGGAGGCCAAGGGCGTCGTGTGCCCGGTGCTGCCGGCCAACGTCACCGATGCGCAGCAGGTCGTGCAGCTGCTGGAACTGCTCCTGCTCCAGCTCGAGGTCTGAACGCAGGACGCGCCCCCTCTTTTTCTCCTTTTCCTTCCATTCAGGCAGCAATGAACATCACTCCAAGAATCAGGCTTGCAGCGGAATCGGCCATCGACACCCTGATGCGGGAAATCAAGGGCGTGAAGGCCGTGGTGATCTCGACCGAAGACGGCCTGGAGCTGGCCGCGCGCGTCGAGAACACCGCACAGGTCGCACGCCTGTCGGCCATCGCCAGTTCGCTGGCCGCGCTGGGCGCCGTGGCCGGCGAGGAAAGCCAGCTGGGCCACTGCGACAACGTGGCGATCGAGGCCACGCACGGCCACATCCTCATGCTGCAGGCGCGGCATCCCGAGATGACGCTGATCGTGAGCGTGGTCACCAGCCGCGAAGCCATCATCGGCCAGGTCCTCTACTTCGCGAAACAGGCGACGCAGCTGCTGCAGCACGCCTGACGCCGGGCATCGGCGCACCACACCCATTCGACACCGGCAGCCACCCATCCCCTTCGCCCGGGTGGCCGCCGACTTTCAGGGGCGAGGACTAGGAAAGATTTCGATGGCAAATATCAAGCAATCCATGGACGACCTGATGACCTGCGACGGCGCCCTGTGCGCGGCGCTGGTCGATTCGAGCAGCGGCATGATCCTGGGCCAGATCGGCTCGGGCGTCGATCTCGAGGTGGCCGCCGCCGGCAACACCGAAGTGGTCCGCGCCAAGCTGCGCACCATGCGCGACCTCGGCCTGAACGACAGCATCGAAGACATGCTGATCACGCTCGGCAAGCAGTACCACATCATCCGCCCGATGCAGAAGAAGGAAGGCCTGTTCGTCTACCTGGTGCTGGACAAGACCAAGTCGAACCTGGCCATGGCGCGCCGCAAGACGCTCGACGTCGAGCAAGGCATGACGGTCTGAGAAGCCCGCCGCGTCCCGCGCGGCAACTTCGCCGCGCGGACGCATCAGGCGCGCATCAAGCGCGCGTCAGCAGCGTGTTCGACGGCAGCGTCTCGTCGAGCAGCTTGCGCGCCGTTTCCACGCCCGCCACCGGCAGCAGCGCCGCGTCGAGCAGGCCCACCTGCACCAGCACGCTCGCCTGGTCCCAGTAGATGTGCTCGTGGTAGAGCTTGTCGCCGCGGAACTTGATGACCGCGAGCAGCGGGATCTCCACGCGCTTTCCGGTGGGCGCCACGCCCGGCAGCATCCACGGGATCTCGGTGGTGTGGGTGAAGCAGAACAGCATCTCGTCGACCACCTGCGTGGCGCCCACGGTGCGCGAGATCGGCACCAGCGAGGTGTCGGGCGGGTTGCTATTCACGAAGTGGTTCGTATAGAACGCGTGCAGGTTCTTGTAGCCCACGCCGCCGGTCATGGTCGGGATGTGGTTGACGTAGGGCTCGGCCACCATGGTGCCCATGGTGTCGTCCACGTTGCGGGTGCCGAACTCGTACTCGCAGTGCTTGTCCCACAGCGCGGCCAGGTCGTAGTTCGGGCCGATGGCCGACTTCAGCGCGGCCACGCTGCGCTCGTGCGCCATGAGCGCCGAGGCACGGTGGAAGTGCTCGCCGCCCACGCGCGCAAAGGCGTGGTCGACGCCGGGGTACACGTGCACCTCGACGTTCGGCCGGCCGCGCAGCGTATGCACGATGCGGTCGCGCGCCTCGGGCGGGCAGAAGCCGTCGAGCTCGGCCACGTGCAGTGCGAGCTTGCAGCGGATGCGATCGGCCTCGTCGAGCGCGGCGTCGATGCCCACGCCGTAGTACCCCACGGCCACATCCGCGTCGGTGCGGCAGGCCGCGAGGTAGGCGAGCTTGCCGCCCAAGCAGAAGCCGAGCACGCCGACCTTGCCGCCGGGCACCTCGGGGCGCTGGCGCAGCGCGGTGATGGCGGCCTGCATGTCCTGCATGCCGAGGGCTTCGTCGAAGCCCTGGTACAGCGCGAAGGCGCGCTGCCAGTCGTCGGGCGTGTAGCCCAGCTGCACGTCGGGCTGCTGGCGCCAGAACAGGTCGGGCACGAGCACCACGTAGCCTTCCTCGGCGTAGTAGTCGGCCACGTCGCGCATGGTCTTGTTGACGCCGAAGATTTCCTGCGCGAGCACGAGGCCCGGGCCGGTGCCGCCGCGCGGCAGGGCCAGGTAGGCGCCGAAGCTGCCGCTACCGTCGGCGGCCTGGATGCGGATGTCTTGCGACGAGGAGGTGGATGCCTTGTTCTGCATGGGTGTGTGACTCCGTTCAATGCTGAAAGGTGGACGTGGGGAACCAGGGGCTCACTGTACGCATTCCGGATGGCGCGTCGTGACCTGGTAGTAGCCCGAGTGAAAAACCAGCGGCTCGCCGTCGAAGCGCTCGTAGCCTTCGACCTCGCCGATGAAGATCAGGTGATCGCCGCCGTCGTACTGTCGCACGTTGCGGCACACGAAGCGCGCGAGCACGCCGTTGAGCAGCGGCACGCCGGCCGTGCCTTCGCAGCAATCGACGCCGCCGAACTTGTCGGCCTGCGGCGTCGAGAACTGGCGCGACAAATGATGCTGCGGCGCGGCCAGCACGTTGATCGCGAAGTGGCTCGCGCCGGTGAAGTCGGCCACGCTGGGCGCCTGCCGCGCCAGGCTCCACAGCACCAGCGGCGGATCGAGCGACACCGACGAGAACGAGTTGGCCGTCATGCCCACGCGGCGCCCGTCGAGCGCGCGCGTGGTGATGACGGTGACGCCGGTGCTGAACTGGCCGAGCGCCTTGCGGAAGTCGCGCCGGTCGAAGCGATCGACCGCGGCCTCGCGCGCCTTGGCTTCGAGAAAGCGGTCGGCCTCGGCCGCATCGAACCACCAGGGCGCGAAGTTGCGCGGGTCGTCGAAACCGTTGACCACCGCGCTCGCCACGGCCGGCCTGTGCGTGGCGCTCTGCAGCAGCTTCTGCAGGTGCGGCGCGGGCGGCGTGAGCAGGCTGTGCGTCCAGTCGGTGGCCCAGCGGGCGTAGCCCTCCCAGTAGCGGTCGAAGGTCTGCTGCATCCATGCGGCGTCGAAGGGCGCGTCGCCGTGCTCGAGGATGCGCTTGAGGTAGATGTCGGCCGCCTTGGCCGCGTTGTTCGAGCCCTGCCCCGTGATCGGGTCGTTGAGCACCACCGCGTCGGCGAGCCCCAGCACCTGGCGGCCCGAGGGCAGCGTGGCCACCGGGTGGCGCACCACGGGCGTGACGCGGCCACGCAGCACGCCGTGGTCGTCGGTGAGCTCGATGTGTTCGCAGCGCTCGGCCTCCCACGGCAGGAAGGTGGCAAGAATCTGCTTGCTGCGCGCCAGGTGCTCCTGCGGTGTCTTCACGTCGTCCCAGCAATCCATGGGGCCGCCCGGCACGCCTTCGAACACCATGATTTCGCACGGGCCGCTGGTGGTGAGCGCGGGGAACACGAAGTATTCGCCGACACCCGGAATGAGATTGAAGCTCACGGCCGCGAACGGTTCGCGCGGGCGCATGCCCTTCACGTAGGTGAGCGCCAGCGCGCGCTGCGGCGCGTCGAACGGCGAGCGCGCCGCGTCGCGCGGGAACAGCGCCGAGATCTCGCCCTTGCCGCTCGCAACGACCACGAGATCGTGCGTGCGCGCACAGTCTTCCAGCGTGTCGATGTCGGCGTCCTGGTGCACGAGGCGCCCGCCACGCGCTTCGAACAGCTGCATCCACGCAGATATCTTCAGGCGCTGGTCGACCGACTGCGCGGGGCCGTCGAGCTTCGCCTCCCACGCGATGGCGCGCTGGCCTTCGGGGCTGCGCACCGACATGCCGATGCCTTCAACCACCGGGCAGGTGTCGGTCCAGCTGTCGAGCCCCAGTTCGCGCTCGGTCTGCAGCGCGGTCTCGAACATGCACTGGCTGGACATCACCGGCCCGTCGAAGATCTCCTGCGCCGTGCGGTTCGCATACACCGTCACGGCGTACCCTTTGGCCCGCAGGCCCAGTGCGAGCTGCATGCCGGACTGGCCGGCGCCGACGATGGCCACGCGTCGTGTCATGGGCTGGCTCCGCCTACGCAGCCGCCGCGGCAGCCGCGCAGGTGTCGAGGTAGCGGTCGGCCTCCTGCGGGTCGGCGAACCACGGGAAGAAGGTGCGCGGATCGTCGAAGCCGTTGGCGATGGCGCTGGCCATCGGCGGCACGGCGCCGGCGCTGCCGAGCAGCTTGAGCACATGCGGCGGCGGCGGTGCGAGCAGCATGTTGGTCCAGCGGGTGACCCACTGCGCATAGCCGAACCAGTAGCGGTCGAAGGTCTGCTGCATCCACGGCGCATCGGCCGCGCCCTCGCCGCGCGCCAGGATGCTCTTCAGGTAGGTGTCGGCGCACTTGGCCGCGTTGTTCGAGCCCTGCCCCGTGATCGGGTCGTTGAGCACCACCACGTCGGCCAGGCCGAGCACCTTGCGGCCCGAGGGCAGCGTGGCGATGGGCTTGCGCACGGTGGGCGCGAAGCGGCCGGCGAGGATGCCGTTGTCGTCGGTGAGTTCGATGTCGGCGCAGCGCTCGGCCTCCCAGGGCGTGAAGGTGTCGAGGATCCACTTGCTGCGCGCCAGGTGCTCCTGCGGCGTCTTCACGTCGGCCCAGCAGTCCATCGGGCCGCCAGGCACGCCTTCGAACACCATGATCTCGCACGGGCCCGTGGTGGTGAGCGCCGGGAACACGAAGTACTCGCCCACGCCCGGGATGAGGTTGAAGCACACGGCCGAGTACGGCGTGCGCGGGCGCATGCCCTTCACGTAGGTGAGCGCGAGTGCGCGTTGAGGCTGGTCGTAGGTCGACTTGGCGGCGTCGCGCTCGAAGAGCTTGGAGATCTCGCCCTTGCCGCTGGCCACCAGCGTGAGGTCGTGGCTGCGGGTGCAGGCCTCGAGGTCGTCGATGCCGGCGTCCTTGAAGACCAGCTCGCCGCCCTTCTGCTGGAACAGCGCCATCCACGCCGGCACCTTCACGCGCTGGTCGACCGACTGCGCGCTCGAGTTCAGCCGCGCCGCCCATTCGATGGCCTTGGCGCCCTTCTGCTCGGGGTGCGGCACGGCGAAGCCGATGCCGTCCACCGTGGGGCAGTCGCTGGCCCAATGGTCGAGCCCGAGGTCGCGCTCGACCTGCAGCGCGGTGTGGAACATGCACTGGCTCGACATGACCTTGCCGTGGCGGATGTCGTCCGCCGAACGGTTGCTGTACATCGTGACCTCGTAGCCTGCGTCCAGCAGACCGAGTCCCAGTTGCAGGCCCGACTGGCCCGCGCCGACGATGGCGATTCGCTTCATGGCTTGCTCCTTCTGTGTTGTCTCGTGGGGGTGTTGTTGTCGATGCAGATCAGGGTTCCATCAGGCGGGGAATGGCCGGCACGGCCTGCTCCGGGCCCATGGCGGAGTAGCCGCCGTCCACCGCGTAGTCGGCGCCGGTGACGAAGCTCGCGTGCTCGGAGCACAGGAACAGCACCACCTGCGCCACCTCGTCGGGGTCGCCGACGCGCCCCAGCAGGTGGTAGGGCGCGGCCACGCGGTCGGTGCGCGCGCGGTCGCCGCCCGTGAGCTGGTCCATCACGGCCGACCAGGTCCAGCCCGGCGAGACGCTGTTCACGCGGATGCGGTCGGGTGCGAGGTCCATCGCCATGTTGCGTGTGAGCTGCGCCATCGCGGCCTTGCTCACGGGGTAGAGCCAGCGCCCGGTCTGGGCCACGCGCGAGGAGATGCTGGTGAAGTTGACCACCGCCCCGCCGCCCGCCGCCACCATGTGCGGGTGCACCGCCTGCAGCATGGCCACGGCACTGGCCACGTTCACGTTGAACGAGGTGAGCCAGTCGGCGCGCGGCGACTTGAAGCCGTCGTCCACGTACGAACACGCCAGGTTCACCAGAAAGTGCACGCCGCCGTGGCGGGTGGCGGCCTCGTCGACACAGGCCTTCACCTGCGCGTCGTCGGTGATGTCGGTGCGCACGAAGCGCACCCCGGCGCCCAGCGCGTCGGCCAGCGGCTGGCCCTTGTCGGCGTCGATGTCGGCGATGACCACCTTCACGCCCGCCGCGTGGAAGGCGCGCACCACGCCGGCGCCTATCAATGTCGAACCACCCGTGACGATGGCGCTTTTGCCTTCGAGTCCCTTGAACATGACGCTTGCTCTCCTCGGTTGAATCGCCGGTTCGGCGAATGGGCCAAAGGTAGAGCGGAAGACCTCGCCGGCCGATCCGGAAAACGCAGGCGCTGTCCCTGCCGCGCAGGTTTTTTCGGGGGTTCCAAGGGACGGCCCGAATTGTGGGCTGGAAGGCTTTTTGCTACGGTCTGCCCGCTTCCCTATGGAAACCGCCACCGCCCCACGGCTGCCGCTGCAGCGTTACCGTTTGTTCGAGAGCCACGACATGGACGAGGCGCGCGAGAGCGTGGCCCGCGTGTTCTGCCCCCACGGCCTCACGATGCTGCGCCCGCGCACCGAACTGGACGCCTGCCACCACAGCGCGCGGCTGCACCGCGACGTGAGCCTCAATTACGTGCAGTACGGCCCCGGCGTGCAGATCGACCCAGGCTACCTGCAGGATTTCTTCCTGTTGCAGATTCCGTTGCGCGGCGGCGCCGACATCCGCTGCGGCGGCCAGCAGGTCGAGGCCACGCCGCGCGTCGCCTCGCTGCCCTCGCCCACCGAACTGCTGTCGATGCGCTGGGCCGACGACAGCCCGCACCTGATCGTGCGCATCGCGCGCGCGGCGCTGTTGTCGCGGCTCGAGGCACTGCTGCAGGCGCCCGTGCGCCAGCACCTGGTGTTCGACCTCGGCGTGCCACTGGACAACCCCGCGCTCGCGCCGCTGGTGCATTTCATCGACTACCTGCGGCTCACGCTCGATGCCGGCAATGCGCTGCAAGGCGGCGGGCGCCTGGCCGAGCATGCCGAGGAGTACCTGATGTCGAGCCTGCTCATGTCGGCCGGCCACAACCACTCGCGCGCCCTGGCCGGCGACGCGCAGCGCCACCTGCTGCCGCGCGCGGTGCGCAAGGCGCAGGAGTTCATGGCCGCGCACGCCGAACAGCCCCTGTCGCTGGCCGACGTGTGCCGCGAGGCCGGCTGCAGCGCGCGCGCCCTGCAGCTCGCGTTCCGCCAGCATGCGGGCCAGGGACCGATGGAGTTCCTGCGTGAGCTGCGGCTGGACCGGGTGCGCGCCGAGCTGCAGGCCGCGTCCACGCAGACGGGTGTGCGCGACGTGGCGGAGAAATACGGCTTCCTTCACCTGGGCCATTTCGCGGCCCAGTACCGCGCGCGCTTCGGCGAGCGGCCTTCGGACACCCGCACGCGCCACGCACCGGCGGAACACTGACCCGGCGCGTCGGGCTCAGGCCCGGTCGCGGTGATCGGCTTCGCCGTGCTTCCAGTAGCCCTTGGCGGTCAGGCGCGTGCGCGCCAGGCCCTGGTCGTTCAGGAAATGGGCGCGCAACGTGCGCACCACGCCCGACTCGCCCGCCAGCCAGATGTAACCCGGCCCCGCCGGCTGCGGCCGGTGCATCAGCTGTTGTTGAAGCGCCAGCCCCGGCTCGGCCGAATCGCCGGTGAGCCAGCAGGTGCGCAACACAGCCTGGCTGCGGATCTCCTGCACATCGGCCGCCGTGGGCACTTCGACATAGGTCTTGAGGCGGATCTCCGGCCCGAGGCTCGCGGCAATCGCCTGGATCGCGGGCAGCGCGGTCGCGTCGCCCGCCAGCATCACCCAGCGCGCGTCGTCCGGGAGCGCGAAACCGCCGTCGCGCGGCCCGGCGAAGCCGATGCTCTCACCGGGCTGCGCCCGTGCCGCCCAGGCCGAAGCGGGGCCTTCGTGGCCGCTGTCGCCGTGCAGCACGAAGTCCAGCTCGAGCGTGGCGGCGACGCGGTCGATGCGGCGAATGGTGTAGGCCCGCCCTTCGCCGCCGGGCACGAACACCTTCACCCAGGCGCCGGGTTGGTCGGCCGCCGCGTGGCGCAAGAAGGCGGCGACGTCCGGGCCGCCGAGGGTGATGCGACGCATGTGCGGCGTCACGAGGCGGCACTGGAGGACATGGGCTTCCAGCCGCGTGCCCCGTTCGGGTGGGACCGCAGCGATCGGCTGCAGGAGCGGGAAGGCGGAAGGCAACGCACGCGGCGCGTGGGCCTCGGAGGCATTGGCTGTCATGGTGTGTGTATCGATTCGGATGTTGCGAACTCTTGAATGCGAGCATTTGCTCGGTTCTTCTTAGAATACGAGTCTTCACTCGCATTGAAAACTCGCATTCGAGACGCCCGATGAAATCCCTTCCCCAGCCAAGAAAGGCGCCGCGCCAGGCGCGCTCCCAGCAGATGGTCGAGGTCATTCTGGAAGCCACGGCTCGCGTTCTGGGCGAGCGCGGCTATGCCGGCACCAACACCAACGTGGTGGCCGAACGCGCCGGCGTGAGCGTGGGCTCGCTCTACCAGTACTTCCCGAACAAGGACGCGCTGATCACGGCGCTGCACGAGCGGCACGCGGGTCAGATGTACGCGGTGATCGACGAGGTGCTGGCCGCCTCGCGTGCGCGCAGCCTGCGCGGGCGCGTGCAGGCCATGGTGCGCGCGCTGCTCGCGGCGCATGCGCTCTACCCGGCGCTGCATCGCGTGCTCGAAAAGGAATTTCCCTTCTTCGACACGCCGCGCGAAGAAAGCCCCGCCGACCACGACATCTTCCGGCGCGTGCGCCAGCTGCTGGACGAGCACCGCCCCGAGCTCGCGCCGCGCAACCTCGACCTCGCCACCTGGGTGGTGCTGCAGATCATGGAGACGCTGGTGCATGCGGCCGTCATCGAGCCGCCCGCGCAGTTCGAGCCGGCCGCGCTCGAGGCCTCGATCGTCGATGCGCTCATGGGCTATCTCTGCGGCCCGGCCGGGCGCTAGACAGTGGGATCTCATGCGTGAACCTCCTGGAAGACAGGGACAGACACGGAAACACGTCCCCTCCTGCGCATGACAAATGAAAAGGAAAAATGGGAAGCCCAACCGCGCACGCCCTGCACCGCACGGCTCCAATCTGGCAAAGGTTGTGCGGGTACTGAACGGATTCGGCCGCATCCGGCCTAGACTCCCCGCCATGAACGCCCTGCCCTTCCTCCACACCCTGACGTCCCGCCCCGGCGGTTGCACGCCTGCGTGGGCGCGGATGACAGCGGCGGCCCAGCAGACGCCCGCACATTCCTGAGCCCGGCGGTCCGCCTCTTTCCCCCTCTCTCTTTTCAGCGCAAACCATCGACCGCCGGGCACCTGCCCCGCGCGGCTGCGCCCCCGTCATCCGGGGTCGCGTTCGACTGGAGTGCGTCATGCATCATCATCAGGTTCAGCGGGAGCACGCCCTTCCCGGAGGCGGCGTCGCATCCAGCACGCCGTCCTTTCAATCCATCCTCGCCGTCACCGACCTGACGGCGCGCGGCAACCGCGCGGTCGAACGCGCCGCCCTGCTCGCGGCCGAGCACGGCGCGCTGCTGAAGCTCGTGTACGCGCCCGCGGACCTGGCGCCGCTCGCGCACGCCGAGGCGGCCCCCGCCCTCGCGGGGCTGGCCCGCGCCATGGCCTCGCGCTTCGATGTGCTGGTCAAGCAGGTCGCGGGGCCGGGCGGCGGCCTCGCGCAGATCGTGGACGAGGCGCGCTACGTCGACCTCGTGGTGCTGAGCCACGAACGCGACCGCTCGCCCGCCGCCTTCTTCACCGGCCAGCCCGTGGAGCGCCTGTTGCGGCAGCTGCGCTGCCCGGTGCTCGTGACGCGGCTCGACACGCGCCTGCGCTACAGCCGCATCCTCGTGGCCGTCGACTTCACGCCCGCCTCGCGCGAGCTCGTGAGCCTGGCCCACGGGCTGGACCCCGACGCCGCGCTGGAGCTGTTCCACGCGCTCAACACGATGCACGAGAGCAAGCTGCGCTACGCCGAAGTGTCCGAGCACGCCATCAAGACCTACCGCCACGACAGCATGCGACAGGCGCGCGAGCGGCTGTTCTCGCTCACCGACTCGTCGAGCGCGCGGCGCAACCGCGTGCTGTCGGCCATCGGCCGCGGCGACCCGGCGCGGCAGGCCACGGTGCAGCAGCAGCACGCGCGCGCCGAGCTGCTGGTGGTCGGCAAGCGCCGCGCCCATCCGCTGGCCGACTTCCTGTTCGGCAGCGTGGCGCAGCGCGTGCTGTGCTGGGCCACGGGCGACGTGCTGGTCGTGCCCGCCGACCGCCGCGCCGACACCCCGTCGCTCGTCATTTCGAGGAAGCTGCAAGATGTTCGCTGAAGACCCCCTCACCAAGTACCCGCTGCGCCAGTCGCTGCTGCCCGGCGCCGAAGGCCTGGCCGTCTTCGCCCAGCGCGGGCCGGTCGACTGGCTCTCGCGGCCCGACCAGTACGTGTTCATCTGCGAAGGACGCGGCGGCCGGATCTACGCGGCGAACGAGGCCGCGCTCGAAGAAGCCCAGCAGCTGATCCGGGACGCGCACGGCGACCAGGTCGTCTCGCGCGAACCCGAGATCCACACCTTCGTCGATCCCGCGCTCGACGCCGTGGTCGAGCCGATCATGCTCCTGCGCCTGAAGAGCCCTCGCGCCTACGCCACCGTGCTGCGCGACGAGCTCGACCGGCGCCGCGCGGACGTGAAGGAAGAAGACCTGCAGCGCCACGACGTCGTGATCCGCGCCGAGGTGCGGCTGGCCGACCTCATGGGTTACGCGAAGTCCGCATTGGCGATGTCGAACGGCTCGGCGGTAATCTGGAACTGGCTGCTGCGCTACGGGATGGCCTGAGGGCTGCGGCCGGGCGCTTCCCCCTCCCACAAACCCGGTAGTCGGATTGCGTGCAGCGCGGCTAGATTCGCGGCATGGCCGACAACCCGCTGTTCCTCTTCTTCACGATGACCGAGAAATTCTCGGACCACCTGAGCGCGACCGGCGCCTATCCGGAGAAGTTCGTGCTGAACCTGGCGCAGCACGACACCTACCTGCGCGACGTGGCGCTCTTCAACGCGGGCCGCCAGCGCCCCCTGGACCCGGCCTTGCACATGGGCATCCGCATCGAGATCGATGCGGCCTCGCCGGGCGTGATGGTGGCCTCCGACGGCACGCAGGTCCTGCTGCTGGGGTAGCGCTGCGCCTGAACTCGCGCAACCTGGGAAGGCGCGAACCGGTCAATGACCGGACAGGGCGCCCGATCAAAACCGGCGCACCGCCAGGCAAAGGCGGCTGACGAGATCCTCCGCAGAATCGGACTCCCCTCGGAGCGACGCGCATCGCCAAGCGTCGATCGAAGTCCAAATGAATCTGAATCTGGGAACTGCTGCGTTCTTCACGGCGCTGGTGGAATTCGTCCTTGCCGCCGGCATGCTGGCGCTGTGGGCGAAGGGACGCGCGCGCTATCTGGTGGTCTGGGGCGTCGGCTTCCTTGTGTTCGGCGTCGGCGCTTTGCTGCTCATCCTGCGCGACAGGATCCCCGACTTCTTTTCCATCCTCCTCGGGAATTTCCTCACGACACTGAGTTCGGTTCTGTTCTACGTGGGCATCTGCCTGTTCTTCGATCGGCGCCGCGCGTGGCTGCCCTGGATGGCAGGGGTACTGGCGGTGGAAGTGGCCTTGCTGGCCTGCTTCTCCTATGTCACCTACGACACCGCGGCGCGTGTCTACGTGTACGGCGCGGCCCAGTCGGTGATCGCCCTGATGACCCTTCAGGCACTGTGCACGATGGGTCGTGGGCGCGGGGGAAACAGCAACCCCGAAGTGGTCGTCGTCGCCTTGCTGGCGTTGCTGGTTCATGGTGCACGCCTCGTCGGCACGCCCTTCTTTCCCGTGCCACAGGATTTTCTGGCGTCGGGCAATTTCCAGACCCTGCTGGCCTTCGGCTTGAAGCTGACCCACATCGGCTACGCACTCGCGTTCGGCAACATGCACGCCGCCGCCTTGCATGTCGATCTGCGCGCGGCCCTTGCCCACATCGAGGCCAAGGCCCATCAGAAAGTCGAGATCCTGGGCTATATCGGCCACGACTTGCGCGCACCGCTTGCGACGATCGGCGGGTACGCGTCGCTCCTGCTCGCCGATGCGCACGACAGGCAGCGCAAGCACCTGCTGACCATCCAGCGCAGCGTCAAGTACCAGCTCCACCTGATCGACGAACTGCTGGAATACGCCAAGGCAGAACTGCAACCGCTGACGGTCCACCCCGTCACCGCCGACCTGCCGCGCCTGCTGGACGATATTTCCGACTACGCCGTCGCCCTGTGCGCGCAGCAGAACAACCGCTTTCGCTACCGCCCTTCCGAGCGAATGCCCCGAGAGATCGGCCTGGACGGAAAGCGCATGCAGCAGGTGCTGCTGAACCTGCTGTCCAACGCCGCCAAGTTCACGCGCGACGGCGTGGTGACCTTGTCGGTCACGGCCCGGCCCGAGGGGCGCGCCTGTGTCTTGAGCTTCGCGGTCAGTGACACCGGGATCGGCATCGACATGAGCCGGAACATCGACATCTTCGGCGCCTTCCAGCAGATGCACCCCGCGAGCGGCAGCACGGGACTGGGCCTGTTCATCGCGCAGCGCATCGTCTCGGCCATGGGCGGAACGCTGAGCGTGGCCAGCATGGCCGGTCAGGGTGCGACGTTCTCCTTCACGCTGTCGGTGCCGGTCGATGTCTCCGACGCGGACTGGCCCGTCGTCGCGCAGCGGGAGACCGCGCCTGGCGAGCCATCACCGGCGCCCGCGATGCCCCGAGATGCCATGCCGGAGGATCGCGCCCTGGACGAACTCGCCAGCCTGGCGCTTGAGGGCCGCGTCACGGACATCGAGCACTGGATCGAACGCCACGCCGAAGAAGCCGCCTACACGCCGTTCCTGGCTCTGCTTGTCGACCTGCTGGAGCGGTTGGACCTGCGCGGGATTCACGCGCTGGTGAATCGCCCCGCCAAGTCCTAGTGTGGTGTCCCGCAAATAGCTGCGCAAAATGAAATCGATGCGTTTCGCGTCAGGGCAAGGCGCAAACCGCAGCGATACCCGTAGGTATCGCGAGGATTTGCAACGCCGCCCTGGCGTGAAAGGCGCGATTTCATGCGCAGTTATTTGTGGGACACCACACTAGATGTGCAGCGCCGCCAGCGCGCCGATCGCGACGCCCGCGACGGCCACGCCGTACATGGCGCGCTCCAGCCATTTCTTCCGGGTGAGCAGCGCAATGGCCGCCAGCGCAATGGAGACCTGCAGCACGGTGGTGGCCTGCGCCCAGCGGTGGTGCTGGTGCATCTGCGTCTCGGACTGCGCGTCCCAGCGGCTGGCCTCGTCCTCCAGCTTCTTGGCAGCCGCCTGGATCTCGGTCTTCTCCTGCTCGTAGCGGGTGACCTTCACCTGCCAGCCCTGGCGACGGCCGTCGTCGGTGGCGGTGTCGCGTGCGAACTCCGCCAGCGCCTGCTTGGTGCTCTTCGACTGGAAGTAATTCCACTGGTTCGAAGCCTCGGTCTTCTTGATGGCCGCGTTGTTCTTGTAGAGGCCGGCGTTGGCCTGCGTGGCCCCGCCCATGTACGCGAAGATCGCGCCCGCCGTCGCAATGGCGGCGGTGCTCACGGCGATCTTTCCCGTCGTGCTCATGCCCTTGCCTGAGGAGGCGGCATCACCGTGGCTGTGGTCGTGACCGCCGGAGGCGGCATGTTCGAGTTCGTGATCGTGCGGACCATGCACGTGAAAGCCGTGTCCTGACATGAAGTTCTTCTTGGCGTAGTTGTTGGAAATCTTGAGGGCGCGCGAGTATGCCCGGACTTCATGCGTTGATGGCTCGGGGAAAGTCCTGTCGGCCCTGCGGAGGCGCAGGGCGCGCAGGCAACCGCCATGAGCACATGGCTGCGCTCCGGAAACGTGCTGCGCTCAGGTCAACCGCGCGTGCATGCGAGCCGGGCCTGGCAGCAGATCACTGATGCCAGGCCCGGCAGATTCGCAGGGATCGACGTTCCCGATATCAGTCGCGATCCTCGTAGTAACGGCGGTGCTGCTCGCGCTCCCATTGCCGGCGGCGCCATTCGCGGCGCTCTGCGCGGCGCTCCTCCCAGCGTTGCGCGCGACGCTCTTCCCAACGGGATTCAGGCTCGTAGTAGACCGGTGCCGGGGCGGAGTAGACCGGCTGTGCGGGCTGGTAGTAGGTCGGGGCTGGCCTCGAATAGACAGGCGCCGGCTCGTAATAGACCGGTGCGGGCTCGCTAACGACCACGCCAGGCAAGTTGACGCCAATGGACCAGCTGGTGGCTGCACTGGCCGATGCGGCGGTGAACAAGGCTGCGGCAGCAACGAGACCTGCGAAACCCAGCTTGAGAGTGGCTCGGGGGAAAGTCATTTCATCTCCTGGAGGGCGAGAAATAGCCCTGATGCACAACCAACGCCTGGCCTTGCGGCGCCGCGTACATCGCCACGGTGAAGAACGTTCCCAAATGTCACGCTGCCAGCTGGTCGAGGTGGGTTAGCCGGAATCCCTGGAACAAATGCCAATCCGCGCCCAAGCCCCGGAGCAAAACAAAAAGCCCCAGTAGCAGAACTGCTACTGGGGCTTGTGTTTGGCGGAGTGGACGGGACTCGAACCCGCGACCCCCGGCGTGACAGGCCGGTATTCTAACCAACTGAACTACCACTCCTGGTAGACAACGTTCGTTCCTTGCGGAACCGAGTGTTGACGACTCGTGCCGACTTCACCGAAGTGAAACTGGCGACCCTACGGGGATTCGAACCCCGGTAGCCACCGTGAAAGGGTGGTGTCCTAGGCCTCTAGACGATAGGGTCAAAACCTTGGACGTGCTGCGATCAGCATCTCTAACCTACTCGACACTTTGATGGTGGAGGTAAACGGGATCGAACCGATGACCTCTTGCATGCCATGCAAGCGCTCTCCCAGCTGAGCTATACCCCCGTGTGGGTGTCGAGCCTCGAATTATAGCCCGATTTTTCAGGCCTTTTTCAATCGCTCGATAACTTTTTCGCGGGAAAAAATTTCGAGCACTGAATCGAGGGACGGTGTCTGCGATGTTCCCATCACAAGCACTCGTACTGGCATCGCTAACACGGGCATTTTCAGCGCGTGTGTCGCGAGGACTTCCTTGATCATAACTGCGATTTCGGCCCTCTCCCAGGCGACCGTCATCAATTTTTCAACGAGTGTTGCGATCGCGGGCTTCACTGCATCGGTGATGTGCTGCGCGCGGTCCGCATCGCTCACTTCGATGTCCGAATAGAACGCCGCAGCCCAACCTGCGAGCGCCACAGTCGTATCGCAACGGTCCTTGAAGAGCGCGCAGATCGCAGGCAAACGTGCGTCGGCAACGATGCCGCGCTTTTGCAACTGCGCTGCAACAAGCGGCGCGAGCTCGTCGCCGCTCCTGGCCTTGATGTACTGCGCATTCACCCATGCAAGCTTGGCCGCGTCCCACTGCGCCGGGCTCTTCGACAGGTGCGATCCGTCGAACCAGCTCACCATCTGCTCGCGCGTGAAGAGCTCGTCGTCGCCGTGGCTCCAGCCCAGGCGCGCGAGGTAGTTGAGCATGGCTTCGGGCAGGTAGCCGTTGTCCTCGTAGGCCGTGACGCTCACGGCACCGCGGCGCTTCGAGAGCTTCTGTCCGTCGTCGCCGAGGATCACCGGCACGTGGCCGAACTGCGGCAGCGGTGCGCCGAGTGCGCGGAAGATGTTGATCTGCCACGGCGTGTTGTTGATGTGTTCATCGCCGCGGAACACGTGCGTGATGGCCATGTCCCAGTCGTCGACCACCACCGCGAAGTTGTAGGTGGGCACACCATCAGGACGCAGGATGATGAGGTCATCGATCTCGCGGTTGTTGATCGTGATCTCGCCCTTGACGAGGTCGTTCCACGTCACGTCGCCTTCGGGCGGATTGCAAAAGCGCACCACGGGCGGCACGCCTTCCGGCACGGGCGGCAGCACCTTGCCCGGCGCCGGGCGCCAGCGGCGGTCGTACAGCGTCTTCTCGCCGCGCGCGCGCTGGGCTTCGCGCATCTCGTCGAGCTCGGCCGGCGTGCAGTAGCAGTGGTAGGCGGTGCCGGCCGCGAGCATCTGTGCGATGACTTCGCGGTAGCGCTCGAGGCGCTGCATCTGGTAGATCGGGCCTTCGTCGTAGTCGAGGCCGAGCCAGTGCATCGACGCGAGGATCTGGTCGGTCGAGTCCTGCGTGGAGCGGGCCACGTCGGTGTCCTCGATGCGCAGCACGAACTCGCCGCCGTGGTGGCGCGCATAGGCCCACGAATAGAGTGCGGTGCGCGCCGTGCCCAGGTGCAGGAAGCCGGTGGGAGACGGTGCGATGCGGGTGCGAACTTTGCCGGTCATGAAATGAAAAATCAGGAAGTCAGGGTGCTCAGGCCGCGCGAAAGATCGGCCGTGATGTCGTCGATGTACTCGAGGCCGACCGCGAGGCGGATCAACCCCTGGCTGATGCCCGCGGCCTGGCGCTGCACTTCGGTGAGGCGGCCGTGCGAGGTCGTGCCGGGGTGCGTGATGATGGTCTTGGTGTCGCCCAGGTTGGTGGCGATGCTCACCACGCGCGTGCTGTTGATCACGTGGAAGGCGTTGGCGCGTGCGGCGTCGGGTGTGTCGCCGACCACGTCGAACGACACCACCGCCCCGCCTTGCCCCGACTGCTGGCGCATCGCGAGCTCGTGCTGTCCATGCGAGGCAAGACCGGGGTAGTACACGCGCGCAATGCCGGGCTGCTGCTCGAGCCACTGCGCCACGGCCAGCGCATTCGCGCATTGCGCCTTCATGCGAATGCCGAGCGTTTCCATGCCCTTGAGCACGACCCACGCATTGAATGGCGACAGCGCCATGCCGGCGGTGCGCACCACGGGGCCGAAGACATCGACGATGAGCCTCGACGGACCACAGATCGCACCGGCCATCACACGGCCCTGGCCGTCGAGGTACTTGGTGCCCGAATGGATGATGAGGTCAGCGCCCAGCTCTGCCGGCCGCTGCAGGATCGGCGTGCAGAAGCAGTTGTCGACCGCGAGCAGCGCGCCCACGCCGTGGGCCAGGTCGGCCAATGCCTGGATGTCGCAGACTTCCGTCAGCGGGTTGGTCGGCGTTTCTGCGAAGAGCAGCTTGGTGTTGGGCTTGAGCGCGGCGCGCCATTCGGCCACGTCGGTCTGCGAGACGAAGGTGGTCTCGACGCCGAACTTGGCGAACTCCTTGCCGAACAGGTTCAGCGTGGAGCCGAACACCGAGCGCGAGCAGATCACGTGGTCACCGGCCTTGAGCAGGCCCATGCACATCATGAGGATCGCGCCCATGCCGGTCGAGGCGCCGATGGCGGCCTCGGTGCCTTCGAGCGCGGCCAGGCGCTGCTCGAAGCTGGCGACCGTCGGGTTCGAGGTGCGCGAGTAGGTGAAGCCGGCCTCGGTGCCGGCGAAGCGGCGGGCCGAGGTTTCGGCGTCGGGCTGCACGAAGCCGCTCGTGAGGAACAGGGCCTCCGAGTGCTCGCCGTGCTGGCTGGGCGCCAGGCCGGTGCGCAGCGCGAGGGTGTCGCGGTGCAGGCCGGGTGGCAAGGTGCGTTCGTCTTGGCTCACGTCGGCCCTCTCTTCTTTCTCTTACTCGCTGGGGTTCGGCAGGGCGAGGCGCGAAGCGTCTTCTTCGTTTTCCTCGATGCGCGGACGGTTGCCGTTCATGCGCGAGATGGCGGCGGTGTCGATGTCGCCGGTCACGTACACGCCGTCGAAGCACGAGGCATCGAAACCGGCGAGCTTCGGATTGAGCGAACCGATGGCGCGCTTCATGGCGTCGACGTCCTGGTAGATCAGCGCGTCGCAGCCGATGAGCTCGCGGATTTCCTCGACGGTGCGGTCGTGCGCCACGAGTTCGTCCTTGGTCGGCATGTCGATGCCGTAGACGTTCGGGTAACGCACCGGCGGCGCGGCGCTGGCCAGGTAGACCTTGCGCGCGCCGGCGTCGCGCGCCATCTGCACGATCTCGCGGCTGGTGGTGCCGCGCACGATGGAGTCGTCGACCAGCAGCACGTTGCGGCCCTTGAATTCGCTGCCGATCACGTTGAGCTTCTGGCGCACCGACTTCTTGCGAACACCCTGCCCCGGCATGATGAAGGTGCGGCCCACGTAGCGGTTCTTCACGAAGCCTTCGCGGTACGGAATACCCAGGAGGTGCGCGAGCTGCGTGGCGCTCGGGCGGCTCGACTCGGGAATCGGGATGATCACGTCGATCTGGTTCGGCGGCACGGTCGAGACCACGCGCTTGGCCAGCGTTTCGCCCAGGTTGAGGCGCGCCTGGTAGACCGAGATGCCGTCGAGCACCGAGTCGGGACGCGCGAGGTACACGAACTCGAAGATGCACGGGTTGAGCGACGCACCTTCGGCGCACTGCATCGAGTGCACGTTGCCTTCGAGGTCGATGAACACGGCTTCGCCCGGCTCGATGTTGCGTTCGAACACGTGGCCCGAGCCTTCGAGCGCGACCGATTCGCTGGCCACCATGACGGTGCCGTCGGCGCTGCGGCCCATGCACAGCGGGCGGATGCCGTAGGGGTCGCGGAAGGCGAGCAGGCCGTGGCCGGCGATCAGCGAGACCACGGCATACGAGCCGCGCAGGCGCTTGTAGACGTTCTTGACGGCGGCGAACACCTCGGCCGGATGCAGCGGCACGCCGCGCGAGGAACGCTCGATTTCGTGGGCCAGCACGTTGAGCAGCACTTCGGAGTCGCTCTCGGTGTTGGTATGGCGGTGGTCGGTGGAGAACAGCTCCGCGCGCAGGGCGTGCGCGTTGGTCAGGTTGCCGTTGTGCACCAGCACGATGCCGAAGGGCGCGTTCACGTAGAAGGGCTGCGCCTCTTCCTCGCTGTAGGCGTTGCCGGCGGTCGGGTAGCGCACCTGGCCCAGGCCCACGTTGCCGGGCAGCGCGCGCATGTTGCGGGTGCGGAACACGTCGCGCACCATGCCCTTGGCCTTGTGCATGAAGAACTTGCGTTCCAGCAAGGTCACGATGCCGGCCGCGTCCTGGCCGCGGTGCTGCAGCAGCAGCAGCGCGTCATAGAGCAGCTGGTTGACGGGTGCGTTGCTGACAACGCCGACGATTCCACACATGAACGATTCCTCTCAGGGCAGGTAGCTTGCCAACTTTTCAGGCAGCGAGGGTTTGAGGCCCTGCAATGCCGCATCGAGAACAATGGCGCTGCGCGATTCGTGCCACCAGGCACTGTCGCTCAACGCCAGCAAATGAACAACGACCGCCAGCACGAGCAGGGCCACCGCCCCCCGTGCCGCGCCGAACGCTGCTCCCAAAATCCGGTCCACCGGCCGCAGGCCGACCGCGGCGATCAACTTGCGCGTGAGGGCTGCCGCCAGCCCCACGCCGAACGCCACCGCCACGAACACCAGCACAAAGGCCAGCGGGTAGCGCCAGGTGGCCTGCGGGTCGCCGAACGGCAGCCAGGCCGCCACGTCGGAGGCAACCCACTGGGCCACGATGAAGGCGGCCACCCAGCCGATCAGCGAAATCACTTCGAACACCAGGCCGCGCACCAGCCCGAACAGCATCGACAGCACGATGAGCGCGACGGCGATCCAGTCGAGCAGGGCCACGGCAATGAACTACAGGCAGCGGGCGACGGTGGTGCTTACAACGTGAGGATGGCTGCGGCCAAAGACAAGCCCTTGACCCGGTCCGCGGCCTTCTCGGCCTCGGCACGCGAGGCGAACGGCCCGACACGCACACGCGTGCGTTCGCCGTCGGTCGTCTTGGCGACGTGTACGTAGGTCTTGAGGCCGGCGCGCTCGAGCTTCTGGCGCACTTCGCGCGCCTTGTCGGCATCGGCGAAAGCACCGACCTGCACGACGAAGCGGCCGTTGTCGTCGGCGGCCGGCTTGGGCGCGGCGGCGGGCGGCTTGCCTTCGAGCAGCGCGCGGGCGCGGGCGCCGTCGTCGGCGTTCGCGGCGGGCTTGGCGGGTTCCGGCTTCGGCTTGGCCTCGGGCTTCGGTTCGGGCTTCGGTTCGGGCTTCGGTTCGGGCTTCTTCGGCTCCGGCTTGGGTTCCGGTTTGGGTTCGGGCTTCGGCTCGGGTTTGGGTTCCGGCTTGGGTTCGGGCTTCTTCGGCTCCACGGCGGGCTTGGGCGCCGCCGGCGTCGCGGGCACGGTCGCACCGGGCTCGATCACGGTGCCGTCGGCGGTCTCGGTGATCATGCCGCCGGCCGACGAGGCGGCCGCCACGCGGGAGCTGCCGTCGGACGACGACGAAGGCGCGCTGCTCGTGGCGGGTGCCGGCGTGGCGGGCACGGGCAGCGGCTTGGCCTTGTTGCGGTCGGGAATCTCGATCGGGATGTCGACCGGCACGGGGCGCGGCTGGGTGTCGAACAGCAGCGGGAAGCCGATCACGCCGACCAGCACCAGCACCGCCGCACCGAGCAGCCGATGGCGCGCACGCCGGCGCATGGATTCGACACTTTCCGCCGGCACCGCCGCGGGGGCGCTGCGTCCTTCGTTGCCTTGTGGGCCGCGCGCGCGGAACTTGAAAAACGCCATGAAGTTCGATCCCTGGAGGAGTGCAGCGAGGTGGTGCCCGATGGTGCCGGATGGGTGTGGACAGCCCGACGATCAGCCGCCTGGCAGCAGGTGTTTGGCTTGCAGCCGGGGGGTGCCGTTTTCGAGGACGCCACCCACGGTGAAGAACGATCCGAAGACCACGATTCTATCAGTGGCACCTGCCTGCTCGATGGCCGCGCGCAGGGCGTCCATCGGGCTCGCGTGCACGCTGCCCGAGGCGTCTTTGCGCGTGTTCTGGGCCTGCCACGCGGCCAGCAGATCGGCGGCCTTGGCGGCGCGCGGCGTGGGCAGGTCGGTGAAGTACCAGCGGTCGATCAGCGGCCCGATGCGCGCCAGGATGGGCGCGAGGTCCTTGTCGGCCATGACGCCGAACACGCCGTGCGTGGTGGGCGAAAAACCCATGGCGTCGAGATTCTCGGCCAGCGCCGCGACGGCGTGGGCGTTGTGCGCCACGTCGAGCACCAGCGTGGGCTCGCCCGGCACGATCTGGAAGCGGCCCGGCAGCTCGACCATCGCGAGCCCATTGCGCACCGCCTGCGCCGTGATCGGCAGCTGCGGGCGCAGCGCCTCGAGCGCCGCGAGCACGCCCGCCGCGTTGAGCAGCTGGTTGGCGCCGCGCAGCGCCGGGTAGGCCAGCCCGCTGTAGCGCCGTCCCCGGCCCGACCAGCCCCACTGCTGCTTGTCGCCCGAGACGTTGAAGTCGTGCCCGAAGCGCCACAGGTCGGCGCCGATGGCGTTGGCGTGGTCGATGACGCTTTGCGGCGGCACCGGGTCGCTCACGATGGCGGGCTTGCCGGCGCGCAGGATGCCGGCCTTCTCGAAGCCGATGCTCTCGCGGTCGGGGCCGAGGTATTCCATGTGATCGAGGTCGATGCTGGTGATGACCGCGCAGTCGGCGTCGATGATGTTCACCGCATCGAGCCGGCCGCCCAGGCCGACCTCGAGGATCGCCACGTCGGGCTTCTCCTGGATCATGCAATGCAGGATGCCGAGCGTGGTGAACTCGAAGTAGGTCAGGGCCAGGTCGCCACGGGCCTTTTCCACCACCTCGAAGCTTGCTATCAGTTTGGAAGCATCGACCGCTTCGCCCTTGAGCCGCAGCCGTTCCTCGAAACGCACCAGGTGCGGCGAGGTGAACACGGCCGTGCGGTAGCCCGCGTGCGTCAGGATCGATTCGAGCATGGCGCAGGTCGAGCCCTTGCCGTTGGTGCCCGCCACCGTGATGACGGGGCAGTCGAAACGCAGGCCCAGACGCTGCGCCATTTCTTTGGCGCGATCGAGCCCGAGTTCGATCTTGTCGGGATGAAGGTGCTCGGCGCGCGCGAGCCAGTCGTTCAGGGTTTCCATGGAGGCCGGCATTGTCGCCGACCCGCCGCTCGCGGCATCATCGCGGCCATGACAACCCTATACGGCATTCCGAACTGCGACACCGTCAAGCGCGCCCGCGCCTGGCTCGACGACCATGGCGTGGCCTACGCCTTCCACGATTTCAAGAAACAGGGCGTGCCCGAGGCCGAGCTCGACCGCTGGCTCCAGGCCCCCGGCTGGGAGGCGCTGGTCAACCGCAAGGGCACCACCTGGCGCAAGCTGGACGAGGCCACGCGCGACGCGGTGGTCGACGCCGCCTCGGCCCGCCCCGTGCTGCTGGCCAACCCCAGCCTGATCAAGCGGCCGGTGGTCGATTGGGGCCCGAAGACGGGCGTAACGACTGGTTTCGATGCCGATAGCTGGGCTGTGAACGCCGTGTAAACCCCGGAACCCCGTCCCGCCGGCGGGCCTCCAACCGCGATCTGCAGGAGAGAACACCATGAACAGACACGTTTTCCGCATCCTCACGGGGCTTTCGGCGGCCGGCCTGCTGGCCACGGGCGCCAGCGTCGTGCAGGCCCAGCAAGTGGTCCAGGCGCGCGTGATTTCCGCCACGCCGATCCGCGAAACGACCGGCAGCGACGTCAACTACAACGTCACCTACGAATACCAGGGCCGCCAGTACACGACCCGCACCACCAGCCGGCCGGGCGCCACCATTCCGATCCAGGCCAGCGCTTACGGCGTGACCACGTCGGGCGTGACCACCGCGCCGGTTCAGCCCCAGTCGCAATTGCAGCCCTACCCGGTCGAGGCCAACAACGGCCCGCAGTACCCGGAACAGTACCCACAGGGGCAGTACCCGTACCAGCAAGGCGCCAACTCTCCGTGGGACAGCGTCGTGCCCGAACCCGGCGTGGTGGTGTCCAACGCGCCTGCGCCGGTCTACACGCAGCCGGCCCCGGTGTACGCCCCGCCCGTCTACGTGCAGCCCGCCTACACCTACCCGTATGCGCAGCCTTACGTCTACCCGCCGGTCGGCATCTCGCTGAACCTGGGCTACTCGCGCGGTTGGGGCGGTGGCGGCTACTACCGTGGCTATCGCGGATGGGGCGGCCATCGCCACGGCTGGCGCTACTGAGTTCCCCCACGGCGGGCCGGCTCGCCCGAGCCCCTAAAATCGAGGGCTTCTCCAACCCCGGGGGTGCTGCTGCCGCGGCGCGTCCCTCGATCCGCCGAACGCGCAGGCGCCGGCGCCATCCATCCAATGACGACGACTACCGACACCATCAACAGCGCCGCAGTGGCCACCAAGGCCAATGTGTATTTCGACGGCAAGTGCGTGAGCCACAACCTCACCCTGGCGGACGGCACCAAGAAATCGGTCGGCGTGGTCCTGCCCTCCACCCTCACCTTCAACACCGGCGCGCCTGAGATCATGGAAGGCACCGGCGGCAGCTGCGAATACCAGCTCGCGGGCACCAGCGAGTGGATCGCCTCGGGCCCCGGCCAGAAGTTCAGCATTCCCGGCAATTCCAGCTTCCAGATCCGCGTGAGCGGCGAGCCCTACAGCTACATCTGCCACTTCGGTTGAAACGGAACCCCTGACATGTCGACCATTCTCCAAAACGTTCCCGCCGGCCAGAAGGTCGGCATCGCCTTCTCGGGCGGCCTGGACACCAGTGCGGCGCTGCACTGGATGAAGCTCAAGGGCGCGGTCCCCTACGCCTACACCGCCAACCTCGGCCAGCCCGACGAGCCCGACTACGACGAGATCCCGCGCAAGGCGATGCTCTACGGCGCCGAGAACGCCCGCCTGATCGACTGCCGCGCGCAGCTGGCCAACGAAGGCATCGCCGCCCTGCAGGCCGGCGCCTTCCACGTGACCACCGCCGGCGTCACCTACTTCAACACCACGCCGCTGGGCCGCGCGGTGACGGGCACCATGCTGGTGTCGGCCATGAAGGAAGACGACGTCCACATCTGGGGCGACGGCAGCACCTACAAGGGCAACGACATCGAGCGCTTCTATCGCTACGGCCTGCTCACCAACCCCGCGCTGAAGATCTACAAGCCCTGGCTCGACCAGGTCTTCATCGACGAGCTGGGCGGCCGCGCCGAAATGTCGGCGTTCATGCAGAAGGCCGGCTTCGCCTACAAGATGTCGTCCGAGAAGGCCTACTCGACCGACTCGAACATGCTGGGCGCCACGCACGAGGCCAAAGACCTCGAGCACCTGAACAGCGGCATGCAGATCGTGCAGCCCATCATGGGCGTGGCCTTCTGGAAGGACGAAGTCGAAGTCAAGCGCGAAACCGTCTCGGTGCGCTTCGAGGAAGGCGTGCCCGTCGCGCTGAACGGCGTGCGCTACACGAACCTGGTCGAGCTGATCCTCGAAGCCAACCGCATCGGCGGTCGCCACGGCCTGGGCATGAGCGACCAGATCGAGAACCGCATCATCGAGGCCAAGAGCCGCGGCATCTACGAGGCCCCGGGCCTCGCGCTGCTGTTCATCGCCTACGAGCGCCTGGTCACCGGCATCCACAACGAAGACACCATCGAGCAGTACCGCGACAACGGCCGCCGCCTGGGCCGCCTGCTGTACCAGGGCCGCTGGTTCGACCCGCAGGCCATCATGCTGCGCGAAACGGCCCAGCGCTGGGTGGCGCGCGCCATCACCGGCGAAGTGACGGTCGAGCTGCGCCGCGGGAACGACTACTCGATCCTGAACACCGAATCGGCCAACCTCACGTACAAGCCCGAGCGCCTGAGCATGGAAAAGGTCGAAGGCGCGTTCACGCCGCTGGACCGCATCGGCCAGCTCACGATGCGCAATCTGGACATCGTCGACACGCGCGAAAAGCTCGCCATCTACACGCAGGTCGGCCTGCTGTCGTCGGGCGAAGGCGCTTCGCTGCCGAAGCTGGCGAACGACGGCGACGCGAGCTGATCGATCCCTTCGCTGCCCTTGCCAATCGCAAGGGCAGCAATGACAACGGGCCCCTCGGGGCCCGTTTTTCTTTGGAAAGTGCACCCGGCGTCAGTCGCCGCCTCCTCCGCACCCGCCACCGCATCCACCGCCCCCATCGGACGCGCCACCGCCGTCGCTGGAGCCGCCATCGCCGCTCCCGCTCGCCTCGCTGCCGCCGAAGCCTCCGGCATCGCCCGAGCTGCCGCCGTCGGACGACGAATCGCCGAAGCTCGAGCCGCAGTGCGCGTCGGTGCCCGTTGCGCGCTCGATCGCCCGGCAATCGGGGATGTAGTGAAAGCCGTCCGCAATCGCGAACTTGATGTCCAGCGCGAACAGCAGCGGCAGTCGCGCCGGATTACGCGGGTCGATGCTTTCTTCCTTGCAGGCCCAGTACCAGGTGCGGCGCAGGCCGTCGTTGCGCCGCGCGTCCTGGCCCAGTACCTCGGCCGGGCTGTGGTGCAGCAGGCGCCCGAAGGCCGCCTGGCACCAGGTCTGGTAGCCCTGCGTGTGCAGGATGAACTCGTGCCAGGCCGTGTCGACCACCCGCGAGGGCATGGCGACGAACTTGAGGTTGCTGCGCAGGTACGCCATGAAGAACTGCCGCAGCCCGCGCAGCACCAACTCGGCGTCGCGTCGGCTCAGTTGCGGGTGCGCCGCGCGGAGCTTGCCGATCAGGAACGGCGGCAGCCGGGCCTCGCGGATGAACTGGCGGCGCAGGCTGAGTTCGATCTGGCTCAGGAGCCCCGCGAATAAGAGGGCCGCGAGGATCAGCAGCACCGACCCCCACCAGCCCGCCCGCACCAGGAACACCGAGGCGATGCCCGCCACGATGACGGCAAGCTGCGCCCAGCCCAGCACGGCGATGCGCCGGCGGTAGTTCAGGTGCAGGAAATCGAGATCCACCGCGTCAGACCACCACCGGCTCCGGCTCCAATCGGATGCCGAAGCGCTCGTACACGCTGGTCTGGATCGCCTTGGCCAGCGTCATCACCTCGCCGCCGGTCACCGGGTTGGCCGAGCCGCCGCGGTTGACCAGCACCAGCGCCTGCTTTTCGTACACGCCGGCGTTGCCCACCGACTTACCCTTCCAGCCGCAGGCGTCGATGAGCCAGCCGGCCGCGAGCTTGATGCTGCCGTCGTCCATCGGGTAGTGAACGATCTTGGGGTCGCGCGCGATGATGTCGGCGCACTGCTCGGGCGTGACCGTCGGGTTCTTGAAGAAGCTGCCGGCGTTGCCCAGCACGCGCCAGTCGGGCAGCTTGGCGCGGCGGATGGCGCAGATCCACTCGAAGATGTCGACCGCGCTGGGCGTGAAATTGCCGGTTTCCTCCATCTTGCGCTCGAGGTCGAGGTAGCCGACCACGGGCTTCCAGGGCTTGGGCAGCCGGAAGCGCACCTGCGTGATGACCGCGCGGCCCGCCAGGCCGAAATCGTTCGGGCCGCTGCGCACGTGCTTGAAGACCGAGTCGCGGTAGCCGAAGGCGCACTGCGCCGCGTCGAGCGTGAAGGCGCGGCCGGTTTCGAGGTCGAAGGCGTCGAGCGAGTCGAAGCGGTCCTGCAGCTCGACGCCGTACGCGCCGATGTTCTGCACCGGCGCGCCGCCCACGGTGCCGGGAATGAGCGCCAGGTTTTCCAGCCCCGGGTAGCCGCTGCGCACCATCCACTCGACGGTGTCGTGCCAGGTTTCGCCGGCGCCGGCCTCGACGACCCAGGCGCGCGGCGTCTCTTCGACCAGCCGGCGACCTTTGATCTCGACCTTCAGCACCAGCGGCTTGACGTCGCCCGTGAGCACGATGTTGCTGCCGCCGCCGAGCACGAAACGGGGTTCGTCGCGCCAGGCCGGATCGGCGTGCAGCGCGGCCAGGTCGGCCTCGCTGGTGATGCGCGCCAGGTGCTGCGCGCGCGCGACGATGCCGAAGCTGTTGTAGGGCTGCAGCGGGACATTGGACTCCACGATCATGGGAGAATTGTCGCATTCAGTCCCCGTGCGTCCAGGAGAGCCTATGCCGTCTTTCGATACCGTCTGCGAGCCCAATCTGCCCGAAGTGAAGAATGCGGTCGAAAACACCGCCAAGGAAATCGGCACACGCTTCGATTTCAAGGGCACCGCCGCCGCCGTCGAGCTCAAGGACAAGGAGATCACCATGATCGGCGATGCCGAGTTCCAGCTCGTGCAGGTCGAGGACATCCTTCGCAACAAGCTCACCAAGCGCAACGTCGACGTGCGCTTTCTCGACAAGGGCGACGTCCAGAAGATGGGCGGCGACAAGGTCAAGCAGGTCATCAAGATCAAGAACGGCATCGAGAGCGAGCAGGCCAAGAAGATCACCCGCATCGTCAAGGACAGCAAGCTCAAGGTGCAGGCCGCGATCCAGGGCGATGCCGTGCGCATCACCGGTGCCAAGCGCGACGACCTGCAGGCCGCCATGGCCCTCATCAAGAAGGACGTGCCCGACATGCCGCTGTCCTTCAACAACTTCCGCGACTGACCCGCGCATGAAGGCGCTCCTCGTCGCGGCGCTGTGGGCGGCCGCGGCCATGGCGGCGCACGCCGCCGACTCGGTCACGCTGACCGGTTCCATCGGCAGCCGCGCGATCCTCATCGTGAACGGCGCGCCGCCCAAGACGGTGGCGGTCGGGGAGACCTTCCAGGGCGTCAAGCTGGTGTCGCTGCAGGCCGACCAGGCGGTGGTCGAATCGGCGGGCAAGCGCTTCTCGCTGCGCATGGATTCGCCCGTGAGCATCGGCCGGGGCGGTATTGCCGGCAGCGGCGGCAACCGCATCGTGCTGCAGGCCGACAGCCGGGGCCACTACATGACGCAGGGCCAGATCAACGGCCGCGCCGTCACCTTCATGCTCGACACCGGCGCGACCACCATCGCGCTGTCGGCGGTCGATGCCCAGCGCATCGGGCTCGATTACAGCAAGGGGCAGCTGGTGCAGATGCGCACGGCCAACGGCAACGCTGCGGGCTACAGGCTGCGGTTGCAGAGCGTGCGCGTGGGCGACGTCGAGGTCTACGACATCGACGCCATCGTCTCGCAGCAACCCATGCCCTACGTGCTGCTGGGCAACAGCTTTCTCAATCGCTTCTCGATGCGGCGCGACGCCGACGAGATGATTCTCGAGAAGCGGTACTGAGACCGCTCCCGATCTAGCCTCAGGCCTGTGCGGCCGTGACGACGATCTCGATCTTGTAGGCCGCGTTGGCCATCTTGGCCTCCACGGTCGCGCGCGGCGGCGTGTTGCCGGCCGGAATCCACGCGTCCCACACCTCGTTCATGGCGCCGATGTCGCCGATGTCGGCCAGGAAGATCTGCGTCATGAGGATGCGCGACTTGTCGCTGCCGGCTTCGGCCAGCAGGCGGTCGACCATGCCGAGCACCTGCGCGGTCTGGCCGCGGATGTCCTGCGTGGTGTCGTCGGGCACCTGGCCCGCGAGGTAGATGGTGCCGTTGTGCACCGCGGTCTCGGACAGACGTGGGCCGACGTGGAAGCGGGTGATGGATGCCATGGTGAGTTCAAGCCTTTTTCTTCGAGCCGAGTTTCGACTCCGTGCCGGCCGCGAGCCGGCGGATGTTTTCGCGGTGCCGCCAGATCAGCAGCAGACTCATGATGATGATCGCAATCAGCACCGTGCGGTCGAGTGGCCACGCAATGTTTCCACCCAGCAGGTAGTAGGCCGGCGCGAAGAACGCCGCCACCAGCGACGACAGCGACGAATAGCGGAAGAAGATCGCGATGATCAGCCAGGTCGCGCCCGTGGCCAGCCCCAGCCAGGGCGCGATGCCCACCAGCACGCCGGCGGCCGTGGCCACGCCCTTGCCGCCCTGGAAGCTGAAGAACACCGGGTACAGGTGGCCCAGGAAGGCCGCCAGGCCCGCCAGCGCCGCCACGCCCTCGCCCAGCCCCCACTGCGCGCCGAACTGGCGGATCAGGAACACCGGCAGCCAGCCCTTCGCCGCGTCGAGCAGCAAGGTGGCCAGCGCGGCGCCCTTGTTGCCCGAACGCAGCACGTTGGTGGCGCCGGGGTTGCCGCTGCCGTAGCTGCGCGGGTCGGCCATGCCGAGCGACTTGCTCACGATGACCGCAAACGACAGCGAACCGATCAGGTACGACGCCACGATGGCAAGGAGGGAAGGCAGATCGAAACTCAAGGCGGTCTCCGGGGAACGGATTGTTGTTGTGCGCCGCCGGCCTGCATGCCCGGCGGGAAAAAGCAAACGCCGGCTATTCTGCCAGCGCGCACTGCACGGGCTTGGCGCCCAGGAGCGTCACGCACACCTGTGGATCGATGCCCACGAGGTAGCCGCGCCGCCCGCCGTTGATCGCGATCTTCGGCAGTTCGAGCACGCTCGACTCGATGTAGACCGGCATCTCGCGCCGCGTGCCGAAGGGCGAGGTGCCGCCCACCATGTAGCCGCTGTGGCGCTGCGCCACCTCGGGCTTGCAGGGCTCGACCGACTTGGCGCCGATCTGCCGCGCGAGGTTCTTGGTCGACACCGTGCGGTTGCCGTGCATCAGCACGATCAGCGGCCTGGCGTCCTGGTCCTGCATCACCAGCGTCTTGACCACGGTGAACGGATCGAAACCCAGCACCTGCGCACTGTGCTGGGCGCCGCCGTGCTCCTGGTACTCGTAGGGGTGCTCGGTGAAGGCGACCTTGCTCGCCCGCAGCAGCTGGGTGGCGGGCGTCTCGGAAACGTGGGCCTTCTTGCTCACTTGCTCACTTGTTCGGGTCAGGCGGCGGGGTCGCGGATGTCCAGGCGGATCTTGTCGATCTCGGCCAGCACCTCGGCCGACAGCGTCGTGCCGTAGGCGTCCAGGTCTTCGTCGAGCTGCGCCACCGAGGTCACGCCGATGATCGTGCTCGCCACCTGCCACTTGGTGTAGCAGAAGGCCAGCGCGAGCTGCGTGGGGCTCAGGCCGTGATCGCGCGCCAGCTGGTTGTAGCGCCGCGCGGCGCGCAGCGCGTCGGGCTTGCCCCAGCGCTGCTTGCGCACCGACTCGTAGCTCGAGATGCGCGCGCCCTTGGGCGCGTCGGGGCCCTCGATGCCGCTCTGGTCGTATTTGCCCGTCAGCAGGCCGAAGGCCAGCGGCGAGTACGCCAGCAGCGACACGCCGAGCCGGTGCATGGTCTCGTCGAGCGCGTTCTCGTGCGCGCGGCTCACCAGGTTGTAGACGTTCTGCACCGACACCACGCGCGGCAGCCCGTGCTGCTCGGCCAGCCGCACGAATTCGTGCACGCCGTAGGGCGTCTCGTTCGACAGGCCGATGGTGCGCACCTTGCCCGCCGTCACCAGCTTGCCCAGCGCTTCGAGCTGGTCGTGGATCGGCGTCTGCGAGGTTTCCTTCTCGGGGTTGTAGTGGATGTTGCCGAACACCGGCACATGGCGCTCGGGCCAGTGGATCTGGTACAGGTCGATCACGTCGGTCTGCAGGCGGCGCAGGCTGCCGTGGCACGAGGCCTCGATGTCGGCCGCCGTCATGCCCGTGCCTTCGCGCACCCAGGGCATGCCGCGCGAGGGGCCGGCCACCTTGGTGGCCAGCGTGATCTTCTGGCGCGTGCCGGGGTTGGCGGCAAACCAGTTCCCGATGATGGTTTCGGTCGCGCCGCAGGTTTCCTTGCTTGCCGGCACCGCGTACATCTCGGCCGTGTCGATGAAGTCGACGCCGCGCTCGAGCGAGCGGTTCAGGACGGCGTGGGCGGTGGGCTCGTCGACCTGCTCGCCGAAAGTCATGGTGCCGAGGCAGATCGGGGTGACGTGGAGGTCGCTCTGACCGAGTGGAATCTTTTTCATGCGCGGAATGCTAGCGCGCCCGCGCGGCAGGCGCAGCCCCGGCCCCGAGAAACCGAGCGCCGCCCTGTCCTGTGGCGGACTGCGCGCGGCGCGGCCTCTCCGTATCATCGAGCGCCATATGTACCAAGCCCTCCGCCCTTCGCGCAGCGAATTCGTGCCCGTGCGCAACCTGAACTACCACGTCCGCCTCTGGGGGCAGCCGTCGAACGATCGCCCGCCGCTGGTGCTGGTGCATGGCTGGATGGACGTGGCGGCCTCCTGGCAGTTCGTGGTCGATGCCCTGAAGGACGACCGTTTCATCATCGCCCCCGACTGGCGCGGCTTCGGTCTCACCGACGGCGGCGGCGTCGACAACTACTGGCTGCCCGACTACCTGGCCGACCTCGAATGGCTGCTCGACCACTACGCCGGCGAAGGTGACGATGCCCGCCCGGTCGACCTCGTGGGCCACAGCATGGGCGGCAATGTCGCGATGCACTACGCGGGCGTGCGCCCGGCGCGCATCCGCCGCCTCGTCAACCTCGAAGGCTTCGGCATGCCCGCGCGCCAGCCCGCCGAGGCGCCCGCGCGCTACGGCCAGTGGATCGACGAGCTCAAGGGCCTGCACCGCGGTGAGAAGGCGCTCGCGGGCTATTCGGCGGTGGACGGCGTGGCACGCCGCCTCATGAAGACCAATCCGCGCCTCACGCAGGACAAGGCCGACTGGCTGGCCGGCCACTGGTCGGCGCCGCAGGCCCAGGCCGACGGCAGCACGCGCTGGCAGATCCTCGGCGAGGCCGCGCACAAGATCGTCAACGCCAACATCTTCCGCGTCGACGAAACACTGGCGCTCTATGCGCGCATCACCGCACCGACGCTGATGGTCGAGGCCTCGGACGACAGCCTGCACGGCTGGTGGAAGGCGCGCTACACGCTCGCCGAATTCCACGAGCGCTTGAAGTCCGTGCCTTCGGTGCGCATCGAACAGCTCGACGACGCGGGCCACATGCTGCACCACGACCAGCCGCAGCGCGTGGCGCAGCTGATCGAGGACTTCCTCGCCTAGTTTTACTTCTGCGTGGCGCGGCGCAAGGCCGCGCGCGCCAGCAGCCGCGTCGAGTCGAGCGTCGGCAGCGGCGAATTTGCGTCGCTCATGATCAGCGGGATCTCGGTGCAGCCGAGCACCACCGCGTCGCAGCCCTCCTCGTCCTTCAGGCGCTGCATCACGCGCTGGAAGGTGGCCACGGCCTCGGGCTTGAAGATGCCGCAGACCAGCTCGTCCATGATGATCCGGCCGATCTCGGCGCGCTCGTCGACGGTGGGGCGCACGTATTCAAGACCGCGCGCCGAGAGCTTCTCGGGATACACCTCGCTGTCGGTCAGCCAGCGCGTGCCCGTGATGCCGATGCGGCGAAAGCCCCGGCGCACGGCCTCGTCGGCCACCACCTCGGCGATGTGCAGCCAGGGCCGCGGCGAACGCGGCGCCACGTGGTCGAAGGCCTGGTGGATGGTGTTGTCGGGGCAGATCAGGAAGTCCGCGCCCGCCGCGGCGAGCTTGTGCGCGGAGCCGAGCATCAGCGCGCCCACGCCCGCCAGGTCGCCCGCGTCGAGGCAGCGCGTGTACTCCGCGAGCGAGGGCGTGTGCATCGACACCTCGGGGTGCGCGTGCGGGCCGAGCAGCGCCGCGCCCTCGATGCAGATGGTCTTGTAGCAAAGGGCCGCGCCTTCGGCGGAGCAGCCGACGATTCCGATGTGCAGGGTCATGGGGCGCATCCTACAAAAGCCGGCGCGGTTTATCCGGCCTGCGGATATGCAAGCGCGCAAATCTTCGTTCGCGGCGCGCAGCGTGCGTCCTAGAGTGCCCGACTCCCCTTGCCGTCTCCCGGAGTTGTCGCCATGCCTTCCCTTTCGCGCGCCCCCTTGTGGCTGCGCCGCCTTGCCCCGCTGTCCGGCGGACTCGCCCTGAGCCTGCTGCTGCTGGCGCCCGCCCACGCGGACGACCTGCGTGTCGGCTTCATGCCGGGCCCCTACCGCGACGCCTTCACCCACGGCATCGAGCCCCAGCTGAAGAAGCTGGGCTACAGCATCAAGTACGTCGAGTTCAGCCAGGGCGTGCAGCCCAACGACGCCGTGGAGCGCGGGCAGATCGACGCCAACATCTTCCAGCACTCGCTGTACCTGAACGCCACCAACAAGCAGCAGGGCTTCGACCTCGTGCCCGTGGTGCACGTGCCGACGCCGCCCATGGGCCTGTATTCGCGCCGCCACAAGACGCTCGACGCCGTGCCCGACGGCGCCACCGTCACGCTGCCCGCCGACCCGGTGAATGCGGCGCGCGCGCTCAACATCCTCGCGGCCATCGGCTGGGTCACGCTCAAGCCGGGCGTGAGCCCGCTGAGCGTGTCGGAGCGCGACATCGCGAGCAACCCCAAGCGGCTGAAGATCGTGCCGCTGGACGCCGCGCAGGCGCCGCGCTCGCTGGCCGATGCCGACCTCGCGGCCGTGCAGGGCAACTTCGCCGTGGCCTCGGGGCTCAAGCTCACCGAGGCGCTGAAGCTCGAAGACATGACGCTGCCCTACGTCAACGTGGTGGCGGTGAGGCGCAGCAACGAACACGCGAAATTCGCGAAGGACATCGCCACCGCCTACCAGTCGCCCGAGTTCCAGAAGTTCTTCAAGGCCAACCCCGTGTGGGCGGGCTACCGGCTGCCGGACTACTTCAACCAATGAGCAACAAGAAAACCACCACGCCGCGCAGGCAGCTGCACCTCAACGTCAACATCCTGCACTCGGGCTTCGTGCCTTCGGCCTGGCGCCTGCCCGAGAGCGACCCGTGGGCGTTCGCCGACATCCAGCACTACATCCGCACCGCGCAGATCGCCGAAGCCGCCAAGCTCGATGCCGTGTTCCTGGCCGACAACGCCGCCATCGTCGACCAGATCCATTTCCGCCCGATCACCGCGCTGGAGCCCACCATCCTGCTGGCCTGCGTGGCCGCCGCGACCACGCACATCGGCCTCATCGCCACTGCTTCCACCAGCTACAACGAGCCGTACAACCTCGCGCGCCGCTTCGCCACGCTCGACCACGTGAGCGCCGGCCGTGCCGGCTGGAACATGGTGACCACGGCCGACCTGCCCTCGGCGCGCAACTTCGGCCTGGACACCACGCCCGACCACGCCAAGCGCTACGCCCGCGCCTCGGAGTTCGCCGACATCGTCAAGGCGCTGTGGGACAGCTGGGAAGACGACGCCTTCGTCGGCGACAAGGCCGCCGGCCGCTTCATCGACCCGGCCAAGGTGCACGCCCTTGCTCACCGCGGCGAGCACTTCGCGGTGCAGGGCCCGCTCAACCTTCCGCGCCCGCCGCAAGGCCACCCGGTGCTGGTGCAGGCCGGCGCCTCGGCCGACGGGCGCGAGCTGGCATCGCGCCACGCCGAAGCCGTGTTCTCCGCCTCGCAATCCTTCGAAGAATCGCAGGCCTACGCACGCGCCCTCAAGACCCGCGCCGCCGAGCTGGGCCGCGGCCCCGACGCGGTGAAGGTGCTGGCCGGCCTCACCACCATCGTCGGCGCCACCGAAGCGCAGGCGCTTCGCCGCCGCGACGCGCTGGTCGACCTGATCCCCTGGGACTACAGCCTCACGCGCTTGGCCGGCACGCTGGGCATCACGCCCGACCGCCTCAAGCTCGACGAGCGCCTGCCCGACGACCTGCCACTGCCCGGCAATGGCAACGGCAACCACACCTTCTTCAACGCCGTGGTGGCAGCCGGACGCACGCACGGCTACACGGTGCGCCAGCTGATCCGCGAACTCGCAGGCGGCGGCGGGCACCGCGTGATCGTGGGCACGCCCGAGCAGATCGCCGACGACATCGAGCGCTGGTTCAAGGGCGGCGCGGCCGACGGTTTCAACCTGATGCCCGACGCGCTGCCGCATGGGCTGCAGGACTTCGTGGAGGGCGTGGTGCCGATCCTGCAGAAGCGAGGCCTCTTTCGCACGGAATACGAGGGGCGCACATTGCGCGACCACCTCGGGTTGGCCCGGCCTGCAGGGCGGGCGGCACAACGGCTCGCAGCCTGAAGGCGGCCTTCCACACAGGGCGAACACCCACAGCGTGCCCTGTGCGCAGGGCATTGGGTGCTCCCCGCAGCGAAATCAAGGAGGAGGGGCGCAGCCCCGGGGGACATTCGCGGAGGGGAGTACCCGATGTCCTGTGCACGCGCCCTGAACAAACCCCGTCAGGCGTCCCACCACCCCTCATCAAACCGCCCCTGCAGAAACGCCACGAACCCCGATACCTTCCCCGGAACCAACTTCGGCGAAGGAAACACCGCGTGGATCTCCTGCTCCGGCAACGCATGGTCCCCCAGCACGGCGTTCACCTTGCCAGCAGCCAGCGACTCACTCGCCACATAGCGCGGCATCAACGCAATGCCCAGCCCGTCACGCGCCGCAGCCAGCACCGCCGACAGGTTGTTGGAACGGAAACGCCCAGACACCGGCACCGTCACCGGATCGCCCTTGGGCGTGTGCATGCGCCAGAACTCGTCGCCCACCACGCTGCTGTAGATCAGCGCCACGTGCGCGCTCAGGTCCTGCGCGCGTTTGGGCGTGCCGTGCTTCTTCAGGTACGCCGGCGATGCCACCATGACCCACGGGTTCGCGCCCAGGTAGCGCGCACCCAGTGACGAGTCGGCCAGCTTGCCCATGCGGATCGCCACGTCGATGCCCTGCGCAATGAGGTCGACGTAGCGGTCCTCGAAGCTCAGGTCCAGCTGCACCTGCGGATGCCGGCGCATGTACTCCAGCGCCAGCGGCACCACCACGCGCCGCCCGAAGGCCACCGACGTGCCCACGCGCAAGAGCCCCTGCGCCTGGTTCTGGCGCAGCTGCACGATGCTGTCGGCCTCCTCGGCGTCGCGCACGATGGTCTTGCATTTCTCGTAGTACAGCGCGCCCGGCTCCGTGAGGCTCACGCCGCGCGTGTTGCGGTTGAGCAGCCGCACCTTCAGGCGCGCCTCCGTGGCCGCGACCTGCTTGGTCACGGTGGGTTGCGTGGTGTTGAACTCGCGCGCCGCCTTCGAGAAGCTCCCCGTCTCGACGACCCGCACGAACATTTCCATTGCCAATAGACGGTCCATGACCGGATGGTAGCCAGTTATTCCATGGCGGAATAGGTTTTATGGCCCCCAGCCGTCTTCTTGGAATGCGCCCCGCTTCCTACAGTGAGGCCACCTCAAGGAGACTTTCAAATGGCAAAGATGACAGCGGTCCAGGCCGCAGTTCTGGTGATGGAAAAAGAAGGCGTCACGCAGGCCTTCGGCGTGCCGGGCGCGGCGATCAACCCGCTGTACTCGGCCCTGCGCCAGCGCGGCAGCATCTCGCACATCCTCGCGCGCCACGTCGAGGGCGCCTCGCACATGGCCGAGGGCTACACCCGCGCCGTGGCCGGCAACATCGGCGTGTGCATCGGCACCTCGGGCCCCGCGGGCACCGACATGATCACGGGCCTGTACTCGGCCTGGGCCGATTCCATTCCCATTCTTTGCATCACCGGCCAGGCACCGCGCGCCCGCCTGTACAAGGAAGACTTCCAGGCGGTCGACATCGAGTCGATCTCCAAGCCCGTCACCAAGTGGTCGGTCACCGTGCGCGAACCCGGCCAGGTGCCGCAGGTGTTCCAGCAGGCCTTCCACCTCATGCGCTCGGGCCGCCCGGGCCCCGTGCTCATCGACCTGCCCTTCGACGTGCAGATGGCGCAGATCGAGTTCGACATCGACGCCTACGAACCCCTCAAGCCCTACAAGCCGGCCGCCACGCGCGCCCAGATCGAGAAGGCCATCGGCATGATGCAGGCGGCCGAGCGCCCGCTGATCGTGGCCGGCGGCGGCATCATCAACGCCGACGCTTCCGAGCTGCTCGTGCGCTTTGCCGAAGCCACCGGCGTGCCGGTGATCCCCACGCTCATGGGCTGGGGCGCCATTCCCGACGACCACCCGCTCATGGCCGGCATGTGCGGCCTGCAGACCAGCCACCGCTACGGCAACGCCACCGTGCTGGCGTCGGACTTCGTGCTGGGCATCGGCAACCGCTGGGCCAACCGCCACACCGGCTCGGTCGACGTCTACACCAAGGGCCGCACCTTCGTGCACGTGGACATCGAGCCCACGCAGATCGGCCGCGTGTTCACGCCCGACTTCGGCATCGTCTCCGACGCCAAGGCCGCACTCGAACTCTTCGTCGAAGTGGCCGAGGAAATGAAGGCCGCCGGCAAACTCACCGACCGTGGCGCCTGGGCCGGCGAATGCCGCGAGCGCAAGAAGACCTTGCTGCGCAAGACCAACTTCGACACCGTGCCGATGAAGCCGCAGCGCGTGTACCAGTGCATGAACAACCACCTGGAACGCGACACCTGCTACGTGAGCACCATCGGCCTGTCGCAGATCGCGGCCGCGCAGTTCCTGCACGTGTACAACCCGCGCCACTGGATCAACTGCGGCCAGGCCGGCCCGCTGGGCTGGACCATTCCCGCTGCACTGGGCGTGCGCGCCGCCGACCCGACGCGCAAGATCGTCGCGCTCTCGGGCGACTACGACTTCCAGTTCATGATCGAAGAGCTGGCCGTGGGCGCTCAGTTCAAGCTGCCCTACCTGCACATCGTGGTGAACAACTCCTACCTCGGCCTGATCCGCCAGTCGCAGCGCGGCTTCGAGATGGACTACTGCGTGCAGCTGGCCTTCGACAACATCAACGCGCCGGCCGATGCCGGCATCGAAGGCAGCTACGGCGTCGATCACCTCAAGGTGGTCGAGGGCCTGGGCTGCAAGGCGATCCGCGTGCACAAGCAGGAAGAGATGGCGCCCGCCATCGCCCGCGCCGAAGCGCTCATGGCCGAGTTCCAGGTGCCGGTCGTCATCGAGGTGATGCTCGAGCGCGTGACCAACATCGCGATGGGCACCGAGATCGACGCCATCAACGAATTCGAACCGCTGGCCGAAAGCATGGCCGACGCACCGACCGCCCTCGCGGTGGCGATGCTGGACTGACCGAGGAGACAAGAGACATGCCCAAGTTCGCAGCCAATCTCACGATGCTCTTCACCGAGCTACCCTTCATGCAGCGCTTCGAGGCGGCCGCCAAGGCCGGCTTCAAGGCGGTGGAGTACCTCTTCCCCTACCCCTTCGACAAGAAGGAACTCGCGGCCGCCCTGCGCGCCAACGGCCTGCAGCAGGTGCTGCACAACCTGCCGGCCGGCGACTGGGACAAGGGCGAGCGCGGCATCGCCTGCCACCCGGACCGCACCGGCGAGTTCCGCGAAGGCATCGCGCTGGCCATCGACTACGCCACGGCGCTGGGCTGCCCGCAGCTCAACTGCCTGGTCGGCAAGGTGCCGGCGGGCGTGAGCACCGACGCCGCGCACAAGACCGTGGTCGAGAACCTGCGCCTCGCAGCGCGCGAGCTCGAAGCCGCGGGCCTGCGCCTGCTGATCGAGCCGATCAACACCTTCGACATCCCCGGCTTCTTCCTCACCCGCACCGACCAGGCGCTGGCGCTGATCGACGAGGTGGGCTCGGACAACCTGCGCGTGCAGTACGACATCTACCACGCACAGCGCATGGAAGGCGAGCTGGGCAACACGCTCACCAAGCAGCTGGCGCGCATCGGCCACATCCAGCTGGCCGACAACCCGGGCCGTGGCGAGCCGGGCACGGGCGAGATCAACTACCCGTGGCTGTTCCAGCACATCGATGCGCTGGGCTACGACGGCTGGATCGGCTGCGAGTACAAGCCCCGCGCCACCACGGTGGAAGGCCTCGGCTGGCGCGAAGCCCTCACGAAGAAGCAATGAACGTTCACGAAGGAAACAGAGACATGACCACTGCAGCAACTGCACAAAAAATCGGATTCATCGGCCTGGGCATCATGGGCGCGCCCATGGCGGGCCACCTGCTCGACGCAGGCCACACGCTCTTCGTGAACACGCACGGCAACACGCCGGAGCCCTTCGTCTCGAAGGCCACCATCTGCGGCTCGGCCGCCGAAGTGGCGCGCAAGGCCGACATCATCTTCATCATGGTGCCCGACACCCCGGACGTGGAGAAGGTGTTGTTCGGCGCACCGGGCGCGGAAGGCGTGGCCGACGGCCTGAAGGGTTCGCAGGGCAAGATCGTGGTGGACTGCAGCTCCATCGACCCGATCGCCACCAAGGAATTCGCGCGCCGCATCGTCGCGCTGGGCGCCGGCTACATCGACGCGCCGGTCTCGGGCGGCGAAGTGGGCGCCAAGGCCGCGAGCCTGACGATCATGTGCGGCGGCGACGAAGGCACCTTCGGCCGCGTGAAGCCGCTGCTGGACAAGATGGGCAAGAACGTGACGCTGGTGGGCGGCGCGGGCGACGGCCAGGTCTGCAAGGTGGCCAACCAGATCATCGTGGCGCTGAACATCGCCGCCGTGAGCGAAGCGCTGGTGTTCGCCTCGAAGGCCGGCGCCGACCCGGCCAAGGTGCGCCAGGCGCTGATGGGCGGCTTTGCCAGCTCGCGCATCCTCGAAGTGCACGGCGAACGCATGATCAAGCGCACCTTTGCGCCGGGCTTCCGCATCGCGCTGCACCAGAAGGACCTGAACCTGGCGATGCAGAGCGCGCGTTCGCTCGGCGTGGCGCTGCCGCAGACCGCGAACGCAGCGCAGCTGATGAACGCCTGCGCGGCGATGGGCTACGGCCAGCTGGACCACTCGGCGCTGGTGAAGGCCCTCGAAGCCCTCGCCCAGCACACCGTCGCTCCAGACTGAACTAGCTCTTTGCAGTCTCCAGGGACTCCTTCAGGTTGCGCCGGCGCCATGCCCAGGTCTTCACGGCCTGCGGCAGGATGCCGATGCACGACGCGTAGTACGTCACCTTGAAGCCCCAGAAGCGCGGCCCGATGGGCGTGTTGCGGAACAGGTCGCCGGCCAGGATGGACAGGAGCGCCTCCTGCATGCGCCAGATGTTGCGCGGCGCCATGAACAGGCGGCGGATGGCGGGCGAGGTGATGCGGTAGATGAACCACGAGAACATCTTCGGCCCGTGCTTCATCACCTTCTCGTAATGGCGGAAGGCCTTCTCGGCCTCCTTCGCCTCGCCCTTGAGCCAGTGGTCGGCGCAGGTCGCGGCCTCGAAGCCGCTGTTCATCGCCAGGTACACGCCCGAGGAGAACATCGGGTCGACGAAGGCGTAGGCGTCGCCCACCATCATGAAGCGGTCGCCGCGGCAGAACTTGGAGTCGTAGGCGTAGTTGCCGGTGGTGGTGGCGCCTTCCATGAGCGTGGCGTTCTTCAGCCGCGCGGCCAGCTTGGGCGCCAGCGCGATGGTCTGCATCAGGAAGTCTTCGAGCGAGGCGCCCTGGCGCCGCTTGAAGTAGGCCGGCGAGGCCACGGCGCCGACGCTCACGGTGCCGTCCTTCAGCGGGATGTACCAGAACCAGCCGTGGTCGAACCAGAACAGCGAAATGTTGCCCTCGAAGCGGCCCGGCCGGCGCTCGGCATTGGCGAAGTGGCCGTACAGCGCCGCGCTCGCATGCTTGCGGTTGCGCTGCTTGGCGTCGAACTGGTTCGACAGCAGCGTGTCGCGCCCGCTGGCGTCGATCACGAAGCGCGGGCGCCATTCGGTCTCGGTGCCGTCGTCGGCCTTGACCTTCACCAGCGCCCGGTTGTCGGGCGTGCCCTTGCCCGCGTCCATGTCGACGCCGGTGACGCGCCGGCCCTCGAAGGTGCGCGCGCCGCGCTTGCCGGCGTGGCGGAACAGCAGCTCGTCGAATTCCGAACGGCGCACGTGCACGGCATAGGGAAAACTCTTGTCCATCGCCTGGCCGAAGTCGAAGTGGCTGCTGTGGTCGTGCCAGGGCGAGACGAATTCGGCGCCGTGCTTGCGCAGGCCGATGGCCTCGACCTCGGTGCGCACGCCGAGCCGGTCGAACAGCGGCATGTTCATCGGCAGCAAGGATTCGCCGATGTGAAAGCGCGGGTGCTGCGCCTTCTCGAGCAGCACCACGTCGTGGCCCTTGTCTGCGAGCAAGGCGGCCACCGTGGAGCCCGAAGGGCCTCCGCCGATGACCACGACATCCGGCTCGGTGCCGGTGAAAGGTCCGGGTGTCATTCGATGTCCCTCCGTGTTGTTCTGTGGTTGTGGACGTTGGTTCGCCGCACCGCCCGTGCGGCACGGATTTGCCCCCCGGAAACGGGGGTGTTGAAGTTTAGCGAGTCGGCAGACCCTCTCGATCAGGCGGAAGATAGAGGGTCTCGTCGTTCCCCCCGAGAGAAGAGGCCGCGCTTTTGCGGTAGCCTCATTGCCCGCCAGAACCTAGGAGACTTTTCAAATGGCTGCATCCCTGTCCCCCGCTGAAGAAGCACTTCGAGAAGCAGCGCGCGAATACCACCGCTCGCCCGTCAAGGGCAAGATCTCGATCACCCCCACCAAGCCCCTGCTGAACCAGCGCGACCTGTCGCTGGCTTACTCGCCGGGCGTGGCCTACCCCTGCCTCGACATTGCGGAAGATCCCGCGCTCGCGGCCGAATACACCGCCCGCGGCAACCTCGTGGGCGTCATCACCAACGGCACCGCCGTGCTGGGTCTGGGCAACATCGGCCCGCTGGCCTCCAAGCCCGTGATGGAAGGCAAAGGCTGCCTGTTCAAGAAATTCGCCGGCATCGACGTGTTCGACATCGAGCTGGCCGAGAACGACCCCGACAAGCTGGTCGACATCATCGCGGCGCTGGAACCCACGCTGGGCGGCATCAACCTCGAGGACATCAAGGCGCCCGAGTGCTTCTACATCGAGAAGAAGCTGCGCGAGCGCATGAACATCCCGGTGTTCCACGACGACCAGCACGGCACGGCCATCATCTCGGCCGCAGCGCTGCTCAACGGCCTGGAACTGGTCGGCAAGAAGATCGAAGACGTCAAGATCGCCGTCTCGGGCGCCGGCGCTGCCGCCATCGCCTGCCTGGACGTGATGGTCGGCCTGGGCGCCAAGCCCGCCAACATCTATGCCTGCGACTCCAAGGGCCTGATCTACATGGGCCGCGCGGGCGGCTTCGACGAATCGAAGGCCCGCTACGCCCAGAAGGACACCGGTGCGCGCACCCTGGCCGACGTGGTGAAGGACGCCGACGTGTTCCTGGGCTGCTCGGCCCCCGGCGTCATGAGCGCCGAGATGGTCAAGACCATGGGCACGCAGCCGATCATCCTGGCGCTGGCCAACCCCGAGCCTGAAATCCGCCCCGAGCTGGCCAAGGCCGTGCGCCCCGACTGCATCATCGCCACGGGCCGTTCGGACTACCCGAACCAGGTCAACAACGTGCTGTGCTTCCCATACATCTTCCGCGGCGCGCTCGACTGCGGCGCGAGCAAGATCACGGAAGAAATGAAGCTGGCCTGCGTGCGCGAAATTGCCGACCTCACCAAGGCCGACATCAGCGAAGAAGTGGCCACCGCCTACGCCGGCCAGGAGCTGGCCTTCGGCCCCGACTACATCATTCCGAAGCCCTTCGATTCGCGACTGATCCTGCGCATCGCGCCGGCCGTGGCCAAGGCGGCCGCCGCCTCGGGCGTGGCCTCGCGCCCGATCGAGGACATGGAGGCCTACCGCCAGCACCTGACGCGCTTCGTCTACCAGACGGGCATGTTCATGCGCCCGGTGTTCAGCGCCGCCAAGATCTCCACCACCAAGCGCGTGGCCTACGCCGAGGGCGAGGACGAGCGCGTGCTGCGCGCCGCGCAGTGGGCGGTCGACGAAGGCCTGGCCCAGCCCATCCTGGTGGGCCGCCCCGCCGTGATCGAGGCACGCATCCAGAAGGCCGGCCTGCACATCCGCCCCGGCACCGACTTCGAGATCGTGAACCCCGAGGACGATCCGCGCTTTCGCACCTACTGGGAGAGTTTCCACAAGCTCATGGGCCGCCGCGGCGTCACGCCCGAGGCCGCCAAGACCATGGTGCGCCGCTCCAACACCACCATCGCCGCGCTGATGCTGCACCTGGGCGACGCCGACGCGATGATCTGCGGCCTGGTCGGGCGCTTCGACGTGCACCTGGAGCACATCCGCAACCTGATCGGCCTGAAGCGCGGCGCGCCCGGCTTTGCCACGCTGAACGCGCTCACGCTCGAAAAGCGCACGGTGTTCATCACCGACACCAACGTGAACGAAGACCCGAGCGCCGAACTGCTGGCCAGCATCGCCGTGATGGCCGCCGAAGAGGTGCGCCGCTTCGGCCTGCCGCCGAAGGTCGCCTTCCTGTCGCACTCGAACTACGGCACCTCCAGCCGCGGCTCGGCGCGCAAGATGCGCCTGGCGCGCGACCTGTTCTCGCAGATGGCACCCGACATCGAGTGCGACGGCGAGATGCACGGCGACGCCGCGCTGTCCGACGAGATCCGCCGCACTGCGCTGCCCGAGACCACGCTCACGGGCGAGGCCAACCTGCTGGTGTGCCCGAACCTCGACTCGGCGCACATCCTCTACAACGTGCTGAAGATGACCGGCGCGAACGGCATCACGGTGGGCCCGATCCTGCTGGGCGGCGCCAGCTCAGCCCACGTGCTGACGCCCTCGGCGACGGTGCGCCGCATCATCAACATGACGGCGCTGGCCGTGGCGAAGGTGAAGTCCCAGGACTGACGCCGACGTTTCTTCCATGAAACAGCAACGCCCCGTCGCGGTCTCCGCGGCGGGGCGTTTTTCATGGACGGCCGTGTTCAGGCGTGGACAGGCGACACCACCGGCACGTCCGCCGGGTCGAACACGTTCCAGGCCAGCAGCTCCCTGTCTTCGGGCGGCGGCTCGCAGCCGCCGACGCGGCTGGGCTTCCAATCGAAACGCTGTTTCGTGTCGGCCAGTGCCTCGGCGCGCTTGAAAGCGGCCAGCGCCGAATCGATGACGGGCACGCCCAGCGCGTCCTGCAGCTGGCGGTAGAAGCCGAACTCGAGCGTGCAGCCCAGGATGAGCGCCTCGGCACCGTCCTCGTCGATGGCGCGGCGGCCCTGCGCGATCATGCGGCGCACGGTTTCGTCGCGGTCGCGCTGGAAGTCTTCCACGCCGAGTTCCAGCGCGCGGAACGAGGCGATCAGGTGCGCATGGCCGTACTCGCGCACGCGCGCCTCGATGCGCGGCACCCACTTGCGCCGCCCCACGATCACCGACACCTTCTGCGCCAGGTTGGACGCGACCTCGAACGAGGCCTGGCAGGGCGCGACCACCACCGTCTGGCCGGAGATCTCGCGCGCCTCGACCAGCACCGGGTCGTAGAAACAGCCGACCACCACGGCGTCGAAGCCCTGCTGCGCGGTGTCGCGCACGGCGCGCACGATGTCGGCGCCCAGCAGCGCCTCGTAGCTCTGGTACTCGACGTGGTGGCAAACCGACGCGTTGCGCAGCGACACCACCTCGACCTCGGTGCCGGGGTTCTTCACCTCGGCGAACTCCTGCGCGAAGCGCGCGTTGTAGGTGTCGTTGCCGACGGCCCGGATCCAGCGGATGCGCAGTGTCATGTCGTATCTCCGTTCAGGCCGGCGCGAAGGCTTCGCCCAGCGACTTCTCGAGCGGGCGGTACAGCTCGGGCATGAACATGGTGCGCGACAGCAGCAGCCGCGCGCGCGGCGCCACCAGCACGCGCAGCCGCGCGCCCTGGCGCACATGCGCCGACACCACGGGCTGGCCGTCGTCCGAGAAGGTCATGATCAGGTCGGGAAAGCGCGCGATGCGCTCGCCGCCCTGCGCCAGCAGCATGTACTCGTTGATGAAGCGCAGCGTGGTGCCGGCCGCATCGTCGAGTTCGACCACGCCGACGTCCAGCCCTTCCTGCTGCTCGCAGCGGTAGCTGCGCACCGTGCCTTCGGCGACGAGGCGCCCGTCGAGCGAGCGGGCCACGGCATCGACGCCGCCGTCCAGGAAGGTCTGGCCCAGCGCGATGGCGTGGCTGATGGCGCCCGGTGCGCCGTGCTGGCGCGCGTAGCCCACGGTCACGGGGTTGCGCGCCACCGCCACGAGGCCACCCGCCTCCACCGAGGCGCGACGCACCACGGCCGAGGTCTGTTCGAGCCGGCCCGACACCACGCCTTCCACGTAGCGGTGCGGCTCGCCGCCCGCGTAGGCCTGCACCGAGAGGTAGTCCGGCTCGGTGTGCAGGCCCAACGCGCCCATCACGCTCGACGGATGGGCGCGGCCGTTGCACGCGAGGTCGATCACGGGCAGGCCGGTCATGGCGGCGTGGAACCAGCCGTTGACCGTGGTCTCGGCGCCGTTCTCGTTGGCATGCAGCGCGACCAGCGTCTGGCCCGCCGGCAGCTCGCGCCGCAGCAGCTCCAGCGTGCGCAGCAGGTGCGCCGGCTGCACGTGCGGGTCGGGCGCGGCCGGCGCGCCCACGAGGGCCATGGTGGCGGTGAGCGCGGCGTCGTCGAACTCGTCGACGCTCCACAGCTGCGGCGTGCCGACCTGCAGGGCCAGCCGCGCGGCGCGTTCGCCGGCCGCGATGAGCCCGCCGCCCCCGCCGCCGAGGATGGCGCCGCCCCAGATGGCCGCGCGGACGTCGTCGCTGGTCAGATTGCGTTTCATGGATTCGATTCCTGTGTGTGTGATGAAAGGAAAGAAGGAGAACTACTTGCGCAGGCTCTTCACCGCGCCCGAGAAGAAGCTGTAGAGCGCGTCGCCCGCGATGACGCCGCCGGCGAACACCTCGAGCCGTTCGCGCGCGGCAGCGCCGAGCACGCCGTGCACCGCGAGCCGGCAGGCGATGCCGGCCGCGACCATCCAGCCGGCCATCGGGCTGGCGATGAGCAGGCCGGTGGCGAACAGCACGCCCAGCTGCTGGCGCGGGCCACCCGCCAGCTGCAGCAGCGCACCGGGCACGGCCCACAGCGCGAGGTTGCGTGCGGTCTCGCCCGAGATGCCGGCCTTGATCGCGGCCACGTAGGCGGCGTTGATCGGCGCGGTCTGGTGGTTGGCGAAGAACAGCGGGTAGGCGCAGGCGACCACCACGATCGCCACGCCGAAGCCGACCATGCCGGCGATCATCTGTTCGCGCCGGCCTTCGAGTTCGAAGGCCGAGCCCGAGGCCTCGCCGCGCAGCAGGTGGCCGGCCTTGAGGTCGTAGCCCATGTCGGCAAAGGCCGGGCCGGTGGCGGCCGAGAAGCCGGCCAGCACCACCAACGCCTCGGGCGGAAAGCCGATCAGGATGCCCAGCAGCAGCGAGATCAGCGCCACCGCGAAGGCCGGGAACCAGCCCGAGTGCATGGCCGCGATGCCCACGATGAGTTCGTGCACGAAGGCCGCGAAGGTGCCGTAGACGATGAACAAGGCCAGCATGCCGGGCGACATGCCGGTGTAGATGCCGGTGCCCGCGCACAGCAGCACCATGATCGCGAGGTAGCCCGCGCCGCCCAGCTTGAGCGAGCGGCCGAGCACGCTGGCGCCGCGCGCCTCGGCCAGCGCCTCTGTCGTCGCGGCGGTGCTGTCGGTGTCGGCCGCGCGTCCGTGCTTCTTCAGCACCACGCGCGCCACCTGCACCAGCGCGACGAGGCCGGCGCCGATCATCATCCCGTGCGGCACGTAGCGCGTGCCGATGTCCAAGCCGAACAGCGGCGCCGAATAGCCGCGCACCAGCAGCCCGATGCCGAAGGCGGTCATGGCGCCCAGCCCGCCGATCAGCGCCACGCCGAAGGCCGACATCGGCAGCTTGAACACCGCGCCCGCCACGCCGGTGGCCAGCCCGCCCAGCAGCAGCCAGGCCTGCTTGCCGCCGCCGTCGCCCGCCTTGATGGCCTCGGCCGCGGCGATGCCCAGCGGCCACGGGTTCTTCGCCGGGAAGGCCGGCGTGTCGAACATGCGGTACAGCAGCCAGGCGTCGAGCAGCATCGCCAGGCTCACGCCGATGAGCATCGGCACCACCATCTGCGGCAGGCCGAACAGGAAGGGAATGCCGATCGGCAGGAACAGGCTGTTGGCCGCGCCGAAGGTGGCCGACGAGATGCTCGTCTGCGCCAGGTTCTGCGCATGCACCGAGCGGAAGCCCCGGAACATGGCCAGCGGCACGCGCGCCAGCGTCATCGCCGCGAGCGCGCCGATCAGCGAGGTGCTCGGCGTGATGCCCAGGCTGGCCAGCATCTGGATGCCGACGATGGCGCCGAACACGCTGAGCACCACCGTGAGGATCAGGTTGGCGGGCGCGAGCGCCTTGGGATGCAGCGCGGCCGGCGGCGGTGCGGTGTGCCCGGCGCCCTTGTCTTCCAGCGGCGCGACGACGGTCACTTCATGGTGCATGGTCATTCCTTGATAGTTCCATATTTTGGAACCATGTCCAATAAACTTGGACTGAATGATAAAACCGTACTTTCGGCTGTCAAGCGGGCGTTCACCCGGGTCGGCCGAAAAGACGCACCGGCGCCGAACCTATGATTCCCACCCCAACCTACCGAACACGATGAGCACCCTTGCCAACGCCATGGACGTCCTGAAGCTGATCGCGCGGCTGCGCCGCGACATCACGGTGACGGACGTCGTGACCGAGCTGGGCCTGCCCAAGAGCTCGGCCTCCCGCACGCTGAGCATGATGGCCGGCTACGGCTTCCTGGACCGCGACGCGGCCACGCGCGCCTACCGCCCGGGCGGCGTGATCATGGAAGCCTCGTACCACTTCCGCGCCTCGCGCAACACGGCCTCGCTGGTCGAGGAGGCGCTCGACGCGCTGGTGCGCGAGACGGGCTGCACGGGCTACATCAACGTGCTCGATGGGGCCGACACGCTGGTGATCCAGATGCGCACCGGCGCCGGCGCGCTGCAGATCTACACGCCGCCGGGCAGCCGCGCACCCGCCTACTCCAGCGCCATGGGCCGCGCGCTGCTGGCTCGCCTGGACGACGACGAAGTGGGCGCGCTGATCGGCACCAAGCTCGACCAGGGCCGCGGCCACGCACCGAAGACGCGCAAGGACCTGCTCGCGCGCCTGGCCGTGATCCGCGACACCGGCTGGGCCCTGTCGCGCGGCGAGTACGTGACCAACGTGGCGGGCATCTCGTCGGCAGTGCTCGACCCCGCCACGCGCCAGACCTACGCCTTCGGCATCGCGCTGCCGGCGGAGCAGCTGTCGGAAGCGCTGGTGGAACGCTTCGGCGCCACGGTGCGCGACGCCGCCAGCAGCGTGGGCAAGCGCGTGGGCGATCCGTACTGGCTGGGCTTCGGGGCGACGACGCCGACCTGAGCACCGCGCCGGCGCAAGCCGCACGCCCCGCCGCGTTCACCGCTGCGGGGCTTTTTTTCGTCCGCCGCATCCTGAGGCGTGGGTGCGCCAAGGCGGTGCTTCCGGGCGCCCGAACGCCCTTTCCAGAAGCCTCCAACCACCATTTCGGCTGGCATGCAATCTGCTAATACCCTGAGCAGATATTTCTCATATCTTACTAATATATTTAAAAACCAAGCCTTCAAGCCCTGGTTTCGACCGCTGTCCGCAGCGCCCTTTTCTTCTTTTTTCGAGGTACACGTTCATGAGCAATCCCCGCTGGCAAGGCATCTTCCCCGCCATCACCACCAAGTTCCACGCCGACGAAAGCATCGACGCCGAGGGCACGGCCCGCCACATCGACTTCCAGATCCGCAACGGCATCCACGGCCTCGTCACCTGCGGCTCGCTGGGCGAAGCCAGCACGCTGACGCTGGAAGAAAAGCTGCAGGTCGCGAAGATCGCCCTGGAAGCCGCCGACGGCCGCATCCCCGTGCTGGCCAACGTGTCGGAGACCAGCACCCGCGAAGCCCTGCGCTACGTGGACGGCGCCAACAAGCTGGGCGTGGCCGGCTACATGGTCATGCCCTCGGTGATCTACGTGGCCGACGCGCGTGAAGCCATGCTCAACGTGCGCACCATCGCCAACGCAGCCCAGAAACCCATCATGGTCTACAACAACCCGGTGGCCTACCGCGTGGACCTCAAGCCCCAGCACATGGTCGAGCTGGCCGACTGCGAGTGGATCGCCGCCATCAAGGAAAGCACCGACGACATCCGCCGCATCACCGACCTGCGCAACACGGTGGGCGACCGCTACCAGCTGTTCCTGGGCGTGGACGACCTGGCCTACGAAGGCCTGGCCCTGGGCTGCGACGGCCTGCTGGCCGGTGTCGGTTGTGCCTTCCCGCGCGAGACGGTGGCGCTGTACGACCTGATGAAGGCCGGCAAGTTTGCAGAAGCCCTGAAGCTGTACCAGTGGATGACGCCGATGCTGCACCTGGACGTGTCGACCAAGCTGGTGCAGAACCTCAAGCTCATCGACCTGCTGGTCGGCGTGGGCACCGAGCACATGCGCCGCCCGCGCCTGCCGCTCATCGGCGAAGAGCGCGCCTTCATCGAGAAGGTCGTCGCCAAGGCGCTGGCCACGCGGCCCGCGCAGTACCAGTCGGTCATGTAATCGCCGCGCGCACGACGCACCGCAAGGCCCAGAACACCATGCAAGACAACGCCTTGAAAGAAAGCGGCGGCCTGTCCCGCCGCGTGCTCGACGCGTCGGACCTCGTCCTGCGCTGCGAGCGCCACCTGCTCAGCAGCCTGATGGGGCTGCTCATCGTGCTGGTGCTGCTGAACGTGGTCACGCGCTACGGCGGCTTTCCGCTGTACTGGGTGGACGAGGCCTCGGTGTACTGCGTGGTCTGGCTCACCTTCATCGGTGCGTCGGCGATGACGCGGCTGCGGCTGGACTTTGCGGTGACGCTGCTCACCGACAAGCTCGGCACCCGGGCCGTACGCGTCGCCAAGGCCAGTGCCTCGGGCGGCGTGCTGCTGCTCGGGTTGGCCCTGCTCGCGATGTGCTGGCTGTGGATGGACCCGGCGGGCATCGTGCGCCACGGCTTCGACGCGAAGGAATTCGCGGCCGAGAGCTTCAACTTTCTCTACACCGAGCGCACGCAGACGCTCGACTGGCCGACGTGGGTGGTGCAGCTCATCCTGCCGATCTTCGCGCTCACCCTCAGCGTGCATGCGCTGGCCAACCTCTTCGAAGACCTCGGCCTGCAGCCCAAGCGCACGCACGACGAGTTCCATGTCGCCAACGCGGACGCCGTGAACTGAAATGCTGACCTCTGCCTTCTTCCTGCTGATCATGCTGGTCGGCGTGCCGATCGGTGCCTGCCTGTGCCTGTCGGGCATCGTCTACATCCTCAACTCGGGCGACACGGTGCTGTTCCAGTCGTTCCCGGTGCAGATGTTCGGCGGCGTCGACAGCTACAGCCTCATTGCGATTCCGCTGTTCATCCTGATCGGCGAGATCATGAACGGCGGCGGCATCACGCGCCGCCTCGTCGACCTCGCGCTGGCCTTCATCGGCTCGGTGAAGGGGGGCCTGGCCTACGTGAACATCCTGGCGAACATGCTGGTGTCGTCGATCATCGGCTCGGCCACCGCGCAGGTGGCGATCATGAGCCAGATCATGGTGCCCGAGATGGAAAAGCAGGGCTACGACAAGACCTTCGCGGCCGGCATCACGGTGTACGGCGGCATGCTCGGCCCGATCATTCCGCCCTCGGTGATGTTCGTGGTGTACAGCGTGCTCGCGCAGGTGGCGGTGGGCGACATGCTCATCGCCGGGATCATCCCCGGCGTGATCCTCACGGTGCTGTTCTTCATCGTGATCGCCGGCATGGGCGTGATCTACAACTACCCGCGCACCGAGAAGCGCACCGCCCGCCAGCGGCTGCACACGATCCTCACGGCCTGCCCGACGCTGCTCATTCCCATCGTGATCGTCGGCTCGATCCTCGGCGGCCTGGCCAACCCCACCGAATCGGCGGCGGTGGGCGCGGTGGCCGCGGTGCTGGTGGGGCGCTACGTGACGAAGGAATTCCGCTTCGCGATGATTCCGCAGATCCTGCTGAAGTCGGCGATCTACTCGGCGGTGGTGCTGTTCCTGGTGGCGGCGGCCGCGGTGTTCTCGTGGCTGCTGATCTACGGCAAGGTGCCGCAGGCCACCGCCGCATGGATTCAGACCGTGGCGAAGGACCCGATCGCCTTCCTGCTGCTGGTGAACGTGATCCTGCTGGTGATCGGCACCGTGATCGACGGCATTCCCGGGCTGATCATGACCGTGCCGATCCTGTTGCCCATCGCGACGGAAATCTACGGCATCGACCCGCGCCATTTCGGCGTGGTGGTGGTCATCAACCTCGTGCTCGGGCTGATGACGCCGCCGGTGGGGCTGAGCTTCTTCGTGGCCTCGGCAGTGACGGGGGCCAAGCCCGGAAAGATGTTCATCGTCACGCTGCCCTTCTTCCTGATCTGCTGCGTGGCGCTGGTGCTGCTGTCGCTGTTCCCGAGTCTTTCTCTCGCGCTCATCAAGTAAGCGCCGATCCGCGTTCCCGTTCCTTCACCTCACCCCACAGGAGCTTCGCATGCCCCTCTCCCGCCGCCAGTTCGTCCAGGCCGCCGCCGGCACCGCCGCCGCGTCGACCTCCCTCTTCGGCACCGTGTCGCGTGCCGCCGCCGCCAAGGAATTCCGCCTGGGCCTCATCACGCCCGCGGGCCACTCGTGGAACCGCGCCGCGGTGAGCTTCGGCGAAGCGCTGAAGAAGGCCACCGACGGCCGCCTGAGCGCCACGGTGTTCCACTCGGGCCAGCTCGGCAACGAGTCGGCCATGATGCAGCAGCTGCAGTCGGGCGCGCTCGACATGGGCTGGATCCAGGCCGCCGAACTCGGTTCGCGCGTGGCGAGCGTGGCGGCCATCAACGCGCCCTACCTCGTGCGCTCGACCGCCAACGTCGCCTCGCTGGTGCGCACGCCCGCGGCGCTCAAGCTGCTCGACGTGCTGCCGCGCGAGACCGGCACCATCGGCCTGGGCTGGGGCATCACCGGCATGCGCGTGGTGTTCGCGACCAAGGACATCGCCTCGCCCACCGACCTGAAGGGCATGAAGCTGCGCATCAACCCCACGCCGGTGTACCGCGACTTCTACCAACTGCTGGGCGCTGCGCCCACGCCCATTCCCACGCCGGGCGTGTTCGACGCCATGTCCAACGGCCAGGTCGACGGGCTCGAAGCCGACATCGAGTTCTCGTGGAACCAGCGCTTCGACCGTGTCTCGAAAACCCTGCTGCCGATGAACGCGCTGTTCATGCCCTTCGCGCCGCTGGTGTCGGGCCGCATCTGGCAGACGCTCGACGCCAAAGACAAGGCGCTCATCACCGACCTCGTGAAGCAGCAGCTCGACGCGCAGATCAAGGACATCGTGACCACCGAGCTGGGCCTCATCGACAAGTTCAAGGCCAGCGGCATCGCGATCAAGAGCGCCAGCAACTACAACCCCGCACCGGTCATCGCCGAATTCGACAAGGTCTGGCTGCCCAAGGCGCCGCAGATTGCCGAGCTGCGCAAGATCGGCGCCGCGCTCTGACGGCGGTCCACGGCCCGGATTCCCAGGCGCGGTGCACGCCGCACACGCCCTGGGCGCACCGCGCACCTCGGTGATTCACCGGAAGGGTTCGCACCAATCGCGTGCGGGCACCGTTTTTGCTTGAATGCCGAAGCATTCACCTTCACGGAACCCGCATGAACAAGCGTCAACTGATCCAGTCCTTCCTCGCCGCCTCGGCCCTCAGCTTCGGCCTGTCTTCGGCCATGGCCCAGAGCCCGACGCCGATCAAGTTCCAGCTCGACTGGCGTTTCGAAGGACCGGCCGCGCTGTTCCTGCACCCCGCGGCCAAGGGCTACTTCAAGGCCGCCGGCCTGGACGTGACCATCGACGCCGGCAACGGCTCGGGCGGCACCGTGACGCGCGTGGCCTCGGGCGCCTACGACATGGGCTTTGCCGACCTCGCGGCACTGATGGAGTTCCACGCCAACAACCCCGACAGCCCGAACAAACCCGTGGCCGTGATGATGGTCTACAACAACACGCCGGCCTCGGTCATGGCGCTCAAGAAGAGCGGCATCACCAAGCCGGCCGACCTCGCCGGCAAGAAGCTCGGCGCGCCCGTGTTCGACGCGGGCCGCCGCGCGTTCCCGATCTTCGCCAAGGCCAACAACATCGGCGCCGTGAACTGGACCGCCATGGACCCGACGCTGCGCGAGACCATGCTGGTGCGCGGCGACATCGACGCCATCACGGGCTTCACCTTCACCTCGCTGCTCAACCTGGAGGCGCGCGGCGCCAAGGCGGCCGACGTGGTGATCCTGCCCTACCCCGACTACGGCGTGAAGCTGTACGGCAACGTGATCATCGCCTCGCCCAAGCTGCTCAAGGACAACCCGGCGGCGGTGAAGAAGTTCCTCTCGGCCTTCGCCAAGGGCGCCAAGGAAGTCATCGCCAACCCGGCCATGGGCATCGAGTCGGTGAAGGCGCGCGACGGCATCATCGACAGCAAGCTCGAGACGCGCCGCCTGCAGCTGGCCATCGACACCGTCATCAACAGCGCCGACGCGCGCACCGACGGCTTCGGCGCCGTCAACGCAGGCCGCATGTCGCTCATGGCCTCGCAGGTGTCCGATGCCTTCAACACCAAGACGCGCGTGAGCCCCGACGCCGTGTGGACCGCGGCCATGCTCCCGCCCGCGGCCGAGCTCAGCGGAATCCTGCGCAAGTGATGGCGGCCAGCGCAACGACACCCGACGCAGCCGCCCCCTTCGTCGATTTCCAGGACGTCTGGCTCGCCTACAACGAAGAGCTGCTGCGCGCCAACCACTTCGCGGTCGAGGCCATCGACCTGAAGGTGACGCGCGGCGAGTTCATCGCCATCGTCGGCCCCTCGGGCTGCGGCAAGTCGACCTTCATGAAGCTCACCACGGGGCTGAAGATGCCCTCGATGGGCAAGATCCGCATCGACGGCCAGCCCGTGACCGGGCCGCTGAAGATCTCGGGCATGGCCTTCCAGGCGCCCTCGCTGCTGCCGTGGCGCACCACGGTCGACAACGTGCTGCTGCCGCTGGAAATCGTCGAGCCCTACCGCTCGAACTTCAAGGCCAAGCGCAAGGAATACGAAGAGCGCGCCCGCCGCCTGCTGCAGAAGGTGGGCCTGGGCGGCTACGAGGACAAGTTCCCGTGGCAGCTCTCGGGCGGCATGCAGCAGCGCGCGAGCATCTGCCGCGCGCTCATCCACGAGCCCAAGATGCTGCTGCTGGACGAGCCCTTCGGCGCGCTCGACGCGTTCACGCGCGAAGAGCTGTGGTGCATCCTGCGCGACCTGTGGACCGAGCAGCAGTTCAACGTGATCCTGGTCACGCACGACCTGCGCGAGTCGGTGTTCCTGGCCGACACGGTGTACGTGATGAGCAAGAGCCCCGGGCGCTTCGTGGTGAAGCGAGAGATCGACCTGCCGCGCCCGCGCGAGCTGGAGCTGACCTACACCAAGGAGTTCACCGACATCGTGCTCGAGTTGCGCGGCCACATCGGCGCCATCCGCGGCAACGCCACCACCCCCGCCACGGCGGCAGCGCACTGAGGAGGCGGCGATGAAAAACAGCAAACAACTCGAGCGCTGGTCGCCGTGGCTGCTGCTCGTGGCGGTGCTCCTGCTGTGGCAGGTGATCTGCGCGGGCTTCGGCGTGTCGGACTTCATCTTTCCGAGCCCGCTGCGCATCTGGGAGCAGTTCTGGGAGTTCAAGGAAATCATCGCGGGCCACGCGTGGCGCACCTTCTGGGTCACGATGGCTGGCTTCGGCCTGGCGATCGTGGTGGGCGTGCTGCTGGGCTTCGTGATCGGCAGCTCGCGCCTGGCCTATGCGGCGATCTACCCGCTGATGACGGCCTTCAACGCCCTGCCCAAGGCGGCCTTCGTGCCGATCCTGGTCGTGTGGTTCGGCATCGGCATCGGGCCGGCGATCCTCACGGCGTTTCTGATCAGCTTCTTCCCGATCATGGTGAACATCGCGACGGGCTTGGCCACGCTCGAGCCCGAGCTGGAAGACGTGCTGCGCGTGCTGGGCGCCAAGCGCTGGGACGTGCTCGTCAAGATCGGCCTGCCGCGCTCCATGCCCTACTTCTTCGGCTCGCTGAAGGTGGCGATCACGCTGGCTTTCGTCGGCACCACGGTGAGCGAGATGACGGCCGCCAACGAGGGCATCGGCTACCTGCTGATCTCGGCCGGCTCGGCCATGCAGATGGGCCTGGCCTTCGCGGGCCTGATGGTGGTGGGTGCGATGGCGATGATCATGTACGAACTCTTCAGCCTCATCGAGAAGCACACCACCGGCTGGGCACACCGCGGCTCGCAGAACGCATAAATAATGGGGGCATGACCCCCGAACAGATCACCCGCGCGCTGCGTCGCGCCGACGCCGTGGCGCGACGCGCCATGGCCATGGGCCGCCACCCCTTCGGCGCCGTGCTCGTCGCACCCGACGGCGAGACCATCCTCGCCGAGCAGGGCAACATCGACACGGTGCACCACGCGGAGGCCACGCTCGCGCGCCATGCGGCGCAGAACTGGCCGCCCGAGTACCTGTGGCAGTGCACGCTGGTAACCACCTTCGAGCCCTGCGCCATGTGCGCGGGCACGAGCTACTGGGCGAACATCGGGCGCGTGGTGTACGGCGCGGAAGAATCCGCGCTGCTCGCGCTCACCGGCGACCACCCCGAGAACCCGACGCTGAGCCTGCCCTGCCGCGAGGTCTTCGCGCGCGGACAGAAGCCCGTCGAGGTGATCGGCCCCGTGCCCGAGGTGGTCGACGAGATGATCGCCACGCACCGGGGGTTCTGGGAATCGCGCTAGTGGTCCCGCACGGCGTGTTCGCGCCTTACCTGGAACGCTGGAGCCTCACGCCCGACGGCGAGGCCTTCACCTCGCTGAGCGGCATGCTGCTGCCCGTGCGCCAACAGGGCGTTGCGGCCGTGCTCAAGCTCTCGCACGAGACCGAGGAACAGGCGGGCATCCATTTGATGGCCTGGTGGAACGGCGACGGTGCCGCGCCCATTCTGGCCCATGACGGCGAAGCCCTGCTGATGGTGCGCGCGCAAGGCACGGCCTCGCTCGCACAGATGGTTGAAGACGGCCGCGACGACGAGGCGACGCGCATCCTGTGCGCCGCCGCCGCGCGCCTGCATGCCCCGCACGACACGCCGCCGCCCCCAACGCTGGTGCCGCTCGCGCGCTGGTTCGAATCGCTGTGGACCGGCGCGGCCACGCACGGCGGCGTCTTCGACCACAGCGCACGCACCGCGCGCGAACTGCTGGCCGCGCCGCGCGAGGTGGTCGTTCTGCATGGCGACATCCACCACGGCAACGTGCTCGACTTCGGCCCGGCCGGCCGGCTCGCCATCGACCCCAAGGGCCTGCACGGGGAGCGCGGTTTCGACCACGCGAACATCCTGTGCAACCCGGATGGCGAGAGCGCGCTGGCGCCGGGACGCTTCGCGCGCCGCATCGAGGTCATCGCGGAGGCCACGGACATCGAGCGGCGGCGACTGCTGCAATGGGTGCTGGCGTGGGCCGGGTTGTCGTCGGTGTGGATGCTGGAAGATGGCGAGGCGCCCGGAAGCACGCTGGAAGTGGCGAAGCTCGCGGCCGCGGCGCTCGGGATCGCCGGCTAGATTCGGACGCATGCCTCGCCCCCACTCCTACCTCGATGTCCTTGCGCGGGTTCTGGCGCTGCCGATGTCGGAAAGCCTTGCGTCTTCTGACGAGCGCTTTCACGCGGCATCGGCGGGTGAAGACGCATTGATCGTCGATGTCGAGAAGCGCCGCTACCACCGCGTGCCCGATGCGCGTCCTCTGAGCTTTGAAGACGCGGCGCACGACGGCGTCGCGCAGGCAGCGCTGCAGCTTGAACACCGCGACGGCATCCGCACGATCGCGCTGGCCGCCCAGGACGACAGCTTCTGGACGCCGCTGCCCGATCCGCGCGTGATCGGCCTGCCGCGCATCGTGCAGCGGCATGACATGGCGTGGGCGTCTCCGGCGCCGCCGCCTTCAAATGCCCCTTCACGAACCAGCATCACCGACTGGCTGGGTTCGCTGGTCGCGCTGGCGGTGCTGGCCTTCTTTGCCGCCTTCGGTTTCAACGCACTGCGCTGGTCGCTGGAGGGCGGTTGGAACCTGCTGTGGCTGCTGGTGGGGCTGCCGGTGTTTCCGGTCTTCACCGTGCTGACACTGTCGACCGCCTACGGCCTTTTCCGAACTGCGGTGCCACCGCGCCAGGCCCTGAACGCGATCGATGTCAGTCGCGACGAGCGCTTTCGCATCGGCGAACCCCTGGCGTTTCGCGTGGATGCCACGGTGCCAGCGTCAGTGGGCAATCAACCCGCGGAACCGCCGCCCCAGATCTTCGCTCGCCTGGTCGTCCAGACGGTGAACGACAAGGGAGATGGCAGTTGGTCGGTGAGGGATCAGGAGTGGGCCACGGACACCGCCGACTGCACGCCATCAACGCTCGCTGGTACGGGTGAGCGCCACGTGCACTATGCCGGCACCTTGACGGCAACGCGCCGGACGCCGCGCGAGGCGCAAGAGCGGTGGTATCTGACGCTATCCGCCAGCATGGAAATGGATACCGAGCCGTTCTACGTCACCAGCCTCGCCACGCCTCCCTTGATCACGCCCTATCGAATAATGCAGCAACCGGATCGCCCGGCGCAGCTCGACGCCCTGCTGCACGGCACGGCATGGGAGCTGGTCCGCACGGCCTACAACGGAGAAGACGATAGGACGTCCTTCGAGGATTTCACACCGGAAGAGTGCCACGCGGTGTTCACTGTCGACATCGAAGCGCTGGTGGATCACGCAATGACTACCCGCTGGTACGAAGACAAGCTCAGGGCCGAGCGAACCAACGGAGACAGCTCCTACTACCTACTGAAAGAAGGCCTGAGCTACAAACTGATGTACGTCGAACGCCACTGGGCCGAAGCGCTGTTGTACGAGTCCCCCGATCTGCGCAGCGTGGTAGGACGCTACCTGGTCGCAGCCCATCTGTTTGCCGACCATCTGCCAGGTGCGGAAACGATGAAGGTGCTGCAGCCGCGCTTCTACTAGCCCAACCGCAGCGACGCCTCATCCCGCCAATAGGCCACCGCCGCCAGCCACCCTTCCCACACGCACCCATTGCAGCCGCGCCCGCAGCAGGTGGTCGGCTCCGGTGGCGGCGCACGCATCGCGAGCCCCTCGGCTTCGAGCATCGCCTGCACGCGCGCGATCAGCGCCTGCGCGCCGGCGAGGTTCGTGGGTTCGGGCAGCCGGTCGATGGCGTTCATGGTGGGCGGGTCTTCTTCAGGCCTCGAGGTTCATCAGTTCGAGTCGCATCTTCGCGCCGCCCGATTCGCTCGAGCCGATGCTCAGCTGGCCGCGGTGCAGCCGCGCCACCTCGGCCACGAGGTGCAGGCCCAGCCCGGCGCCGCGCCCGCGCGGCACGAGCCGGTGGAACGGCGCCACCACGCGCTCGCGGTCGGCCTCAGGGATGCCGGGGCCCGAGTCGCGCACCTCGATGCACGAGGGCTCGCACAGCCGCACCTGGATGTCGCAGCCCGGTCCGCCGTGCTCGATGGCGTTCTGGATCAGGTTGGTGAGCGCGCGTTCCAGCGAGGGCGCATCGCCGCGCACCGTGAGCGGTTGCGGCGCATCGACCGACAGCGTGCAGCGGCTGCGGATGGCGAGCGGCGCGATGTCGGCCGCCACGCGCTCGCACAGCGACTTCAGCTCCACTTGCTGATCGAGCGACAGGCCGTGGTCGAGGCGCTGCAGGTCGAGCAGCTGCTCGGCCAGCGTGGCCAGCCGCGCCGAGGCCTGCATGAGCTTCATCTTCAGCGGGTCGTTGGGCAGGCCTTCGAGGTGGATCTGCAGCGTGGTGATGGGCGTGCGCAGCTCGTGCGCGGCATCGGCCAGGAAGCGCTCCTGCCGGTCGTAGCCTTCGTTGAGCCGGTCGAAGGCGCGGTTGACCGCGTTGACCAGCGGACGGATCTCGCTGGCCACGTTGGCCAGCGGCAGGCGCGTGGTGCGTTCGTGCACGTCGATGCCCTCGGCATGTTCCGCCGTGGCCACCACGCCCTTCAGGCCGCGCTTCACGACGAAGGGCGTGGCCAGGATCACGCCCAGGCAGGTGACGAGCGCCATCGGTGCCACCAGGAACAGGAAGGCGATGCCGGTGCCCTTGAGCGTGTTCTCCACCGTGAGCGGGCCGCCGGTCTGCGCCATCACGGCCACCGGGCCGGCGCGCGATTCGATGCGCTCGAAACGGGCCTTGGGGCGGGTGCCGTCGCTCTCGGGGTCGATGGCCACGCGCTCGGTGTCGTCGAGTGCATCGAGCAGCCGCAGGTAGGCGGGCGGCACCTCGCCGTGGCGCAGCTGCACGCCGCGCGGGTCGCGCACGATGAACCAGAACTGCGGGTCGGCCTTCTGCAGCCGCCGCAGCGCGCTCGTGGGCTCGACCACCAGCTGGCCATCGGCGCCGCGCATCAAGGCGCGCTGGATGGAGGCCACCGTCTCGTGGCCGGTCTCGTCGACCACGCGGCCCAACGCCCACGCCAGCCCGAGGAAGCCGCCCATCACCAGCAGGCCGACCACCACCTGCAAGAGGATCAGGCTCCAGATCAGCCGCCAGCGCAGCGAAAGCAGACTGAGGCTCATGCCGACTGGGGCGCGCACATGAGATAGCCCACGCCGCGGATCGCATGGATCTCGACCTGCGCGCCCGCCTTGTCGAGCTTGGAGCGCAGGCGCGAGACGTGCGTGTCGAGCGCGTTCGACTGGATGTCGTCCTTGTGGCCGTACACGCGGTCTTGCAGCGCCTCGCGCAGCACGGTGCGGCCGCGGTGCTCGAGCAGCGTCTCGAGCACCAGCAGTTCGCGCCGCGGCAGCGTGAGGCAGGCCTCGCCCACGTGGGCCTGGCGCGTGTGGTGGTCGAAGCGCAGCTGCCCGAGCGTCATGATGAAGTTGGCGCGCACCGCGGGGCGGCGTGCCAGCGCGCGCACGCGGGCCAGCAGTTCGTCCATCGAGAAGGGCTTGGCCAGATAGTCGTCAGCGCCGCCGTCCAGGCTCAGCACGCGCTCGGCCACGTCGGTCATGGCGGTGAGCACGAGCACGGCGCAGGCGATGTGGTTCTGCGCCAGGAACGCGACGAGCGAGAGGCCGTCGCCGTCGGGCAGCCCGCGGTCGAGCACGACCACGTCGTAGGGCGCGCCGAGCGCGGCCTCCTCGGCCGCGCGCAGCGAGCTCGCCACATCGACCACCGCCTGGTTCTGGCGCAGCGCCGACGCGAGCGCCTGCGCCAGGTCGGCTTCGTCTTCGACAAGCAGGATTCTCATGGGGGATGGGGAGAGACCGGACAGGCGGGTGATTCTAGAGAGCCCCACATGAGGTAACGCAATGTTCACGCAATGCATGCACCTACGCTGTAGCGCTTCCCTCTCCTGAAAGCGCACCGGTGACGCTGCCCTCCCGCCCGAACCCCGCCGCCCTCCCCGTCACGCCCTGGCACCTGGCGCTGGGGCAGCGCTTCGCCACGCTGTGGGTCGTGAAGATGATCGGGACCACGCTCGGCATCTCGGGCTTCTTCGTCCTGTACTTCTGGGTGATGCACCACCCACCCTCGGCGCCCACGGTGATGCCGCTCACCGCCATCGACCACTGGGTGGACGTGAGCGACGACGCGATGCTGCTGTACAGCTCGCTGTGGTTCTACATCTCGCTCGCGCCGGCCTTCACGAAAGACAAGGCCGAGCTGTGGGCCTGCGCGCGCGGGGCCGCACTCATGGCGGCCATCGGCCTGGCGGTGTTCTGGTGTTTTCCAACGGTGGTGCCGAGCTTTGCGATCGACTGGTCGCAGTACCCGGCGCTGCAGTTCCTCAAGAGCGCCGATGCGGGCGGCAATGCCTTCCCGTCGCTGCATGTGGCCTTCGCCGTGTTCGCGGCCATGTGGCTCGGCCGACAACTGCGCAGCGTGCAGGCGCCCGCGTGGACACAATGGGTGAACGTGCTGTGGGCCGCGGGGATCGTCTACTCGACGCTGGCCACGCGCCAGCACGTGCTGCTCGACGTGCTCGGTGGTGTGCTGCTGGCAGGCCTGGTGTGCTGGCGTCGCGCGCCGCGTGCCCGGCTGGTGCTGGCCGAGGCGTGAGCGCCGTCGGTTACCAGAAGATCCAGAGCGCCAGGCCGCCGAAGATCGTCCACTTCACGAGGTAGTACGCGCGCTTGTCCCAGGCCTTCAAGCGCTTGCCGATCACGCGGATCTGGTAGATGTACTTGAAGGCGCGGTTCAGGCCGCCCGTCTTGTCGCCCGCGTCGTTGGGCGAGGCGGCGGCGGCCAGCAGGTTCTTGGCGAACCAGCGGTTCACGGCGCTGGCCCAGCGGTACTTCAGCGGGCGCTCGATGTCGCAGAACAGGATCACGCGGTCGTGGTCCGTGGTGTTCTCGGCGTAGTGGATGTAGGTCTCGTCGAACACCACGGCCTCGCCGTCGCGCCAGTGATAGCGCTGGCCGTCGACATCGATGTAGCAGCCTTCGACACCCGGCGTCCACAGGCCCAAGTGGTAACGCAGCGAACCGGCGAACGGGTCGCGGTGGCGCACGAGGCGGCTGCCCGGGGGCAGCTCGGCGAACATCGCGGCCTTGATGGTGCCGATGCCCTTGAGCAGCTCGGTGGTGCGCGGGCACAGCACGGCGGCCGAGGGGTGTGCCTCGTCATACCACTTCAGATAGAAGCGCTTCCAGCCGCTCTTGAAGAAGGAGTTGAAGCCCACGTCGTTGAACTGGCTCGAGGCCTTGATGCTGCCGCCGTTGCGCATGGCCAGCGCTTCCTCGCGAATGACTTCCCAGTTTTCCTCGAGGATGCGCATCTCGGGGAACTGCGCAGGCGACAGGTACGGCGTACCGGGCACCTTCGAGAAAAGGTACATGAAGACGTTCAGCGGCGCCAGGAAGGTCGAGTGATCAGAGAGCTGTCTGAAGAACTTGTGCCGGACCTGGCCACGGAAGTGAACGTAGAGTGCGCTGAGCACGAAGATGGCAAGAATGACCCACTTCATTGGTGAAAGTGTCCTGTAGACGAGCGCCGGGGGAGCCGGCTAGTGTAAATCCTTGCCCCGGAACAGGCCCGGCCGGGGCCTTTTCCCCCGGGCTCAGGCGCCGACGAGCAAAGGCTGCGGCACGTCGGCCTGCGCCAGCGGCAGCCGCACCGTGGCCAGCAGGCCGCCACCCGGGGCCTCGCCCAGCACCGCGTCGCCGCCGTGCCGGTCGACCACCGACTTGACGATCGCCAGGCCCAGCCCGCTGCCGCTTTGCGTCTGGTCGGGGTTGCGGAAGAAGCGGTCGAACACGCGCTCGCGCAGCGCGGGCGGAATGCCCGGGCCCGTGTCGGCCACGGTCAGCAGCGCCCGCGCGCCCTCGCGCGCCACGTGCACCGTCACGGTGGCGCCGCAGGGGCTGTACTTGATCGCGTTGTCGATCAGGTTGTCGATCATCGAGACCAGGCTCTCGCGCTCGCCGAGCACCGGCACGGCGTCGTCGCACACCAGTTCGAGCTCCACGCCGCGCGCACGCGCCAGGCCCTCGATCATGGCCAGCCGGTCCTGCACCAGCCCGTCGAGCGACAGCATCACGGGCAGCGCGTTGGTGGCCACCGCGTCGCTGCGCATGAGCTGCAGCAGCTGCCCCACCAGCCGCGCCGCGCGGTCGTTGCTGCGCAGCAGGTTGGCCATGAGTTCGCGCTGGCCTTCGTCGCTGCTCTGCTCCTTCAGCGCCTCGACGTTCACGCGCATGGCCGCCAGCGGCGTGCGCAGCTCGTGCGCCGCATCGGCGATCAGGCTGCGCTCGCGCGTGGTGCTGTCGCGCACCCGCAGCAGCAGGCTGTTGATGCTCTGCACCATCGGCTTGAGCTCCTTGTGCGGCGGCGTGTACGACAGCGGCGTCAGGTCGTCGGGCCCGCGCTCGGCGGTCTCGCGGCTCACCTGGCGCCACGGACGCAGCGCCAGCCGCACCGACAGCCACGCGGGAAAGACCAGGAACGGCAGGCTGATCACCAGCGGCAGCAGGTAGTAGCCGCGCGACAGCACGGTGACGGCCAGCCGCCACACGCTGGGCTCGGCCAGCACCACGCGGGTGTCGGCGATGGGCGAGGCCATCGTGCGCGCGCGCCACTCGCGGCCTCCCGCGACCACGGTCTCGTTGCGGTCGGGCACCGAATTCAGCAGCACGGGCACACCGGCGCGCGAGTTGTAGATCAGCTTGCCGTGCTGCCACACCTGCATCACCGCCAGGGCTTCGTTGGTTTCGTCGCCGTCGCTGAGCGCCTCGATGAGCGCGGCGTCGAAGGCCTCGAGCGCCTCCCGTTGCCGCTCGGGTTGGTCCTCCAGCTTCTGCGCGATGGAGATCGCCGCCTTGAAGATGCTGGTGAACCGGAGCAACCCCGGGTCCTTGTACGAGTCGTACAGCAGCAGCCCCACGGCCGAGGTCCACAGCAGTGCGACCACGGCCATCTGCGCCACCAGCAGGCGGCGCATCAGGGACGGCTGGTTCCAGTTCTTCCAGCCGCGCGCCAGCTGACGCATCATTTCGACGGGCTCCGCACCAGCGACTGGGTGTCGATCACGTAGCCGATGCCGCGCACCGTGCGGATGTAGCCCTGCCCGATCTTCTTGCGCAGGTTGGAGATGTGCACCTCGAGCGAATTGCTGCCGTTGGCCTGGCCGCCGGGCAGCACCTGCTCTTCCATCACGCGGCGCGTGACCACGCGGCCGGTGCGCTTGAGCAAGAGCGCCAGCAGGTCGAACTCGCAGCGCGACAGCTCGACCGGCTCGCCGTCGACGATCACGCCGCGCGTGGGTTCGTGCAGCGCCAGGCCGCGCATGCGGATGGTCTCGTCGTTGAAGCCGTAGCTGCGCCGCGCCAGGGCCCGCACGCGCGACAGCAACTCGGCCAGCGCGAAGGGCTTCACGAGGTAGTCGTCGGCGCCGTCGTCCAGGCTGCGCAGGCGGTCGTTGAGCGCATCGCGCGCGCTCAGCACCAGCACCGGCAATATCTGGCGGGTGCGGCGCAGGCGCAGCAGCAGGTCGAGCCCGTCGCCGTCGGGCAGGCCCAGGTCGAGCAACACCATGTCGAAGGCGCCGTTGTCGAGGGTGCGCAAGGCGTCGTCGAGCCGGCGGACCCACACCACGTCCAGGCCCTGGTTGGCGAGCGCAATGCGCACGCCGTTGCCAAGATCAAGATCGTCCTCAACAAGCAAAAGATTCATGGGAAGGATTCCAAGCGAACAAGCCCGGTTCCGGGAAGTGGCCGAAGTATCTGCCACACCCCGTCGCCCTGCTTCAGGAAGCCTTCATGAAGGCTGCAGGGCTTCTTCAGGCGGCATGCCCACACTGCAAGGCTCTTACTTTCTTCTTCCTGCCTGGAGCATCGACGTGCCTCGCCCCTGTCTTTCCACGGTCCGCCCGCACTGGGCGAACCCGCTTCACTTCCAGCGCCGCGACCTGCTGCGCGCCGTGCTCCTGGGCAGCGCGGCCGGGCTGGCCGCTTGCGGCGGCGGAGGTGGTGGCGGTGGCAACACCGGCCCCATCGGCAACGACCTTCCCGTGGCGGCCACCGACCGCCGCGTGAAAGTGTCGACCACGCCCGAGGTCTCGCTGCAGGTGCGCGACTGGCAGCGCAGCGACGACGGCGGTCCCGTGCTCGTGCTGCTCGCCGGCCTGGGCGGCAACGCGCGCTGCTTCGACAGCCTGGCGCCCGCGCTCGTCGCGGCCGGCGCCGCCTCGCGCGTGCTCGCGGTGAGCCGGCGCGGCTACGGCCTGTCGGACAAGCCGCTGCCGGTGAAGAGCGCCACGCAGCACTACGAGGTCGACACGCTGGTCGACGACCTGGCCGCGCTGTGCGATGCGCTCGGCCTCACGCGCGTGGTGCTCGGCGGCCACTCGATCGCGGGCAACGAACTCACGCGTTTCGCGGGCCGCTTTCCCGAGCGGGTGCGCGGCCTCGTGTACCTCGATACCACCTTCGACTACACGAAGGACGCCGACACCGGCGGCGAAGACCCGCCGCTGAACCGCCGGCTCGACGAGCCCGCGCCCACGCCCGAGGATGGCCGCTCGATGAAGGCGGCCATCGCTTACCTGCGGCGCAAGTCCAAGAACTGGTGGCCCGCGCTCGAGGCCAACCTGCGCGACGCGCTCGACGAGCTGGCCGACGGCAGCGTGCGGCCCAACACGCCCGACGCCGTGGAAACGGCGATGGACACCGCGGCCCACCGCTTCTCGCCCGACTACCGGCCGGTGCGCGCGCCGGCGCTGGTGGTGACCGCGCTGCCGTTCGACCAGCGCGACCTCTTCCCCTGGCTCGAACGACCGCTCGATGCGCAGACCGGCCAGGACGCCGCCGACTTCCTGCGCATCTTCCGCCGCGTGCGCCGCGCCGACGCCGACCGCCTGGCCGCCGCGCTGCAGACCTCGCACCGGCTCACGCTGGACCACTGCAACCACACCGACTTCTTCATGGAACGCGAGGCCGAGGTGGTGCGCGCGATCCAGTCGATGCGCTGGGCCTGATCCTTACTTGCGCAGCAGCTTGATCAGCGCCGCCAGTTCCTCGCCGCCGAGCCCCGCCGCATCGGCGCGCCGGAACAGGCCCGCGGCAAAGGCCGGGAACTCGGTGTTGATGCCCGCCTCCTGCGCGGTCTGCAGGATGCGCTGCGTGGCCTCGACCGAGATGCGCATCGGGCTCTGCGTGATCGCGAAGTCGCCCGACTGGATGACCGCGCCCTCGTGCTGAAGAAAGCCCGCGAAGGTCGGCATGATGCCGGCCACGATGCGGCCGTACTCGGCCACGTCGAAACCTTCGTGCTCGGCAATGCGCGCGCCGTGCAGGAAGCCGAGCATCGTGCCGTAGATGCTGGACAGCGTGGCCAGGTCCATGGCCGCGGCGGCGCTGGCTTTCTCGCCGAGGTAGACGATGCCGCCCGCCAGCACCTTCAGCAAGGGCTCGGCCTCGGCGAACACGGCTTGCGCACCCGACACCAGCAGCGGCGTGTCGGGCCGGCCCATCTGGTCCGGCGCGGCCTGGATCGCGCCTTCGAGGTACGCGGCGCCGTGGCGGTGCGCCCAGGCCTCGGCCTCGCGCGCGTCCTTCGGGCTGCCGGTGGTGAGCTGCGCGAGCAGGCGGCCGTCCATGGCGGCGGCCACGCCGTCCATCGCGAAGATCGCGTCGGCGGCGCGGTAGTCGTACACGCACATCACGGCCATGCGGCTCGCGCGCAAGGCCTCGGCCGCGCTGCGCGCCAGCACGGCGCCGCGGGCGACCAGCGCGTCGGCCTTGTCGGCCGTGCGGTTCCACAGCGTGACCTTGTAGCCCTGGTCGAGAAAGAGCCGCGCGATGACGACGCCCATGGCGCCCAGGCCCAGAACCGAAACTTCCTTCTTGTTGCTCATGGCAATCCGATGCAGTGGTTGATGACGCCTGCATGGTAGAAATTGCACTTCCATATGGTCAAGTACCTACGATAAAGTAAGGTACTTACCAAATGGGAAGTATTGAAATCGCAAGGAGCAAGAGATGGCAGCGAAGAAGCCCTACAACTGCGGCGTCGGCCCCGCGTTCGAGGTCATCGGCGGCAAGTGGAAAGCCGTCATCCTGTGGGAGCTGCACCTGCAGCCCTACCGCTTCGGCGAGCTGAAGCGGCTGCTGCCCGAGGTCAGCGAGAAGATGCTGATCCAGCAGCTGCGCGAGATGGAAACCGACGGCCTCGTGCACCGCGAGGTGTTCCACGAAGTGCCGCCGCGCGTCGAGTATTCCGAGACCTCGCTCGGCGCCACGCTCAATGCGGCGCTGGGGCCGCTGGCCGATTGGGGCGACCGCTATGCCAAGCGCGTGGCGGCGGCGCGCAAGCAGGCCGAAGCGGCCAAGTAAAGACGCAACGCGCTCAGTCGGCCCAGCCGGTCTCGATCTCGGTCTTGACCTCGGTCATGAGCTTGTGCACCGGGCACTTGCCCGCCACGCGCAGCAGTTCATCGCGCTGCGCCTCGGTCAGGTCGCCCGTCAGGCGCAGGCCCGACTTCAGGCGGTAGATGCCCTTGCGTTCCTCGCTGTCGTCGCGGTCGACCACGACCTCGATGTCTTCCACCGGAATGCCCTTGCGGCGCGCATAGAGCAGCACCGTGAGCGCCTTGCAGGCCGCCAGCGACGCGTCGTACAGGTCGTGCGGCTCGGCACCGCCGTCGCTGCCGCCGCCCGCGGGCGAGGCATCGACAGGGATCTCGTGGTTGCGGATCTTGAGGATGTGGCGCGTGCCGGTGGTGCCGTCGCGGCGGATCGAGAGGGTCATGCCGATGTCCTTGAAGGGGTGAAAAGAAAGCTCAGGCCAAGTCTTTCACATACAGGATGGTCGTGAATCCGCTGTGCCATTCGAGGTCGGGGTAGCGGCCGGCCTCGCGGTAGCCGAGCGCGCCATACAGGCCCTGGCTCTGCGTGTTGAAGGTGTCGGTCTCGAGCCGCGCCTGCGCCACGCCGTCGGCGCGCATGCCGGCTTCGGCAAAGGCCATGAGCGCGCGGGCGATGCCCTTGCGCTGGTGCGCGGCGGGCACGTGCAGGGCCTGCACGAAGTCGTGCTCCCAGTGCACCATGCCGACCACCTCGCCCTCGAGTTCCGCCACGAAGAAGGCCGGCCCGCTCTCGTCGATGTAGCCCACGGGCTCGCCGCTGTCGGCATAGGCCTTCGCGGCCTCGGGCGTGAGCTGCGGCAGCCAGGTGCTCGCGAAGGTGTCGTCGAGGATGGCCTTCACCGCATCGAAGTCCGCCAGGCGCCAGGGCCGGATGGCAATGACGGCCCCGCTCACCGGTCCACCGCCAGCATCAGCGTTTCCTTGATCTCTTCCATCACCACGTAGCTGTGCGACTCGGCCGCCACCGGCAGCTTCTTCAGGATGTCGCCCAGCAGGTGCCGGTACTCGCTCATGCCGCTCAGGCGGGCCTTCACGAGGTAGTCGAAGCTGCCCGACACCAGGTGGCATTCGAGCACCTCGGGCATGTGCAGCAGCTCCTGCTTGACCTTGTCGAACACGTCGCCCGACTTGGCCGAGAGCTTGATCTCCACGAACACCAGCAGCGTCTTGCCCAGCGCCTCGGGCGACACGTGCGCGTGGTAGCCGGTGATGACGCCGTCGCGCTCCATGCGCTTGACGCGCTCGGCGCAGGGCGAGGCCGACAGGCCGATGCGCTCGGCCAGTTCGGTCATGGAAATACGGCCCTGGCGCTGCAGCAGGTCGAGGATCTTGCGGTCGATTCGGTCGAGTTCGGGCATTTCACTCCGCGCGGGGCCTTGGACGGTTTTCGGCAGCGATTTTCACGGCCAAAGACCTAAAAACAATGGAATCCACTGCATTGTGCACTTTAGATTCACATCATTCCATTCAGATACGCGAATACACCATGAAAGTCATCGTTCTCGGCGGCGGCGTGATCGGCACCACCACGGCGTACTACCTCGCGCGCTCCGGCGCCGAAGTCACCTTGCTCGACCGGCAGGCCGGTCCGGCCGAGGAAACGAGCTTCGGCAACGCCGGCCAGGTGTCGCCCGGCTACTCGACGCCGTGGGCCGCGCCCGGTATTCCGCTGAAGGCGATCAAGTGGATGTTCCAGAAGCACGCGCCGCTGTCGATACGCCCTGACGGCACGCTGTTCCAGCTGCGCTGGATGGCCGCCATGCTGCGCAACTGCTCGCCCGAACGCTACGCGGTCAACAAGGAACGCATGATGCGCGTGGCCGAATACAGCCGCGGCTGCCTGCAGCAGCTGCGCGCCGACACCGGCCTGCAGTACGAGCACCGCACCGGCGGCACGCTGCAACTCTTTCGCACGCAGGCGCAGCTCGACGCGGTGCAGCGCGACATCGCCGTGCTCGAGGAATGCGGCGTGCCCTATGAACTGCTCGACCGCGACGCCCTGGCGCGCGTCGAACCCGGCCTGGCCGGCGCGCGCGAGCGCCTCACGGGCGGCCTGCGCCTGCCCAACGACGAAACCGGCGACTGCCACCTGTTCACGCGCGGCCTGGCCGAGATCGCGCACGGCCTGGGCGTGGACTTCCGCTTCGGCCAGACCATCGACGGCCTGGAGACCGACGGCGGCCGCATCACCGGCGTGCGCACGCGTGCCGGCAAGATTCTTGCGGCCGACCGCTACGTGATGGCCTTCGGCAGCTACTCGCGCGCTGCCATCGCCTCGCTGGGCCTGGACATTCCGGTGTACCCGGTCAAGGGCTACTCGCTCACGGTGCCGATGCTCGACGAATCGCTCGCGCCGCAATCGACCGTGCTCGACGAAACCTACAAGGTGGCCGTCACGCGCTTCGACAACCGCATCCGCGTGGGCGGCATGGCCGAGCTCGGCGGCTTCGACCTGCGCCTGAACCCGGCGCGCCGCGCCACGCTCGAGAAGGTGGTGAGCGACCTGTTCCCGGGCGGCGACCTGCCCAACGCCAGCTTCTGGACCGGCCTGCGCCCCATGACGCCCGACAGCACGCCCATCGTCGGCGCCACGCGCTACCCCAACCTGTTCCTGAACACGGGCCACGGCACGCTGGGCTGGACCATGGCCTGCGGCTCGGGCAAGCTGATCTCGGACCTGGTCACGGGCCAGCGGCCGGAGATCCGCACAGATGGATTGGCAATGGACCGCTACACGCAAGGGCCGTCGCGTTCAGCGCGCCCGAACCCTACGACGGCGCCGGCCTGACCGACGCCTGGGAGGCGACGGGCCGCCCGGGCCCGCGCTGACCTACTCGTCGCTCGCGTCGTTGCCCGTCATCGCGAGCACCTCTTCGACAAAGGCCTCGAAGCGCGGCAACGCGGCAGGCAGCCCGTCGGGCGAAGCGGCCTCCCCTGCATCGAAGAAATGCGGCGCACCGGCGGGCATGGCGACCCATTCCCCGCCCTCGACCAACAGCCCCAGATACCCCTGCGCCGTCGGCAGGTAGAACAGCCCCGCGCTGTCGAGCACGCGCTGGCCTTCGGCCTCGCCGCGCCCCCAGCGCACGCCGTGGCGCGCGAGCTGGTCGCTGATCCAGCCGTCGCACACGTGCGTGTCGCGCCAATTGGCCTGGCCATCGAATACGGCGAGCACGGGCATGGGGCGTCCTTCGCTGAAGCGTGGTGGATTACTGCAGGAAGCTGGGCTTGGCGTAGCCCTGGAACTTGCTGTCGACCACCGTCTTGAATTCCTTCGAGCGGTAGGCCTCGGCGATGTCCTTGGCCCAGGCGGCGTTCTTGTCGGCGCTCTTCACGGCGACCACATTCAGGTAGTAGTCGGGCGTCTTCTCGAGCACCACGGCCTCGGTGAGCTTCAGGCCCGACGAGATCGCGAAGTTGCCGTTGACGATGGCGTACTCGGTGTCACCCAGCGAACGCGGCAGCTGCGCGGCCTCGAGCGGAATGAACTTGAGCTTCTTCGGGTTCTCGGCCACGTCCTTCTCGGACGCGCGCAGCGGATCGATGCCGGCCTTGATCGTGACCAGCTTGTTCTGCTCCAGCAGCACCAGCGCGCGCGCCAGGTTGCTCGGGTCGTTCGGCAGCGTCACGCGGTCGCCTTCCTTCACGTCGGCCAGCGTCTTGCGCTTGGTCGAGTACACGCCCATGGGCGCGATCGGCCCCTGCACCAGCTCGGCGAGGTCGAGCTTCTGGTCGGCCGAGAACTTCTGCAGGTAGACCCGATGCTGGAAGAAATTGGCGTCGAGCGAGCCCTGGGCCAGCGCGAGGTTGGGCTGCACGTAGTCGTTGAACTCGACCAGCTTCACCTTGTAGCCCTTCTTCTCGAGGATCGGAATGATGCCGGCCTTGAGCTGGTCGGCGTTGGAGCCGGCGGTGCCGCCGATCACGAGGTTCTTCTTGGCGTCTTGCGCCTGCGCCAGCGAAAGGCCGCCGAGCGACAGCGCGACGAGGGAAACGGCGAGGACGGAACGGCGCAGCAGTGCGGTTTTCATGGAATGAGCAGAGAAAGGGAAAGGAAAGAAAGAGAAATCAACGCTTGTCGAGCCGGCGCGCCGTGGTGTTTCCCACGAACTGCAGGATCTGCACCAGCACCACGAGCAGCGCCACGGTGAGCACCATCACGTCGGTCTGGAAGCGGTAGTAGCCGTAGCGGATCGCCAGGTCGCCGATGCCGCCGCCGCCCACCACACCGGCAATCGCCGAGTACGACAGGAAGCTCACGGCCAGCACGGTGAGCGCAAGCACCAGGCCCGAGCGCGCCTCGACCACCAGCACGCGCCAGACGATCTGCAGCTCCGAGGCGCCCATGGCATGCGCCGCCTCGATCACGCCGCGCGGCACCTCGCGCAGGCACTGGTCGACCAGCCGCGCGAAGTACGGAATGGCCGCGAACGACAGCGGCACCGCGGCCGCCAGCGGGCCGATGGAGGTGCCCGCGATGATCCGCGTGAACGGCACCAGCGCCACCAGCAGGATGATGAACGGGAAGGAACGCACCGTGTTCACGATCCAGTTGAGGATGTGGAACGCAGGCTTATTCTCGAGCGACTGGCCCGGGCCCAGCAGGAACAGCAGGATGCCCAGCGGCCCGCCGATGAGCACCGCCGCCGACAGGCCGATGGCCAGCATCAAAAAGGTCTGGCCCGTGGCCGTCCACAGCTCGGGAAGGATGGGGGTGATGTTCTCAAACATAGGCCAGCTCCTGCGCGTTGCGCTGTGCGGTCGCCACGCGCGGCACCACGGGTTCGCGCGCCTCGCGTTCGCGGCGGCGCACCAGTTCGTCGATCTCGCGGCCCAGCGCGGTCTTGCGCTCCTCGCTCGGCGCATCGACAGCGAACTGCTCGATGAGGCGGCCCTTTTCGAGGATCGCCACGTTGCGGCACAGCACCTCGACCACCGAGAGCTCGTGCGTGACGATCACGATGGTCACGCCGATCTTCTGGTTGATGTCGCGCAGCGTCTCGAGCAGCGCGCGGGTGGTTTCGGTGTCGAGCGCCGAGGTGGGCTCGTCGCACAGCAGCACCTGCGGGCGCGGCGCCAGCGCGCGGGCGATGGCCACGCGCTGCTTCTGGCCGCCCGAGAGCTGGGCCGGGTAGGTGTCGATCTTTTCGGCCAGGCCCACGAGGTCGAGGCACTCGCGCACCCGTTCGTTGATCTCGGCCTTGGAGTGGCGGCCGTGGATCTTCAACGGGAAGGCCACGTTGTCGAACACCGTGGCGTTCTGCAGCAGGTTGAACTGCTGGAAGATCATGCCGATGTTCTGGCGCGTGTCGCGCAGCTCGCGGCGCGACAGCGTCGTGAGGTCGCGCCCGCCGACGAACACCTGGCCCGCATCGGGGCGCTCGAGCAGGTTGATGAGGCGCAGCAGCGTCGACTTGCCGGCGCCGCTCTTGCCGATCAGGCCGAACACGTCGCCCTGCTGGATCTCGAGCGAGAGCGATTGCACGGCATCGAACACCTCGCCGCTGGGCAAGGCAAACGACTTCTGCACCGATTGAAGACGGATGACCGGCGCCGCGTTGCCGCGTGCCGCATCAGGCGAAGGGAAGGTCATGAAAGAAGGCGCGGGCCGCAAGGGCGCGATCGCGCAGGTTCGCAAAAAGGTGCCGAGTATGAAAAGAAACGAGCCGAAAGGGAACGAACAAATCGGCTCGTGCTTATATGAAAAATCAAATAAGAAAGACCATATGGAGCGAGTGGACGCCATATCGATATGAGGATTGGTTCGTTCCCGATCCGCGGCGGCAATGCCACATTCGGCGCCTTCATTTCTTCGATTTCGCGCCACCATGCATTCCACTTTCCGCCGCCGCGGCCTCACGCTCGCCGCCCTCGCCACCCTCGTCACCGCCCTTTTCGCCGGCAGCGCTGCCGTCGCGCAGGACAACAAGAACACCGTCAAGGTCGGCATTTCCGTCGGCAGCGCCGAGCAGGTGTTCGAGGTGGTCAAGAAGGTCGCCGCCAAGGACGGCCTGACCGTCCAGGTCGTGGTGTTCAACGACTACCAGCTGCCCAACGCGGCGCTGGCCGCCGGTGACCTGGACGCCAACGCCTTCCAGCACCAGCCCTTCCTGGACAACCAGATCAAGGCGCGCGGCTTCGACCTCGTGCCCGTGGGCCTGACCATCACCGCGCCGCTGGGCTTCTACTCGCGCAAGATCAAGTCGATCGACCAGCTGGCCGACGGCGCCTCGGTCGGCATCCAGAACGACCCGTCGAACGGCAACCGCGCCCTGCTGCTGCTGCAACAGGCCAAGCTCATCACCCTCAAGCCCGAGGCCGTGAAGAACAACAACGCCACGCCGCTGGACGTGGTGACCAACCCCAAGAAGCTCAAGCTGGTGTCGCTGGACGCCGCCCAGCTGCCGCGCTCGCTCGACGACCTGGCCATTTCGGCCATCAACAACGACTACGCCGAGAAGGCCGGCCTGTCGTTCGGCAAGGACGCCGTCATCAAGGAATCGGCCCAGAGCCCCTACGCCAACCTGATCGCCGTGCGCCGCGCCGATAAGGACAAGCCCTGGGCCAAGCGCCTCGTGGCGGCCTACCAGTCGCCGGAGGTGCGCAGCTTCATCGAGACGCAGTTCAAGGGGTCGCTGATTCCGGCGTTCTGATTCCGGTGCCCGCGCCTTCCCCCCGAGAGGGAAGGCGCAATACAGGGGCGCTGCCTGGCGAGTTGGCGGACCGTGAGAAAATGACGGGTTCCCCCGAACACCAACCTCACACAGTCAGGACACCCCATGGACGCAGAACAGATCAACCAAATCGGCGCAATGCTCGCGGACCTGAGCGTCCGTACGGTCGATTTACGGAGGTATCTTTGACTACGATGCCAAAGCTGAACGACTGAGGACAGTCAACGCATCGCTCGAAGACCCGAACGTCTGGAACGACCCCAAGAAGGCCCAGGAACTGGGCAAGGAAAAGAAGTCGCTCGACGACGTGGTCGTCACGCTCGACCGGCTCACCAACGGGCTGTCGGACAACACCGAGCTCTTCGAGATGTCGAAGGAAGACGGCGACCTCGATGGCCTGCAGGCCATTGCCGATGACGCCGCCACGCTCGAAGCCGACATCAAGCAGCTCGAATTCCGCCGGATGTTCAACAACCCGGCCGACCCGCTGAACGCCTTTGTCGACATCCAGGCCGGCGCCGGTGGCACCGAAGCCTGCGACTGGGCCAGCATGCTGCTGCGCCAGTACCTGAAGTACGCCGAGCGCAAGGGCTTCAAGACGCAGATCGAAGACGAAACGCCCGGCGACACCGCCGGCATCAAGGGCGCGACCATCAAGGTCGAGGGCGACTACGCCTTCGGCCTGCTGCGCACCGAGACCGGCGTGCACCGCCTGGTGCGCAAGTCGCCGTTCGACTCGTCGGGCGGCCGCCACACCAGCTTTGCCTCGATCTTCGTGTACCCCGAGATCGACGACTCGATCGAGATCGAGATCAACCCTTCGGACGTGCGCACCGACACCTTCCGCGCCAGCGGCGCCGGCGGCCAGCACATCAACAAGACCGACTCGGCCGTGCGCCTGACGCACATCCCGACCGGCATCGTGGTGCAGTGCCAGGACGGCCGCAGCCAGCACAGCAACCGCGACGTGGCGTGGAAGCGCCTGCGCTCGCGCCTGTACGACCACGAGATGCGCAAGCGCCAGGAAGAGCAGCAAAAGCTCGAGGACAGCAAGACCGACGTGGGCTGGGGCCACCAGATCCGCAGCTACGTGCTGGACAACAGCCGCATCAAGGACCTGCGCACCAACGTCGAAGTCTCGGCCACGCAGAAGGTGCTCGACGGCGACCTCGACGTGTTCATCGAAGCCTCGCTCAAGCAAGGCGTCTGACCGATGAGCCTGAACACCGGCAGGGTCGAAGCCCTGATCTTCGACATGGACGGCACCATGATCGACTCCATGCCCTGGCATGCGCGCTCGTGGGTGACCTTCGCGCAGCGCCACGGCGTGCAGCTCGACGTGAGCGAGATCCTCGCGCGCACCACGGGCCGCACCGGCACCGAGAGCATGCGCGAGCTGTTCGAGCGCGAGCTCTCCGATGCCGAGTGCCAGGCGATGGTGCACGAGAAGGAAGAGATCTACCGCGAACTCTTCCATGACAACTTCACCGAGGTGGCGGGCTTCACCGCCTTCGCCAAGGCTGCGGTGGCACGTGGCCTGAAGGTGGCGGTCGGCACGGCCGGCGACCGGCACAACATCGCGTTCGCCATGTCGCGCCTGAAGATGGACCCGCTGCCGCTGGCCATCGTCGGCGGCGACGAAGGCTTTTCGGGCAAGCCCACGCCCGCGATCTTTCTGGAAGCCGCGCGCCGCATCGGCGTGGCGCCCGAGCGCTGCATCGTCTTCGAGGACGCGCCCTTCGGCATCGAAGCGGCCCGCCGCGGCGGCATGCGCGCCGTGGCCGTGTGCAGCACCCATACGGCCGCCGAGCTGGCCGGCCCCCACGTGATCGCCGCCGTTCGCGACTACAACGAACTGGCCCATTCGAATTTTCTGGAGACCCTCGATGCTGCTTCAGCGTGACGCCCAAGGGCAACCCATTGCCATCCGCCGCGAAGACTATGCCGCGCCGGCGTTCTGGATCGACACCGTCGACCTGACCTTCGACCTCGACCCCGCCAAGACCCGCGTGCTCAACCGCATGCAGCTGCGCCGCAACCCCGAGGTGCCGGCCCAGCCGCTGCGCCTGGACGGCGACGAGCTCAACCTGGCGCGCGTGCTCGTGAACGGCCAGGGCGCCTCGTTCCGCATGGAAGGCGATCAGCTCGTCATCGACGGCCTGCCCGACGCCTTCGAGCTCGAACTCTTCACCACCTGCTGCCCCATCAAGAACACCAAGCTGATGGGCCTGTTCGTGAGCGAAGACACCTTCTTCACGCAGTGCGAGGCCGAGGGCTTTCGCCGCATCACGTACTTCCTCGACCGTCCGGACGTGATGGCGATGTACACCGTCACGCTGCGCGCCAGCAAGGCCGCCTACCCGGTGCTGCTGTCGAACGGCAACCTCGTCGACCAGGGCGAGCTGCCCGAGGGCCGCCACTTCGCCAAGTGGGTCGACCCCTTCAAGAAACCCAGCTACCTGTTCGCCCTGGTCGCGGGCAAGCTCGTGGCGCGCGAGCAGCGCATCAAGGCCCGCAGCGGCAAGGAACATCTGCTGCAGGTGTACGTGCGCGCCGGCGACCTCGACAAGACCGAGCACGCCATGAACTCGCTGGTCAACTCCGTGCTCTGGGACGAAGCCCGCTTCGGCCTGCCGCTGGACCTCGACCGCTTCATGATCGTGGCCACCAGCGACTTCAACATGGGCGCCATGGAGAACAAGGGCCTGAACATCTTCAACACGAAGTACGTTCTGGCCAACCAGGCCACCGCCACCGACGCCGACTACAGCAACATCGAAAGCGTGGTCGGCCACGAGTACTTCCACAACTGGAGCGGCGACCGCGTGACCTGCCGCGACTGGTTCCAGCTCTCGCTGAAGGAAGGCCTCACCGTCTTCCGCGACCAGGAGTTCAGCCAGGACCTGTGCGCCGACGCCTCGGCCCGCGCCGTGAAGCGCATCGAAGACGTGCGCGTGCTGCGCACCGCCCAATTCCCCGAAGACGCCGGCCCCATGGCCCACCCGGTGCGGCCCGACAGCTACATCGAGATCAGCAACTTCTACACCGTCACCATCTACGAAAAGGGTGCCGAGGTCGTTCGCATGATGCAGACACTGGTCGGCCGCAAGGGCTTCGAAAAGGGCATCACCCTGTACTTCGAGCGCCACGACGGCCAGGCCGTGACCTGCGACGACTTCGCCCAGGCCATTGCCGACGCCAACCCCGATTCCGAGCTGGCCCGCCTGCTGCCCCAGTTCAAGCGCTGGTACAGCCAGGCCGGCACGCCCCGCCTGGCCGCGCACGGCGTGTACGACGCGCAGAACCGCAGCTACACCCTGAGCGTGGTGCAAAGCTGCCCGCCCACGCCGGGCCAGCAGACCAAAGAACCCTTCGTCATTCCGCTGAACATCGGCCTGCTCGACGCCGCCACCGGCCGCGAGCTGCCCATGCAGCTCGAGGGCGAAAGCGATGTGGCACGCGGCACCCGCACCATCGTGCTGTCGCGCGCCGGCGAGCAGATCACCTTCGTGGGCCTGGACGCCGAGCCCGTGCCGTCCATCTTGCGCGGCTTCAGCGCGCCGGTGATCCTCGACTTTGCGTACACCGACGCCCAGCTGCTCACCCTGCTGGCCAACGACCCCGATCCGTTCAACCGCTGGGAAGCCGGCCAACGCCTGGGCCTGCGCGCCGCGCTGCAAGCCATTGCCGCGCACGCCACCGACACCACGCCGGTGCTCAACGACGCCTACCTCGACGCCATGCGCGGCGTGCTGCGCCACCCGCAGCTCGACGCCGCCTTCAAGGAACTGGTGCTCACGCTGCCGTCGGAAACCTACATTGCCGAACAGCTCGACGTGGTCGATCCGCAGCGCGTGCACCTCGTGCGCGAAGCCATGCGCGCCCAGCTCGCCACCGCCCTCTTCGCCGACTGGGAACAGGCCTACGAAGACAACAAGGACACCGGCGCCTACACGCCCGACCCGACCTCGTCGGGCCGCCGCGCGCTGGCCGGCATGGCGCTCAACTTCCTGTGCCTGGCGGCGCGCGCCTCGGGCGACACCGTGTGGCCGGGCAAGACCCTGCAGCGCTTCAAGGATGCGGGCAACATGACCGACCGCTTCAACGCGCTCAACGCCCTCGTGTCGTCGGGCCACACCCTGGCGGCGCAGGCGCTCGCGCGCTTCCACGCCATGTTCAAGGACGAGGCGTTGGTCATCGACAAGTGGTTCTCGCTGCAGGCCGGCGCCAGCGACCGCGGCGGCGACATCCTGCCGCTGGTGAAGCAGCTCATGAAGCACCCCGACTTCTCGCTGAAGAACCCCAACCGCGCGCGCAGCGTGATCTTCAGCTACTGCAGCGGCAACCCCGGCGCCTTCCACCGCGCCGACGCCGCCGGCTACGTGTTCTGGAGCGAGCGCGTGATCGAGCTCGACGCCATCAACCCCCAGGTGGCCGCACGCCTGGCGCGCGCACTCGACCGCTGGAGCAAGCTGGCCGAGCCGTACCGCAGCGCCGCACGCGAAGCGATTGCCCGCGTCGCTGCCAAGCCCGACCTGAGCAAGGACACCCACGAAGTCGTCACCCGCGCCCTCGCCGGAAACTGAACCCACTGAACCCCACAAGATCCATGGCTCAACAAAAAATCTCCTTCACCCGCTACCTCGTCGAACAGCAACGCGCCGACGGCCTCATTCCCGGCCAGCTGCGCCTGTTGCTCGAAGTGGTCGCCCGCGCCTGCAAGAGCATCAGCCAGGCCGTCAACAAGGGCGCGCTGGGTGGCGTGCTCGGCACGGCCGAGAGCGAGAACGTGCAGGGCGAAATCCAGAAGAAGCTGGACATCATCGCCAACGAAGTGCTCATTGAAGCCAACGAATGGGGCGGCCACCTCGCGGCCATGGCCAGCGAAGAGATGGAAACCATCCACGTGGTGCCCAACCGCTACCCGCAGGGCGAATACCTCTTGATGTTCGACCCGCTCGACGGCAGCAGCAACATCGACGTCAACGTGAGCATCGGCACCATCTTCAGCGTGCTGAAGAAGCCCGACGACACCCCCGGCGTGCAGGAAGCCGACTTTCTGCAGCCCGGCACCCAGCAGGTGGCCGCCGGCTACTGCATCTACGGCCCGCAGACCACCCTGGTGCTCACCGTGGGCAACGGCGTGGCCATGTTCACGCTCGACCGCGAGCAAGGCAGCTTCGTGCTCACGCAGGAAGACATCCAGATTCCGGCCGATACGAAAGAATTTGCCATCAACATGAGCAACATGCGCCACTGGGACGAGCCCGTGAAGCGCTACATCGACGAATGCCTGGCCGGCAAGGAAGGCCCGCGCGGCAAGGACTTCAACATGCGCTGGATTGCCAGCATGGTGGCCGACGTGCACCGCATCCTGATGCGCGGCGGCGTCTTCATGTACCCGTGGGACAAGCGCGAGCCCGAAAAGGCCGGCAAGCTGCGCCTGATGTACGAGGCCAACCCCATGAGCTGGCTCGTCGAGCAGGCCGGCGGCGCCGCCACCAACGGCAAGCAGCGCATCCTCGACCTGAAGCCCACCAAACTGCACGAGCGCGTGAGCGTGATGTTGGGTTCGCGTCACGAAGTCGAGCGTTTGACGCAGTACCACGCCGAGAAGCCTTGATTTCTTGGCTATAATCTGAGGCTTCGCCGGTGTAGCTCAGTCGGTAGAGCAGCTCATTCGTAATGAGAAGGTCGGGTGTTCGATTCATCTCTCCGGCACCAAATGAAACGCCCCTGATTCGCAAGGATCAGGGGCTTTTTTGCTGCGCGGCCTAGAAATTACGGCCGATAAGGGCCCGAAATCAATGCCGCCCCACCGGCTCAAGGCTGCGAAGTCGTTCTATCAGAGCCAGATTCTTCGTATGAGCGTGTTCGCCATAGTGCACTTCGCGATGGCACGCTGGGCACAGCGCGGCCACGAACTGCGGATGATCCGGCCCTCCATCAGATACACGCGTGGTGTGATGCGGCTCTAAGTACGGCGACCCGCCACTTCGATGAAACGGCGCCGGCTCCTTGCAAAGCTCACATTTCCCTGCTGCCCGCAAAAGCACATAGTCCCGCACCGCGCGGCTACGGTCATAGACCGTCCGGCTTCCCTTTGTGCTGTCTTTTGCGCCATCGACCTTGGACGCGGCAATTGCCCTGTTTCGAGACTCTTGCAGCGTCAGCTCCTCAGCAGAATCCTCCGCTGCAGCAAGCTCCAGTTGTTCAAGACGCGTGACCGGCACCAGCCGAAAAATGATTGCATCTCGAAGCGCTTTCTTCTTGTCCAGCGCACGAACCCAGTCATGCCCCTGGTACACAAATTCGCCGAGATACTTTTGGCCCTTGCCTTTGCCAATGGTCCGAAACAAGTGCAGCGCTTTTCCTCTGGCTGAGTGGTCGCGAACTGCCTTGTTGCCGCGAACAAACTGCATGTCGCCTTCTTGGCCTTCGCCTGAGAAAAAGAAGGTGCCCTCGTCATCGAATCGATCGGCGTAGCCATATTGCTCGCCACTATCGCCAGTGAAAAGAAACGTCACTGGTGCTTGCGCCGAATCAGAAATTCCGCCTTGCCGACCGCCGCCAAACGGGTCATTGAGGTTTGGCCAGCGCCGATAAATCTCCCCAACAACAAAAGATGGAAGCGGCCCGGCGATTGGGAGTGAGGGTGTTTTGCTAGCCACGTCGGCTCACCGAGAAACCGATTTGGCTGTTCCCAATTCGACACTGGTCCTTCGATTTGGAAAAAATCACAGCGCACTGCACCTCGCGATTTGCACCGAAATAGCCTGGCATCACCCGCCCTTCGTTAACGATTGACTACACTTTAACGTCAATCAATCGGGCAGTTCACAGTTTGGCGCCCTCTACGCAATCATTGTTTCCTGGCTTGTGAGCCAAACCCTGGGCGCCCCGAGCAAGTCTGGTCGCTTGCCTGCCAATTTATTGAGCAACTGTGAAATGGCAGGACCCTCGCTAGATACACTTGTTTCATGACCGGAGTCCGGCACCGCTTCCGTTTATTGAAGGCGGGCAGAACCGGACAGACACACCTCATTGGCACAAGGCGATAGGAGAGCCCCACATGACCGATGCAGCTGACGCGGCGTTGGACACCCCACTCGTCAACGTCGCGCCGCTTGCCGCACGCTTGGAGCACTTCGCCACCGAGCGCGACTGGGCCCAGTTCCACTCCCCCAAGAACTTGGTGATGGCCCTGACCGGCGAGGTCGGCGAGCTGAACGAGATCTTTCAGTGGATGTCCGAGCAAGGCTCCAAAGAAGCCGGCCGAAACCCACAGACAGCCCAGGCCGTTCAGGACGAACTCGCGGATGTCCTGCTCTATCTCGTTCGCCTGTCTTCCGTCTTGGGCGTGGACCTCAACGCTGCGGTCCAACAGAAGCTGAAGGCCAATGCCCTGCGCTATCCGGCTGACAAGGTGCGCGGTAGCAGCAAGAAGCACAGCTCGCAGGAAGCGCGCGAATCTGGGAAGGACTGACGTGATCGTCTACGAGGCCGACAAGAAGCAATTTCTCAGCGACAGCAACGACAGGGACATCGAGGAGGTCGTCTTCGCCAAGTACTTCCACACCACGGGACGCAACGTGTCTGCGGCAGAAAAGAAGTCATGGAAGGAGTCGCTTGGCTACATGTCGAAGGTCCTCAGCGACTCCGAAATTCCGAATGACGTCGGCGTGGCCGTTGAACTTCATATCCCGCAAAGTTCCAAGCGCATCGACATCAGCCTGACTGGCCGAGGCCACGACGACTCGAAGAACATCGTGATCGTCGAGCTGAAGCAGTGGGACAAGGTGAAGTCTTCGACCAAGGACGCACTGGTCAACACCTACCTCGGCGGAGGGCACCGAGACGTGGTGCACCCCTCATACCAAGCGTGGTCCTATGCCTCGTTGATGGAGGGCTTCAATGAGGCCGTCTATGCCGGCGGCATTTCAGTCCAAGCGTGCGCGTATCTGCACAACTACGAGCGCGATGGTGTCATCGACTCGGACCACTACGCCGGCTACATCGCGAAAGCGCCGCTGTTCCTGAAGGGCGAGACCGAGCGAAGCATGCTTCGCAACTTCATCAAACAGCACATCAAGTTCGGCGACCCGAGCGTGCTCTATGAACTGGCCAACGGCCGCATCAGGCCATCGAAGGCGCTCAGCGACAGCCTTGCGGGCCTGCTGAAGGGGAATCCCGAGTTCATCTTGATCGATGACCAGAAAGAGGTCTACGAGAACATCTTGGCTGCAGGCCGATCTGCATCGAGCGCGAACCCCAAGGTGGTGATCGTCGAAGGCGGCCCGGGGACTGGCAAGACGGTGCTCGCTATCAACGCACTGGTCACCTTGATGGGTGCCGGCCTGAACTGCAAATACGTTTCGAAGAACGCCGCACCTCGGCGCGTCTACGAAACCAAGCTCGCGGGCACCATGACGCGCACGCGCTACTCCAACCTCTTCACGGGCTCCGGTGGTTTCATCGAAACACCCGCAGACCAGTTCGACGTGCTGATCGTGGACGAGGCGCACCGCCTGAACGAAAAGAGCGGCCTGTACGGCAACCTGGGCGAGAACCAAGTCAAGGAGTTGATTGCCGCCGCCAAGTGCACGGTGTTCTTCATCGACGAGGACCAGCGGGTCGCGTTGAGCGACATCGGCACGAAACAAACCATTCGCACATTCGGCACGGACAAGGGCGCAGAGGTCTCTGAGCACGAACTCGCATCGCAGTTCAGATGCAGCGGCTCCGACGGCTACATCGCGTGGCTCGACGACGCCCTCGCCGTTCGAGAGACCGCGAACAAGACGCTCACGCCAGCCGAGTTCGACTTTCAGGTCTTCAGCGATCCGGCGGACCTTCATACGGCGATTGCGCAGAAGAACCACACAGGCACCGCCCGTGTCGTCGCCGGTTACTGCTGGCCCTGGACCAGCAAGAAAGACCCGAAAGCCTTCGACATCGTCATTGGCGACTACCGCAAGCGATGGAACCTCGATGTCGATGGCAGCCTTTGGATCATTGCGCCGAACTCAATCAACGAGGTCGGCTGCATCCACACCTGCCAAGGGCTGGAGGTGGACTACATCGGCGTGATCGTCGGCCCCGACCTCATCGTGCGTGACGGTCGGGTCGTGACGGAGCCGAAGGCCCGCGACCGGCACGACAAGACCTTGCGCGGCTACAAGGCGCGGCTCAAGGCAGACCCGAAGAACGCCACGGCAGAGGCGGACCTGATCATCAAGAACACCTACCGCACGCTGATGACGCGCGGCATGAAGGGGTGCTACGTCTACTGCAGCGACGAGGAGACCGCTAGCTACTTCCGCGCGCGGTTGTCGTCCCCTGCAGCGCTCATGTAGGTGCCGACGCGTCCGCTGCGTTGATCCGTCTCAGCAGTTGCTGCGCAAGCTCTGCGACTTCGCCCGCTAGGTCTGCTGCGATCCACATCACGTGGTCTCGGTGCACGGCACCAATCGCGTCGAACCATTCACTGCAGTCTCCGTAGCAGCAGCTCAGCAGCGATTGCAGTTGGGACGACTTCTTCTCGAGAACGTCGGCCGCGTCGGGGCAGGTTGCCCTGAGGGAATCGGGCATGGTTTGCCCGGCGATAATTTGATCAGCCATTTGATGTGCTCGCTTTCCAAAGTCAGTGCACGTTGTTTGGTCAGACGGTCAGGGTGTTAGCGCACCCTGGCCGTCGCCTTTTGTGCCTCACATCGACATCGCTGCGGTGTGCATCGATGTCCCGCCGTGAGGCGCGGCGGTCGTTCAAATGTAGGGAGAGAAGCGCGTCAGCGGAAGCCTCTCACGGTGAACAAATGAGGACTCGCGTCGACTTGTAGTCACGCACGCGAAGACGATCGCCCTGCGAATCGCGCACCGGCCTCAACCAGCACCCGCAGCCCACGCCTCCACCCGCCGCACCAACGCATCCCGCCGCGCCGCCACCTCCGCCAGCAGGTACTGCCGCGCCTGCTCCTGCGCCACGTCGCTCGACAGAAACCACTGCTCGCGCTCGGCGCTTCCTTGCGGTGGTGGGGTGCCCCACCCTGCTTCGCCATTCGCGCCTCTGAACGCTTCGGTCATGGGCAGGCGGCCATCGGTCTTGCCGATGTTCGACAGCGCATCGGGCGGGCCGTCGAGCGCGATGCGCACGTGCACGACGCTCTCGCCTTCGGTGCGGATCGATGTGCCCAGGCCGCCCTCGCGGTGCACGCGCCACAGCTCGGCCGCGGAGGCGTTGCGGACCCAGCTCTCCAGGGCGCGGACCAGGCTCTCGAGAATGATTTGTTGGTTCATGAGGAATATTTCACACGTTTCTATCTGGTGTCGGCAAGCGGCCACGGTGCGATGGGGCCAAAAAGCCGTTGTAACTTCTTGCTTTGGCGCCTGCGCTATATTTCTTGGCATGGAAAAGGCATCCGACATAGGCAAACCCACGGTTCCGATCGATCTGATCGGGCCGGAACATTGGGTCCGTTCACGGCGCGGCCCTCGCCGTACGACGAAGGTGCTCTTCATCTTGCTCGGCGGGCTCGCAGCAGCCACAGCAGTGGCTTACAGCTTCTTCGGCGCGGGGCGCTGAACACAAGCAAACAAGCAAGCCGCCCACGCCTCCACTGATTCACTCACTCGCTCACCGCGAGCCGCACAAGGCAAAGCCCGCTGTCCGTTGATCCAACGGGCAGCGGGCTTTTCTCTTTGTGCGCGCGGCGCTACTGCAGCCGCGAGCCGCGCGGCAGGCGCTTGGCCAGCCACTCGTGCACGTCAGCGCGGATGTTGCGGCCTTCGAGCAGGAAGTTCTCGAAGCGGCTCGGCACGTACGGCAGGTAGACCAGCGGCATGCCGGCTTCTTCGGGCGTGCGCGCGGCCTTGCGGTTGTTGCAGACGGCGCAGGCGCTCACAAGGTTGGTCCAGCTCCATGGGCCGCCGCGCGACTCGGGCATGACGTGTTCGCACTGCAGGTCGCGGTCGGCGAACACCTGCGCGCAGTAGGCGCAGGTGTGGCGGTCGCGGCGCAGCAGCTTGGCCTTGGTCACGCCGGGCACGACGTCGAAGAGGTTGATCTTCGACGCGCCGCGCAGCGCGATGATGGGCGCGACGTCGATGCGCGACTGCACACCGCGCGCCACGTTGAAGCCGCCGCGCAGCGTGGCCAGCGGCAGCGCGCCGTCTTCCCAGGCCACGTTGCCGGTGGCGTAGTGCAACACCGCCTGCTCCAGCGAGATCCAGGCTTGCGGCGTGCCCTGAATATCGAGTTGCAGGACGTGTGAATGCATGACGAATCGCCTCCCTTCGCGGCGATGGCTTGTGGTGAACGGATGGGGTGCACGAACGGAATCGAACCGTTGTCAGCGGGACCACAACCCGCGGCTCTGCCATTGAGCTACACGCACCATTGAAGAAACAGAAGACGAGCAGTGCCGAGCTGCTACCACTCGCCCGACGCGCGCACGCGCTGGTCGAGGTCGAGGCTGTCGAGTGGCGCCTCGCTGCCGCCCGGCAATGCCGACGCGCGATCCGCCACGTAGCGCGGCCCGAGCCCCACGCCGAAGCGCTGGGCCAGCGACCACACCATGTGCCTGCGCGGCAGCGGTGCCGGGTGCACGGCGATCATCCGGATCGGTGAGTTGCGCTTGCGCATGAGGGCCTCCTTGGTGGGTGACGAAAAAAGAAAGTAATGACTTGAAAAAATGTCCGGTGACGGGTTCCGGCGCCGCCCCATCTTTGCGGCCGGTTTCCGCGGGGCGGGCCACGCGTTGGCATGGCCCGGTCCCGCTCGGGTGTGGTCCGTGTGGCAGGAGTTGAACCTGCGACCCTCTGGTCCCAAACCAGATGCGCTACCAGGCTGCGCCACACACGGAAGAAAAACTAAAAAGCCTGCCCGCGCTTTCCATTTCGGTTGTGTCCTCACGCGACGGGCCGCGCGCTGGGCGCGGCCCCGTCGAACGTCGCTGCACAGGAGTGATCAACTCATGCACATCCCGCCAGACCGTCGACGCGGCAATTTCTGGCGGTGGGGTGAAGGCACACCCGAAATGGAAAGCGGCAAAAACAAAAAGGCCCGGAACCTTGCGGTGTCCGGGCCTCTTTGCGAGAGAGCTTGAGAGATGCGCGCCTACGCGCGACCTCCACCCGGGGGCACCTGATGAGCCTCGAACTGACCACCCACGCGCAGACGGGCTGCGGCTTTGGCGGCGTACGCGGTGTTCAGGTGCGAAGACAACGACAGGGGCGACGGCATGTCGAAACCATGGCAGAACCCGACGCGCACGAGCGGTCGGCCCGAGGCGGGTCGATGGCTGGTGAGGATCAGTGCGGTGTTCACGATGGTTCCTGGTCAAAAATTGCCGCTGTCGGCTGTAAGGGGTTGGAAAAAAGGGACGGCTTGTGCCGTGAATTGGAGGCAACTGTAAAGAGTGTTTACGGCGACGTCAACAACCGGGACAATCTTTTCTTGTCTTGTTGTTGTTTTTGAACAGTGCCCCATACCACCGTCGCGCGCCGCCGCAATGCGCTTGTGCTGCATCGCCGCTTTCTCGAGGACGCCGTCGCGGCGGGCCTGCCCGCCAAGGGGCTCGACCAGGCGTTCGCGCGCAAGCTCGAAATCTCTCCGAGCATGTGGAGCCAGATCAAGAGTGCGCGGCCCATCGGCGACAAGCTCGCACGGCAGATCGAACGGCACTGCGACGTGGCCGCCGGCTGGCTCGACGAAGACAACACTGCGCCTTCGGAAGCACCGCCCGATGCGGCGGAAGAACGCTTCGTGGCGGCCGCGCGCGAGGCGTGGCGCCAGGCCAACGCCAAAGGGAAACGAGAGCTCAGCGGCTGGCTGAAGAAGCACGCGCAGGAGAAGAAGGCGCTCGAGCCTGCCGACGGCCCTGCGCCGGCGCCCTAGCCTCTCTCAGGTCTTGCCAGCGGGCTCGGCAACGGCCAGCGCTGGCGCATCGCGCAGGATGGCCGCGCGCATGTCGTCCGGCACGGCGATGGCGCGGTGCGTGTCGAGCGAGGTCGTCACCAGTACCTGCCGCACCTGCATGCGCAGCTCGCCCGTGGTGGGCTCGAAGCAGCGCAGCGACAGCGTGATCGAGCGCGAGCCCAGCTGCGCTACCGAGATGCCGAGCATCACTTGGTCGCCCATGCGGCTCACGGCGCGAAAATCGGCGTCGAGCTTCACGGTCGGCAGGCCGACGCGGCGCTCGCCGATCAGTGCGTGGTAGCCCACGCCGAGCCCCTCGCTCACCCAGTCTTCGACCAGGCCGTTGAGCATCACGAAGTACTGCGGATAGAAGACGATGCCCGCCGGGTCGCAGTCGGAAAAACGGATCAGGCGCGGGCGCTGGAACTCCACACCACCGCCCTCGCCGCTCATGCGCGGTCCTCGACCGCGCCGTCGCCGCGCATCACGTGCACGCGCAGCAGCCCGAGCTGGTTGTGCATCTGCTTGACGGTCTTCATGTCCAGGCCCGAGAACATCTCGAGGATCCACTGCTCGTGCTCGGTGGCCATGGCTTCGAAGGCGTTGCGGCCTTCGGGCGTGAGGCTCACGATCCAGGCGCGGCGGTCGTCGGGGCTGGGCGCGCGCGCCACCATGCCTTCGCGCTCGAGTTCGTCGGTCAGGCCGGTGACGTTGCCGCCGGTCACCATCAGGTAGCGCGAGAGCACGCGCATCTTCAAGCCGTCTTCGTAGCGGTACAGCTGGGCCATGTAGTCGAAGCGCGCCAGCGAGATGCCGAAGCGCTCGCGCAGCCGGCGCCGGATCTCGGCCTCGATCTGCGTGGTGCTCGCGAGCATGCGCAGCCACAGCTTGAGCATGGCGTGGTCTTCATGGCCGGCGCGGGCTTCGTGGCCGAGTTCTTCGGCGTCGCTCAGCACGGCGTGGGAGGCATCGTTGCGACTCATGTGACTTCTCCTCCTGAAACGGAGATCGACTGGCCCGTGACCGAGGCGGCGCCTTCGCCGCACAGCCAGCGCACGGCGTCGGCCACTTCGGCCGGCTGCACGATGCGCTTTTGCGGGTTCACGCTGGAGAACTCGGCCAGCGCATCGGCTTCGCTGCGGCCGGTCTTGCCGACCACGTTGGCGACGCTGTTGCGCAGGATGTCGGTGTCGGTGTAGCCCGGGCACACGGCGTTCACGGTGATGCCCTTGCGCGCCACCTCGAGCGCCAGCGCGCGCGTGAGGCCGATCACGCCGTGCTTGGCCGCGGTGTAGGCCGACACGTAGGCGTAGCCCTTCTGGCCCGCCGTGCTGGCGATGTTGACGATGCGGCCCCAGCCCGCGTCGAGCATGTCGGGCAGCGCGGCCTGCGCGCACAGGAAGCTGCCGGTGAGGTTGACCGACAGCATGCGCTGCCACAGCTCGACCGAGGTCTTCAGGAACGGCGCGCTCTCGGCGGCGCCCGCGTTGTTGACCAGCACGGTCACCGCCCCGCGCTCGGCCCGCGCCTGCGCAAAGGCCGACTGAACAGCCTCCGGGTCGGCCACGTCGGCCGCCACCACGCCGTGGCCGCTGCCCGCCAGGGTGTCGGCCACGCGCTGCAGGGCCTGCGCGTCGCGGCCCAGCAGGGTCAGCACTGCCCCCTGGGCAGCGAGGGTGCGGGCGATCTCTGCGCCGATGCCGCGAGCGGCGCCGGTGACGAGGGCATGACGGCCAGTGAGCGAATTTGTGTGCATACCTGAATGGTTTAGTTCTGAATCATTTTAGCCATTTGCGCACCAGCAGGGTGCTACCGCATGAAACGGCCGCCGTTGAGGTCGAGCGTCGCCCCGGTCATGAAGGCCGCGGCCGGCGAGGCCAGGTAGACGACGGCGGCAGCCACCTCGTCGGCCAGGCCGAAGCGGCCGAGCGGAATGCCGGCCTTCAGCGCCTGCTGCCGCTCGGGCGCCAGCGCAGCGAGCGCGGGGCTGTCGATGGCGGCGGGGGCCAGCGCGTTCACGGTCACGCCGTGCGGCGCCAGCTCCTGCGCAAAGGCACGCGTCAGCGCCAGCAGGCCGGCCTTGCTGGCCGCGTAGTGCACGCCGGTGGCGCTGCTGACCTGTTGCCCCGCCAGCGAGGCCAGGTTGACGATGCGGCCCGCGCCGCGTTCGCGCATGTGCCTTCCGGCGATGCGGCAGCCGAAGAAGCTGCCGCGCAGGTTGATGGCGAGCACATCGTCCCACTCGGCGGGTGTGATATCCCACAGCGAGGTGGTCAGCGTGCGCGCTGCGTTGTTGACCAGGATGTCGACGGCGCCGAAGTGCGCCACCGCCTGCGCGAAGCGATCGTTGAAGGCCTGCTCGTCGCGCACGTCGAGGGGCAGTGCGAGGCCGTTCACCTCGGCGGCAACGGCCTGGGCATTGGCTTCGTCGATGTCCGCCACCGCCACGCGCGCACCGGCCTGCGCCAGCCCGCGCGCGATGGCCGCGCCCAGCCCCTGCCCCGCGCCGGTCACGAAGGCCACGCGCCCTGCCAGTGGAAGCGCGGTGGCGTGCGTCATCCGGCTTTGGCGGGCCGACCGTCCCAGGTCTGCGGCCCCACGCCGCGCTCGCGCAGCTTGAACTTCTGCACCTTGCCGTTCTCGGTGCGCGGCAGGTCGGGCAAGAGGTCGATGTAGCGCGGCACCGCGAAGTACGGCAGGCGGCCTTCGCAGAAACGCGCCAGCTCGGCCGGGTCGATGACGACGCCCTCGCGCGCCACCAGCGCGGCCATCACCTCGTCTTCGGCCAGCTCGGAGCGCACGGGGTACACCGCGCACGAGGCCACGCCGGGGTGGCTCAGCAGCACCTGCTCGACCTCGAAGGACGAGATGTTCTCGCCGCGCCGGCGGATCGCGTCCTTGATGCGGTCGACAAAGCGGAACGCGCCGTCGGCATCGCGCACCACGCGGTCGCCGGTGTGGAACCACAGATTGCGCCAGGCTTCGACGGTCTTCTCGGGCATATGGAAATAGCCGCTGGCAAAAGCGTACGGCTCGTCGGCGCGCAGCAGCAGTTCGCCGGCTTCGCCTGGCGGCAGCGGCACGTCGTCTTCATCGGCCACGCAGGCCTGGAAGCCGGGGCGCAGCCAGCCCATGACGCCGCCGCGCGGCGAATCGGGCGCGGTGGCGATGGCGAAGTTGGTTTCGGTCGAGCCGTAGCCCTCGAGCAGCGCCACGCCCGTGCGCGCCTGGAAGGCCTGCCCCGCCGCCGCGGGCACGCCGGGGCCGAGGCCGGTGCGCACGCGGTGGTCGCGCTCGCCCTCGCCCTCGGGCTGGGCCAGCAGGATCGGCACCATCGCGCCGAGCAGGTAGACCACGGTCGCGCCGTTGGCGCGCATCGCCGGCCAGAAGCCCGAGGCGGAGAAGCGCGACTCGAACACCACCTCGGCCCCGGTGAGCGCGGCCTGCGCGAAGGTGTTGAGCGCGTTGATGTGAAAGAGCGGCAGCGTGGTGCACAGCACGTCGTCGCGGCCGACGCCGAGCACCTCGGCGCTGTTCACGCCCCACCAGAAGTACTGTGCCTGCGGGCAGATGACGCCCTTGGCCGGGCCCGTGGTGCCCGAGGTGTAGAGGATGGCGAGCGGGTCGCCCGGCTGCACCGGCGCGGGCGGCAGCGCCTGCGCGCCCGGCGGGTAGGCCGACACGCGCACGCCGGCGGGCGGCGTCCATGGCGCTTCGGGCTCGCCCACCACCCACACCTCGCGCAGCGCCGTGCGGGCCAGCTCGGCCGTGGCCAGCCGATCGAGAAAGCCCGCCTCGATCACCAGCAGCTTCGCCTCGCTGTTTGCGAGGAAGTACTCGATCTGCGGCCCCATCGACGCGGTGTTGACCGGCACGACCGAGGCACCGAGCCAGCCCGCGCCGAGGAAGGTGTCGAGGAACTCGATGCGGTTGCCGCACATCACGGCGATGCGGTCGCCGCGCGCCACGCCATGCTGTGCAAGCGCACCGGCGCGCGTGGCCGCGGCGTCGGCCGCATCGGCATGCGTCCATTGCCGGCCCGCGATGCGCAGCAGCGGGCGGCCGCCGAACAGCGCCGCCTGCCGCTGCAGCATGGCGGGCAGCGTGCGCTGCGCCGGCGGCACCGCGCGCGGGTCACTCGTCATCGTGCGTGCCTCCGCCGAGGTAGGTGGCCTGCACGCGCGGGTCGCTCGCGAGGTCACCGGAAGCACCGGACAGCGCGATCTCGCCCGTCTCCAGCACGTAGCCTTCGTCGGAGCTCTCGAGCGCGGCGCGCGCGTTCTGCTCCACCAGCAGGATCGACACGCCGTCGTCGCGCAGCTTGCGCACGATGGTGAGGATGTCGCGCACGATCAGCGGCGCCAGGCCCAGGCTGGGCTCGTCGAGCATCAAGAGGCGCGGCGCCGACATGAGCGCGCGGCCCACCGCCAGCATCTGCCGCTCGCCGCCCGAGAGCGTGTCGGCGCGTTGCGCGCGGCGCTCGGCCAGGCGCGGGAAGCGGTCGTACACCGACTGCAGCTGCCGCTTCATCGCATCGCCGCGCAGCCGCTTGGCGTAGGCGCCGAGCTGCAGGTTGTCGAGCACGGTGAGTTCGCCGAACAGCTCGCGCCGCTCGGGCACGAGGCACAGCCCGCGCTCCACACGCGACTCCACATCGAGCCCCTGCAGGTCTTCGCCTTCGAAGCGCAGCGTGCCCTTGCACGGCAGCAGGCCCATGGCCGCGGCCAGCAGCGTGGTCTTGCCCGCGCCGTTGGGGCCGATCACCGAGATGATCTGGCCCCGCTGCACGTCGAGCGACACGCCGCGCACGGCCTCCACCTGCCCGTACGACACATGAAGGTCGCCAATCTCCAGCATCGCGGTCATACGACGCTCCCGAGGTAAGCGGCCTGCACACGCTCGTCGGCACGCACCGCCGACGGCACGCCCTCCACGAGCTTGGAGCCGAAGTTCATCACCACCAAACGGTCCACCAGTTTCATCACGAAGTCCATGTCGTGTTCGACGATCAGGATGGTCACGCCCTCCTCGCGCAGCTTGCGCAGCAGGTCACCGAGTGCCATCTTTTCCTTGCGACGCAGGCCGGCCGCGGGCTCGTCGAGCACCAGCAGCACAGGGTCGGCGGCCAGCGCGCGCGCGATCTCCAGGATGCGCTGCGTGCCCAGCGGCAGGCTGCCCGCGAGCTCGTGCGCGCGGTCGCCCAGGCCGATGCGGTCGAGCTGGCGCTGCGCCTCCTGCAGGATCTGGCTTTCTTCCGTGCGGTCCAGCCGCAGGCCCGCCTTCAGGATGCCCGAGCGCGTGCGCGAGTGCGCGCCCAGCGCCACGTTGTCCAGCAGGCTCATGTGCGGGCGCAGCTTCACGTGCTGGAAGGTGCGCGCCAGCCCGAGCCGCGCCACCGCGCGCTGCGGCATGCCGGCGATGTCGTGCTCGAGAAAGCGCACCTGGCCCGCGCTCATCGGCAGCGTGCAGGTCAGCAGGTTGAACATGGTCGACTTGCCCGCGCCGTTGGGCCCGATGAGGCCGATGATCTCGCCCGCCTTGACGTCGAAGCTCACATCGTTCACCGCCACCAGCCCGCCGAAGCGCTTCACGGCGCCGTTGACCGACAGCACCTGCGTGCCGCGTGCCGGCAGCTGCCGGTGCGGCAGCGGCTCGACCGGCGCGCCGGTGTAGCGCGAGGCGCCCTGCGGCGCGGCACACCGGCGCGTCCAGCGCCGCAGCAGGCCCATCACGCCGCCGCGCGCAAAGTGCAGCAGCAGGATGAACAGCGCCGCGAAGGCCACGGCCTCCAGCTGGCCCGCGCGCTGCGTGAGCATCGGCAGCACGTCCTGCAGGCCGTTCTTCAACACCAGCACCAGCGCCGCGCCCACCAGCGCACCCGCCAGCTGCCCGAGCCCGCCGGCCACGGCCATCAGCAGGTACTCGATGCTGGCGCGCACGTCGAAGGGCGACGGGCTCACGAAGCGGTTCATGTGCGCATAGAGCCAGCCCGCCAGCCCCGCGAACAGCGCTGCCGTGACGAACAGCGACAGCCGCACGCGGTAGGCGTCGGCCCCCACGCTGGCCAGCAGCGTGGCGCCGCCGCGCAGCCCGCGGATGGCGCGCCCGGGCCGCGACTGCAGCAGGTTGTGGCTGAACAGGCAGGCCAGCCCGACCACCACCCAGATCAGGTAGTACATCGCGCGCGGATCGGCCAGCGACCAGCCGCCGATCTGCAGCGCCGGGATGTTCGACAGGCCCGTGTGGCGCCCGAGCGCATCGACGTTGCCGAACAGCATCGCGATCGACAGCCCCCAGGCGATGGTGCTCAGCGGCAGGAAGTGCCCGCCCAGCCGCAAGGTCAGCATGCCGATGGCCAGCGCCGACAGCCCCGTGAGCAGCAGCGCGAACAGGAGCCCCAGCCACGGCGACAGGCCCTGCGCGGTGGTGAGCCACGCCGTGGCATAGGCCGCGATGCCCACGAAGGCCGCCTGGCCGAACGAGGTGGCGCCGCCCACGCCGGTGAGCAGCACGAGGCCCAGCGCCACCAGCGCGCCGATGCCGATGTCGTTGAGCAGCGAGACCGTGAAGCTGCCCGCCACGGCCGGCACCAGGGCCAGCACGACGATCACGCCCGCGATCCACGCCATGCGTTTCGTGTTGCCGTTCATTGGTCCACCTCGTCTTCTTCCTCTTCCGAATGGGCCGCCATGAAGGAGCGCAGCATGAGCACCGGGATCAGCAGGCTGAACACGATCACGTCTTTCAGCGCGCCGCTCCAGAACGACGCGAAGCTCTCGACCACGCCGACCGCCAGCGCGCCGATGGCCGTCATCGGGTAGCTCACGAGCCCGCCGATGATCGCGGCCACGAAGGCCTTCAGGCCGATGATGAAACCCGAGTCGTAGTACATGGTGGTCACCGGCGCGATCAGCACGCCGATGAGCCCCGCCAGCAGCGAGGCGCAGCCGTAGGCCAGCAGCGCCGTGCGCACCGGCCGGATGCCGACCAGCCGCGCACCCACGCGGTTCACGGCCGTGGCGCGCAGCGCCTTGCCGGCCACCGTGCGCTCGAACACCAGGAAGAACAACCCGCTCAGCACCACGGCCGCCCCCACCATCAGCACCACCTGGCCGCTGACCGTGAAGCCGTCGCCCAGCGTGAACACCGCGCTCGTGAGCGGCGTGGTGCGCGAGCCTTCAGGCCCGAAGAACAGCAGGCCCAGGCCCGACAGCAGGAAGTGCAGCGCCAGCGACACGATCAGCAGCACCAGCACCGAGGCGTCGGCGATCGGCTGGAACACCACGCGTGCCAGCAGCGGCGCGATGGGCACCACCAGCAGCACGGCCACCGCGATGTGCACGGCCACCGGCACGCCGGGCCGCGCCGCCAGCCAGGCGAGCACGCACGGAATGGCGGGCAGCACGCCCCACATCAGCACCGCCTTCGGGATGCGCGCGGCCTCGCCGCGCCGCAGCAGGCTGCCGATCTCGGTGGCCAGCGCCAGCGCGGCCAACACCGCGACCATGCCGATGGTCGGCGGCACGCGGCCGGTCTCGAAGGCCGCCAGCGACAGGGCGGCAAAGGCCGCGATGTCGCCGAACGGCACGAACACCACCCGCGTGACCGAGAAGATCAGCACCAGCCCGAGCCCGGCCAGCAGATAGACGGCACCGTTGGCCAGGCCGTCGGTGACGAGGATCAATGCCACGTCCCAGTTCATAGAAAAACCTCTGTCGGAGTCATCGTTGTCGTTGTCGTGAAGGGAAACAGGAGATTCAAGGGGCGAGCTTCCATTGGCCGTTGTCGAGCTTGACGATCACGCGGGCGCGCTCGTCCACGCCGTACAGGCTGCCGGGCTTGAAGGTGTAGACGCCGTGCGTGCCGACCACTTCCTTGGTGCTGAAGATGGCGTCGCGCAGCGCCACGCGGAACTCGGGCGTGCCCGGCTCGGCCTTCTTCATGGCGCGCGAGGCGGCGTCGGCGAACACCAGCCAGCCGTCGAACGAGTAGGCCGAGAAGGCGTCGCTGGTGGGTGCGTTGTTGACCTTCTGGAACACGGCGCGGAAGTCGGTCGCGATCTTCTTGGTCGGGTAGTCGGCCGGCAGCTGCTCGGCGACGATCACCGGGCCCGTGGGCATGAGCGCGTTCTGGCCGGCCGCGCCGACCACGCGCACGAAGTCGGGGTTGATCAGGCCGTGCTGGCCGTACACGCCGCCCTTGAAGCCGCGCTCCTGCAGCGCCAGGAACGGCAGCGCGCCCGGCGTGCCGGCGCCGCCGGTCATCACCGCGTCGGGGCGCAGCGCCACGATCTTCAGCACCTGGCCGGTCACCGAGGCGTCGGCGCGCGCGTAGCGCTCGTTGCTCACCACCTTGATGCCGGCGCCCGGCGCGGCCTTCATGAGGGCTTCGTAGACCAGGTCGCCCCAGGCGTCGGAAAAGCCGATGTAGCCCACCGTCTTGACGTTGTTGCGCTTCATGCGCTCGACCACCGCGTCGATCATGAGCTGCGTGGGCTGCGCCACCGTCATGACCCACGGGTTCTCGTTGGGGTCGAGCAGGATGGGCGTGAGGCCGATCATGGGCGTCTTGGCCTCCTTGCCCACCTGCGCCATCGCGATGGCCGACGGCACGCCCGAGGTGCCCATGAGCACGTCGACCTTCTCGTCCTCGATGAGCTTGCGCGCGTTGCGCCCGGCTGTGGTCGGGTCGGAGCCGTCGTCCAGCACCACGAGATGGATCTTGCGGCCGTTGACCTCGCCCTTGTAGGCCAGCGCGGCCTGCATGCCCTTGGCGTACGGCACGCCCAGCGAGGAGTTGGGCCCCGACAGCGACACGCTGAGTCCGACCTTGAGGTCGGCCGCCAGTGCGCTCGCCACACCACAGGCGGTCAGCGCCGCGGCGAGGGCACCGCGCGTCAAGGTCTGCATCAGGTTCTTCATGTCGTAGCTCCAGTGAGGAAGGATGGAAGGAACAGAAACTCAGATGAACAACTGGATCGCGGGCAAGGCGCGCGTGGCGTTGAGCAGGTCGACGCGCTTCTCGCGGATGGACCAGCCCGTCGGGGTGCGAATGAGATGGTGGCGGGCGGTGCCGCTCAGCAGGATCTGGTCGTCGCCGCGCGCCTCGATGTAGAGAAAGGGCGTGCGCAGGCGCACGTCGTCGGCGCCCTCTTCCTCGATGCGCGAGGGTTGCAGCACATGCTGGCTGTGGCTGGCCGGGTGCTGCGAATGCGCGCGCGGGTTCTTCAGGCGCTCCACGCGCAGCTGCAGCAGCAGCCGGTCTTCGTAGGCCAGCGAGTTGTGCGAAAACGGATCGGCCTGCGCCGCGCCGAGCAGCGGCACCCAGTAGTGGCCGTCGTCGGCGAACAGGGCCAGCCAGTCGTCGAAGCGGCGCGCGTCGAGCAGGGCCGCCTCGTGGGCGATGAAGTCGCGCGGGTCGTTCATGCCGCCACCTCCGGCGTCATGGCCCGGGCCCAGGCGCGGAACTGGTTGCGCATGAGCAGCTCGTTGGTGCCGTTGGTGGTCACCGTGGCCTGCTGCGTCTCGGCCGGGTCGTGGTTGCGGTGCAGGCTGATCCATTCGTTGCCGCCGGCGCGCAGACCCTTCTGGATGCTCTCGAACAGGTGCACGTCGTCGTGCGCCACCACCGACATGGGCGAGAACACGAGCCGGTTGTAGCTCATGGCGCGCTCGAACAAGAGCGCGGGCGCACCGGCCGCGCGGAAGCTCCAGGCCTCGATGAGCGTGCGATCGGCCGCCAGCGGACGGATCACGCGGATGGCCTGCGGCGAGCCCTTGACCGACAGGCTCGGGTACAGCACCGAGTTCTGCGGCGAGCGCTGCAGGATGTCGGCGGCGCGCGCTGCGCCGTGCGCGGCCTGCATCGCGGCCTCGTACTCGGGCAGCTGCGCGTAGTTGGAGTGGATGCTGAAGTTCACTCCCAGCACGCTGTGGCCGTTGGCGAACACGCGCCCGCCCATCTGGTCGAAGAATTCGTAGCCCGAACCGAAGGGCAATATCTGCTCCATCGCCATCGGCTTGGGGTCGGTGGGCGCGTGGCCTTCCCACAATGCCTCGGCGGCCTTGGTGGCCGACTCGTGCGTCGACATCGGGTGCACCGTGTCGTTGATGTTCTCCAGGTACATCTTCCAGTTGCAATGGACGATGTTGCGCAGCACGCCGCCGCCCACGGTGAGCTTGCCCTCGGGCGAGCGGTCGACCATGTTGTCGAGCGCGCCCAGCACGTCGCCGAAGTAGTCCTCGAACGACGGGCCGGTGTCGGACAAGCGCACGAACACGAAGTCGCGGTACACCTTCACGTGCTTCACCACCGACAGCCCCTGCCCCGACTCGCAGGCCTTGAGCTGCGTGCCCTCGTAGCCGTTCTTCAGCGGCAGGCCCAGCGGCGCGCCGTCGAGCTTGTAGGTCCAGGCGTGGTACGGGCAGCGAAAGAAGCGGCCGGTGTTGCCGCTCTCGTCGGTCACGAGCTGCGTGCCCTTGTGGGCGCAGCGGTTGTACATGACATGCACCGCGCCGTCGGGCTGGCGCACCATGAGCAGCGGGCGGCCCGCGATCTCCTGCGTGACGAAGTCGCCCGCCGCCGGCACCTGGCTGGCATGGCCCAGGAAGACCCAGGTGCGGGCGAACAGGCGCTCCTGCTCCAGCGCGAACAGTTCGTCGCTGAGGTACAGGTCGCGGTGCACCCGGTCGTCGCGGACTAGCGCCGCGACGAGATCGGGGCGGTTGCGGTAGGCGGTCATGGCGGTGGGCTTCGGCTAGGCCGGGGTCAGGGAACGAGCTTCCACTGGCCCTTGTTCATCTGCACGATGACCACGCCGCGCTGGTCCGAGCCGTAGCGGTCGTCGGGCTTGAAGGTGTAGATGCCGTGCGTGCCCACCAGCTCCTTCGTGCCCACGATGGCATCGCGCAGCGCCGTGCGGTACTGCGGCGTGCCGGGCTCGCCCTTGGTGCGCGAGGCCGCGTCGGCCAGCAGCAGGTAGGCGTCGTAGGTGTACGACGAGAACGCATCGGTGGGCACCGCGCCGTTCGCCTTCTGGTACGCAGCGCGAAAGCCCATCGCGACCTTCTTGATGGGGTTGCTCTCGGGCAGCTGGTCGGCCACCAGCACCGGGCCGCTGGGCACCTGCAGGCCGTCGATGGCCGTACCGCCCACGCGCACGAAGTCGGCGTTGATGAGGCCGTGCGTGCCGTAGATCTTGCCCTTGTAGCCGCGCTCGGCCAGTGCCAGGTAGGGCAGCGCGCCCGGCGTGCCGGAGTTGCCGGCGAACACCGCGTCGGGCCGCGCCGCGACGATCTTCAGGATCTGCCCGGCCACCGACGAATCGCTGCGCGCATAGCGCTCGTTGGCCACCACCTTGATGCCAGCGGTGGCGGCGCTCTTCACGAGCGAGTCGTAGGCCAGGTCGCCCAGCGCGTCCGAGAAGCCGATGAAGGCCACCGTCTTCACGCCCGACTTCTGCATGCGCTCGACCACGCCCGCCACCATGAGCGGGAACGGCTGCGACACGGTGACGGTCCATGCGCCGTCCGCGCCCGGGATGGTCACGGGCGTGGGCGAGATGAGCGGCGTGTTGAGCTCGCGCGCCACCGAGGCGATGGCCATCGCGCCGGGCACGCCCGAGGTGCCGATGAGCACGTCGACCTTGTCTTCGGTCACCAGCTTGCGCGCGTTGCGCCCGGCGGTGGTCGGGTCGGACGCGTCGTCGAGCACGATGAGCTGCACCTTGCGCCCGCCGATCTCGGGCCGCTCGGCGATGGCCGCGCGGATGCCCTTCTCGTAGGGCACGCCCAGCGCCGCGACCGGCCCCGAGAGCGAGCTGATGAAGCCGATCTTGAGGTCTGCCGCCGCCGCACCGACGGCGGTGAAGGCGGCCAGCAGCGCGAGGCCAAGGCGGGAGATTTTCTTCATGGGAGCTTCCTCTTCGGGGGTTGGAATGGGGACGAGGGACGGGTCAGTAGCGCAAGGTGCGGCGCGATTCGAGGTCGGCGTCGACCTGCGCGGGCGTGAGCCGCTCCGGCTTGCATTCGAAGCGCTCGAACAGCGCCAGCTGGTCGGCGTAGTGGCGGTCGCGCACGCCGGCCGGGCTCACGAAACCGCTCTGCCCCGGCGCCGCGACCGAGCACATGTCGAGCGCACCCGGGCGCAGCACGACGCGGTAGTTGAGCGTGCCGCGGTTCATGTAGGGGCTGACCTCGGGCTCGTCGCCCACGCCGGCCCATGGCACGCCGATGGCGTTGATGCGCGAGAAGCGGTGCCGCACCACGGGCGTGGTCCACGCGGCCATGTCCGGCCCGAGGCGCGTGCGCAGCTCGCCCACCGCATCGGTCAGCGCCGCGCGCACCATCGTGCGCGGGTCTTGCCCGTTGAAGAAGTCGTGGCGCTGCGGCACGCCCGACGCCGGGCCGCTCAGCGCGTTCCACAGCAGCTTGGCCACGGCCGCGGGCTGGGCGCTGCCCGGCGAGCCGCGCGGCGTGAGCGTGGGGTAGCCGAGGTTGGCGTAGGTGGCGAACACGGCCGGCGGCAGGTCGTCGGCCAGCAGGCGCCGCGACATCGCACCCAGCCACGCGCGCAGCACGGTGGTGGCGCGGTTGTCGTACACCTCGCCGCCCGGGGCGACGCGGTTCTTCAGGTCCCAGTTGGCGAGCAGGTCGGCCGCGCGGCGCGCGGGGTCGCCGGCCGGCAGGTCCTTGGCCGCATCGACGATGAGGGGCACGAAGTAGCGCGCGTTCAGGTCGGCCAATGCCGCGCCCTGGCTCACGCGCCAGACCTCGTCGGCGCCCAGCTTGGCCGTGCCCTGCAGCTGCGCGTGGATCTCGGCCACGCGGTCGACGTGCGAGAAGTTCGCGCCGTCCGCGCGCAGGCCTTCGGCGATCTGGTTGTTCCAGCTCGCGAGGTAGCCCTGCGCGGGGTTGTAGGCACGCGGGTTGGCGCTGAACGGCAGGTTGCCCTGCCACTCCATGCTGCCGTCGCCGCGCGCGGGAAAGCGGATGTCCTGCGTGGCCGGGCGGCGCGGCATGCGGCCCAGGCCCACGGCGCCGATGTTGCCCGCCACGTCGGCATAGAACCAGGTGATGGACGCGGCCACGCGCTCGCCCTGCGCGAGAAAGCCCGACCAGTCGCGCGCCCGTGCGGCACGCGCCCAGCCCAGCATGGTCTCGACCTCGCGGCCCTGCCAGGTGCTGCGCGCGGTGTAGGCGCGGGCGTTGTCCACGTCCCAGCTCTGCACGAAGCCGTGCACCGTGGCGTAGATGTCCACGCTCTGCGGCGCGGCGCCCTTCACGCGGATGACGTCGGTGCGACGGGTCATCGGGCGGTAGGCGCCGTCGTAGCGGTACTCGTAGCGGTTGGCCGGGTTCAGTTCTTCCTGGTAGATGTCGTTGGTGTCGAGCGAGCCCACCGTCGATCCCCAGGCGATGGTGCCGTTGGTGCCGAACAGCACCGGCAGCAGGCCGATGGGCGTGAGGCCCGTGAGGTCATAGCCCGCGCCGTGCAGGCCGATGCCGTGCACGAACGACGGGTTGTTGAAGCCCTGCTGCGGGCCGTTGTACAGGACGGCCACGCCTTCCTTGGTGCGCGAGGGGCCGAGCACCCACGCGTTGCTGGCGGTCGGCATGCCTTCGGTGGCGGCCAGGCCCATGCGGGCGACCTGCGTGGCGCGGAAGTCGGCCGCGGCCTGCGCGGAGACCGGCGCGAGCGCGGCGTCGCCAGGCTCGGCGCTCGCCAGCCGGTTCGCGCTGCCGCGCGGCACGATGGTCGGCGCGGTCGGGTCTTCGAGCCAGCGCAGCTGCTCGTACAGCTGCAGGCCGGCGACGTCGCCGCGCGCGGCCTTGAGCTGGTTGAGCAGCGAGAGGTTGGCCACCTCGGCCGTGCCCGCGAAGAAGCGGTTGAGGATCAGGCCGATCCAGACCATGGCCACGTCGTCCGCGGTCCAGGGTGCGGGCTCGAAGCCGTTGTCGATGAACTCGCGCGGCATCAACTTCGCGCGGTCGCCCAGCACGTCGCGAATGCGCGCGTTGACGCCCGCGGCGTAGCCTTCGAACATGGCGCGGTCGTCCGCGCTCAGTGCATCGATCTGGCGGCGGATCGACACCGGATCGATGTTGGCGCGCGTGGCCTTGTCGGTCGCGACGAACTCGGCCCCCAGCACCTCGGCCACGCTGCCGTTGCCCGAGCGCCGCGCCATCTCCAGCTGGTAGAGCCGGTCTTCGGCGACGGCATAGCCGAAGCCGTGGAACAGGCCGCGCGTGTCGCTGGCGTAGACGTGCGGCACGCCGTAGCGGTCGCGCTTGATGGTGACTTCACCGCTGCCGCCCGGGGCGGTCGCGGCGCAGCCGGCCAGCAGCGCGGCGGCGAACAGCACGGTGCCGGTCGCGCGCCGGCGGCGCAGGGAACGAAGCAGCGGGTGCATGGGATGGGCGGCGTTCATCGGATCGACGCGAGGGCGTTCAGGGCACCAGCTTCCACTGGCCCTTCTCGAGCTTCACCACGACGCGTGAACGGTCGTCCGAGCCGTAGCGCTCGGTCGGCTTGAAGTTGTAGACGCTGTGCGTGCCCACCAGCTCCTTGGTGCTCACGATGGCATCGCGCAGCGCCAGGCGGAACTGCGGCGTGCCGGGCTCGGCCTTGGTGGCCAGCGCGCGCTGGGCGGCGTCCAGGTACACCAGCCATGCATCGAAGGTGTAGGCCGAGAAGGCGTCGGTCGGCGGTGCGCCGTTGGCCTTCTGGTAGGCCGCGCGGAAGTCCATCGACACCTTGCGGATCGGGTTGTCGTTGGGCAGCTGCTCGGCCACGATCACGGGGCCGGTGGGGGCCAGCAGGCCTTCGACCGAGGCACCGCCCACGCGCACGAAGTCGGGGTTGATGAGCGCGTGCATGCCGTAGATCTGGCCCTTGTAGCCGCGCTCCGAAAGCGCGAGGTACGGCAGCGCGCCGGGCGTGCCCGAGGTGCCGGTGATCACCGCGTCGGGGCGCAGCGCCACGATCTTGAGCACCTGCCCGGTCACCGAGGCGTCGCCGCGCGCATAGCGCTCGTTCGACACGATCTTGATGCCGGCCGGCTCGGCGCTCTTTTGCAGCGCGCCGTACACCAGGTCGCCCCAGGCGTCGGAGAAGCCGATGTAGCCCACCGTCTTCACGCCCGACTTCTTCATGCGCTCGACCACGGCGCTCACCATGAGCGGCGCGGGCTGCGGCAGCGTGACCATCCACGCGCCCTCCTCGCCCGGCAGGTTGGCGTTGGCGATGGAGATCAGCGGCGTTTTCGTTTCGCGCGCCACGCCGGCAATGGCCAGCGCACCGGGCGAACCGGCCGTGCCGATGATGACGTCGACCTTGTCCTCGTCGATCATCTTGCGTGCGTTGCGCGCGGCCGTGGTGGGGTCGGACGCATCGTCGAGCTGCACCAGCTGGATCTTGCGACCGCCCAGGTCGGCCTTGTAGGCGAGCGCGGCCTTCATGCCCTTTTCGTACGGAATGCCCAGCGACGACACCGGCCCCGACAGCGAGGTGATGAAGCCGACCTTCAGATCGGCGGCCCACGCGCTGGCGGCGCTCAGCGCGCCGAGGCCCGCGGCCACGGCCGCGAGGGTGCGAATTCGGTTCAGGACTTTCATGGCGATGCTCCAGAGGTGATGTTTTTGAACGGAACGAAACGGACGCTGAAATGAAACTAGAGAGCGAGGCTGCCGACGCTGGTGCCGCCGCACACGTACAGCACCTGGCCGGTGACGAAGCTGTTCTCGGGCGCGGCGAAGAAACGCACGGCGCGTGCCACGTCGGCCGATTCGCCCAGGCGCTTGACCGGCACCGAGGCCGCGAGCGCGCGCTCCTTCTCGCTGCCGGCCTCGACCACGTCGTAGAACATGTCGGTGCGGATCGGGCCCGGCGCCACCACGTTCACCGTGATGCCGTCGGCCGCGAGCTCCAGCGCCCAGGTGCGCGCCATGCCCAGCATGCCGGCCTTGGTGGCCGAGTAGCTGGTGCGCGTGGCCAGGCCCAGCGCGGCGCGCGACGACAGCAGCACCACGCGGCCGAAGCGCTGCGCACGCATCGCGGGCAGCGCACCCTGCACCAGCTGGATGGCGCAGCCCAGGTGCAGGTCGACCAGCGCATCGAGGTCGTCGAGCTTCACGTCGGGCAGCAGCGCGGCGCGGATGACGCCGGCGTTGTGGACGATGGTGGTCGGTGCGAAGCGCTCGACCAGTTCGCGCACGGCCTGGCCGGTGGCGGCGCGGTCGGCCAGGTCGACCTCGAGGCTGTGCATCTTGGGGTGGTCGATCTCGGCCTTGCGGCGCGCGAGCGAAACCACCTCGTAGCCTTGCGCAAGCAGGTCTTCGCAGATGGCCTTGCCGATGCCGGCGCTGCCGCCGGTGACGGCCGCGACCTTGGGTGCGGCGGCGCTCATGCCGTGGCTCCCACCAGGGCCAGCACGCGCAGCGGGCTGCCGCTGCCCTTCTCGATCTTCAGCGGCGGGCAGATCAGCACCGCGCCCGACGGCGGCAGCAGGTCGAGGTTGCTCAGGCACTGCAGGCCGTAGCGGCCCGCGCCGTGCATGTAGTAGTGGCAGGGGTACGGCGGACGCAGGTGGTAGCCCTGTCCCGCGTCGGTGCCGATGGCTTCGGAGCCGAAGCCCAGCACGTCGCGCTGCTCGACCAGGAAGCGCACGGCCTCGGTGCTCGGGCCCGGCGTGTGCTGGCCGGTCTCGTCGAAGTTCTGGTAGGCCTCGGGGTCGGTGCGCTTGGACCAGTCGGTGCGCATGAGCACCCACGCGCCCTTGGGAATGCGGCCGTGCGCGGCCTCGTAGGCCTCGATGTCTTCGAGCGTCAGCAGGTAGTCGGGGTCGTCCTTCACCTGCGGCGAGCAGTCGATCACGCAGGCCGGCGCCACGAAGTGCTGCACGGGGATGGTGTCGACCGAGTTGTTCGGCAGGTCGCGGCCCGAGATCCAGTGGATCGGCGCGTCGAAGTGCGTGCCGGTGTGCTCGCCGCAGGAGAAGTTGTTCCAGTACCAGCCCGGGCCGCGCTCGTCGTATTTCGACACTTCCTCGATGCGGAAGGGCCAGCATTGGCCCATCTCGGGTGGCAGCGCGATCTGCGGAAACTCGGGCGTGAGCGTCTGCGTGAGGTCGATCACGCGGATGCGGCCGCTGGCCATGGCGGTCACGAGGCTGCCGAGGACTTCGGCGGCGGACATCAGTTCGTTGGTGGTCGTGGTCATCGTGTGATTCCTCTGCTCAGCCGCCAGCGGCCAGTTCGCGCTCCAGCACCTTCGGGTTGTCGCGCCAGCGCTCCAGCCACTCCTGCGCCACGTCGCCCGGGTACACGTCTTCCACGCCGTCGCGCAGCGCCTTCACGATGGCGTTGGCCAACGTGGTGGGTGCCAGCTTGGGCGGCGGCGTGTGCTGGTTCCATTCGTCGTCGATGGGGCCGGGGAACACGTTGATCACGCGGATGCCGGCGGGCCGCATCTCGGCGCGCAGGCACTGCGCGAGCGAATGCGCGGCCGCCTTCGACGCGCTGAAGGTGCCGTGCGGCGGGAAGTTGCTCAGCGCGTAGATCGACAGCAGGTTGACCCACGCCGTCGCACCCGTGGCGCCGTCGGCCGAGCGGCCCTTGAGCGCGGGGCCGAACTCCTGCGCCAGGCGCAGCAGGCCGAAGTAGTTGATGTCCATCTCGGCCTTGGCCACGTCGGTGCCGCGGCGCGCACCGATGCCGAAGGTGCGGTGCACCTCGGCGTTGTTGATCACGATGTCGACCTTGCCGCCGATGGAGCCGGCCAGCTCGGTCACCTGGCGGCCGTTGGTGAGGTCCAGCGGCACGAGCGTGACCTGCGGCAGCGCCGAGATGTCGTCCAGCCCGTCGCCCATCTTCTTCCAGGGTTCGGCATGGCCGACCCAGACGATGTCGGCGCCGGCCTTCACCAGCGCACGCACGAGGGCCTGGCCCGTTTCGGTCTTGCCGTCGGTCACCAGCACCTTGCGGAACTTGGGGTCGCTGGTCATTTCGCGCAGCATCTTGTCGTCGGCCATGTGGGGACTCCCTTCAGTCGGAAAAGCAATGAGGACGGCCTGGCCGGCGCGGTCGAGCCGGGCGCCGACACGCACGCGCGTGGGCGCATCGCCGACCTCGCCGTGCAGGTGGACCATGAGCGTGGGGCCGGCATCCAGGTGCACCAGGCCCAGCCGCCAGGGCAGCCGCTCGCGAAAGAACAGGTCGTTGCTGTGGTGCAGCGTGGTGCTGCCGAGCAGCGCGCCCTCGCCGCTCTGCTGGCGCCAGCGCAACGCCGACGACAGGCACTTGTGGCAGACCTCGCGCGGCGGGTACTGCACGGTGCCGCAGTCCTCGCAGGTCTGCAGCTCGAAGCGGCCTTCGGCGGCGGCGGCCGTGAGGCCGAGCGCCACGCGTCCGCGCGCGCCGGGCGGCAGGTTCATCTGCCGGGTGCGCAGCACCGGGTTCTTGCGCGGGGGGCGCATCATCGGCATCGTCATGCGGGTCTCCCGAGAATGACGGCGCCTGTACAGAGGCAGCGGTCGTAGGTCACCATGCCGAAGCCGGCGACAAGGCCCAGCTGGGCGTTGGGCACGGCGCGCGCGCCGGCCTGGTCCGTCAGCTGGCGGATCGCCTCGACCATGCCGAGGAAGCCCCCCGCCGCACCGGCCTGCCCGGCCGAGAGCTGGCCGCCGCTGGTGTTGTTCGGAAAGCTGCCGTCGAAGGTCATCGTGTTCGCCTGCACGAAGGCCGAGCCCTCGCCCTTCTCGCAGAAGCCCAGGTCCTCGAACTGCATCATCACGATGACGGGGTAGTCGTCGTAGGTCTGCACGAAGTCGAGCGCGGCGGGCTGCACGCCGGCCTGTGCATAGAGGTCGTCACGGTCCTGGCGCCAGCCGCCCTGCACCATCACCGGGTCTTCGGCGTAGGCGTTGTGGCGCTCGATGGCGCCGCGGATCACGACGTGCGCCAGGCCCAGGTCGCGCGCACGCTCCTCGCTCATCACGAGGAAGGCGTCGGCGCCGGCGCAGGGCATCACGCAGTCGAACAGGTGGATCGGGTCGGAGATGGGCCGCGCGGCCATGTACTCGTCGAGCGTGAGGCCCTTCTTGAACATGGCGTTGGGGTTGCCCAGCGCGTTGGTGCGCTGGTCCACGCAGATGCGGCCGAAGTCTTCGCGCGTGGCGCCGTAGGTGCGCATGTAGTTGGCGGTGATGAACGCGAAGATCGAGTTCGGGCCGCCCGAGCCGTAGGGGTAGCTGGCGTCGCGCGCGAAGTTGCTGAAGCTGCCCAGCGTCTGGCGGAAGGAGTCGACATGGTTGGTGTCGGCGCCCACGCAGGCGACGATGTCGGCATCGCCCGCCTGCACCGCACGCGCCGCGCGGCGCAGGCACATCACGCCCGAAGCACCGCCGGTGGGCATGTGATCGAGCCAGCGCGGCGACAGGCCCAGGTGCTGCGTCACGCCCACGGCCGTGTCGGGCGCGAGCGAGAAGCTGCTCAGGCACAGGCCGTCGATCTGCTCCTTGGCCACGCCGCTGGCCTGCACCAGCGCGTCGATGGCCTGGCCGACGAACCAGTGCGCGGTGCGGGTGGAGTAGCGCACGTAGGGCACGGTGACGGGCACCGCGACCGCGACACCTTCGTAGGAGAGCCGTCGTTTGGTCATGCCTGCCCCACTTGTCGTTTCTTCATGGAGCGCGTGTCGATGCAATGGCCCTGGCCCGGCAGCGACTGCGCCATCTCGCGCAGCTGGCCGCGCTGGATCTTCTGCGAAGGCGTGAGCGGCAGCGCCTCGACAAAGGCCACGTAGCCCGGCGCCTTGTAGTACGCCAGTTGCGCCAGCGCATGCTGGACGATGCTGGCCGCGACCGCTTCGCGCTGCGACGCATCGCTGCCGTCGCGCAGCACGATGCAGGCGAGCACCTCGTCGCCGCGCACCGCATCGGGCGTGGCGGCCACGGCCGATGTCTTCACGGCCGGGTGCTGGTTGAGCACGCTCTCGACCTCGACGGCCGAGATGTTCTCGCCGCTGCGGCGGATCACGTTCTTCTTGCGATCGACGAAGAAGAAGTTACCGTCGGCGTCGCGGCGCACGAGGTCACCGGTGTGGAACCAGCCGTCGGCCCAGGCTTCGCGCGTGGCGTCTTCGTCCTTCAGGTAGCCGGAGAAGAAGTAGCGGCGCGGGTCGGCACCGGCCGAGCGCACGAGCAGTTCGCCGGGCATGTCGATGCCGACGTCGCTGCCGTCCTCGCCCATGAGGCGGATCTCGACGAAGTCTTCCTGCCGTCCGAAGCAGCTGGTGCCCACGAGGCGCGGCTCGCGGTTGGCCATGATGCAGGCGGCCGCGCCGGTCTCGGTCATGGCCCAGGCCTCGACCAGCGGGAAGCCGAAGCGTTCCTCGAAGGGCGCGTGGTTCTTGCGGTCGACACCGGCGCCGAAGCCCCAGCGGATCGCGTGGTCGCGGTCGGCCGCCGACGCGGGGGCCGACAGCAGCATCGCGGGCATCACGCCCAGGTAGTGGACGATGGTCGCGCCGCTCTCCTTCGCGCTGGCCAGCCAGCTCTTCGGATGGAAACGGTCGAGCTGCACGAGGCAGCCACCGGCAATGAGCACGACCATGGTCGAGAACGCCATCGCGTTCATGTGGTTGAGCGGCAGCGGCGTGATCACGCGCTCGGCGTCGGGGCGGATGCTGCACACGCCGTCGAGCGCGGCATACCACTCGCCCGCGCGCAGGAAGTACGCGTTGCTCAGGATGCAGCCCTTGGGCCGGCCGGTGGTGCCCGAGGTGTAGAGCAGGCCGCATTCAGTGTCGGTGCCCACGGGCTCGCCGGCGCGCGGCGCGGCGGTCTTCGCGGGCGGCACGGCATCGTCGGGGCCCATGGTCTCGAAGGCCACGCCGGCTTGCGCGGCGGCGGCCTGCAGGTCGGCGGCGCGCTCGGGCAGCGTGACGGCCAGGCCGATCTCGCTGTGGCCGATCAGATAGACCAGCTCGGCCGAGCGCATCTCGGCGTTGATCGGCACCACGCTCGCGCCCAGTGCGTTCAGCGCCAGCCAATGGAAGATGAACGCGGGCCGGTTCTCCAGCAGCAGGCCGACGCGGTGGCCGTGGCCGTAGCCGGCCTGTGCGTAGGCGCTGCGCAGCCGATCAATTTCTGCGGCAGCTTCGCCCCAGCGGATGGCGCCGGCGGCGATGCCGTAGGCGGCGGCGGTCACCGATTCGGTGAAGAGGAATTCGGCCTGCGGGGTGCGCGCGGCCGTGGCGGCGAACACCTGGTGGACGGTGGCGTGGGTCATCGCGTCCTCAGATGAAGAGCTGCACGGCCGGAAGCGCCGCGTCGCAGTTGAGCAGGTCGACGCGCTTGAGCGTCATGCGCAGCGCGCCGTCCTGCACCGTGAGGTGATGGAAGAAGGTGCCGACGTAGAACTGCAGCTCGTCGCCCTGCGACTCGGTGTAGTGGAATTCGGTGCGCACCACGAAGCGGCGGGCCTCGGTGTCGAAGGTCTCGACCACGGGCACCTGCAGCAGGTGGTGGCAGCGGCTTTGGGGCTGCTGCGAGAACGCGCGCGGGCTCTTCAGGCGCTCGATGCGCAGCTCGCGCAGCAGCTTGTCCTCGTACAGGTGCGAGGTGTGGTTCAGGCCGTCTTCCTGGTCGGGCACGAGCGGAATCCAGTAGAACGCGTCGTCGGTGAAGAGCGCGTTCCACTCTTCGTAGCGGCGGGTGTCGAGCAGGCGCGCTTCGTTGACGACGAAGTCGACGAGGTCCTGGCGGGTGATATCGGCGGCGGCCATTACATCGTCTCCGTCATGCGCTGCACCCAGCTGCGGTACTGGTTGCGCATGGGCAGCTCGTTGGTGCCGCCCGTGGTGATCTCGCCGCCCTTCAGCTCCGATTCATCGTAGTCGCGGTGCAGGCTCACCCACTCGTTGCCGCTGGCGTGCAGGCCGGCCTGCATGCCGCGGTAGGCCTGCAGGTCGTCGTGGCCCACCACCGAGAACGGCGAGTTGATGAGGCGGTTGTACATGGTGGTGCGCTGCAGCAGCTCGGGCGGCGCGCCCTTGAGGCGGAAGGTCCAGCTCTCGATGAGGGTCTTGTCGGCCGAGATCGGCTTGACCACGCGAATGGCCTGGATCGCGCCCTTGATCGTGAGGTTCGGGTAGTACACGGTGTTGTGCCGCGCCATGCCCAAAATCTGCGCCGTCTTCTCTTCGCCGTAGCGCGCCTTCATGGCGTCGTCGTACTCGGGGATCGCCTTGTACTTGCTGTGGATGCTGAAGTGCACGCCCGTGAAGCTGTGGCCGTGGTCGTAGGTGCGGATGCCCATGTCCTCGAAGAACTTGTAGTCGGACATGAAGGGCACGAACTGCTCCACGGCCATGGGCTTGGGCTCGTCCTCGGGCTTGTCGGCCCACATGCGCTTGGCGGTGCCGGCCGACGACTCGTGCGCCACCATCGGGTGCATGGTGTCGTTGAGGTTCTCGACGAACATCTTCCAGTTGCACTGGTGCATGAAGCGCAGGCAGCCGCCGGCGATTTCCAGCTCGCCTTCGGGCGAGCGGTCGGCCATGTTGTCGATGGAGCTGAGCGAATCGCCGAAGTACTCTTCGAAGTCCGGGCCCGCGTCGTTGATCTTCACGAAGATGAAGCCGCGGTGGCTGCGCACGTGCTTCACGGGGGTGAGGCCCTTGCCCGACTCGCACTCGTGCAGCTGCGTGTGCTCGTAGCCGGTCTTCAGCGGAATGGCCAGCGGCGCGCCGTCGGTCTTGAAGGTCCAGGCGTGGTAGGGGCAGCGAAAGAACTTGCCGGTGTTGCCGCAGGGTCCGTTCACCAGCCGCGAGCCCTTGTGGGCGCAGCGGTTCATCATGACGCGCACGCTGCCGTCGCTGTGGCGCACGACGATCAGCGGGCGGCCCGCGATCTCGTTGGTGATCCAGTCGCCCGACTTCGGCAGCTGGCTCTCGTGGCCGACGTAGTTCCAGGTGTTGGCGAAGAAGTGCTCCTGTTCCAGCTCGAAAAGCTCCTGGCTGGTGTACAGGTCGCGGTGCACACGGTCGTTCTGCACGAGCGCGCGAACGGCATCGGGGTTGTCTCGGTACGAAGGCATGGTTCTCCTGGCTCCTTCCTGGCTGGCTTTTCTCAGAGGTCGAGCACCAGGCGCGCTCCCTTGGCGCGCGAGATGCAGATCTGCATGACGGTGCCTTCCGCCTTCTCGCGGGCGGTGAGCACGTAGTCGCGGTGGTCGATCTCGCCCTCGATCACGGGCACGGCGCACACGCCGCACTCGCCGCGCTTGCAATCGAACATCGGGTCGCAGCCGTGTTCGATGAGGCAGTCGAGGATGCTCTGGCCGACCGGCACGGTGAAGCGCTGGCCCGACTGGGCGAGTTCCACCTCGAAAGGCTGGTCGCCCTCCTCCACGACGGGTTCGGTGAAGAGCTCGAAGTGCACGCGGTCGTGTTCCCAGCCGCGGGCCTGGGTGCGGGCGAGCACGGCGTCGAGCATGACCTTGGGGCCGCACACGTAGAGGCGGTCGCCGGCGGGCACGGCGTCGAGTAGCGCGTCGATGTCCAGCGGCGCGCCGGCCTCGGCGTCGGCATGCACGCGCAGGTCGTCGCCCAGCAGCGCCTGCAGTTCGGGCAGGAAGGCCATCAGGTCGCGGCTGCGGCCGGCGTAGTGCATGCGCACGGCGGCGCCCTCGGCGCGGCGGCGCGCGGCCATCGACGCCAGCGGCGTCACGCCGATGCCGCCGGCCACCAGCACCGTGCCGCCGGGGCCGGTGTGCAGCGGAAAGTCGTTCTTCGGCGGCTCGATGGTGAGCACGCTGCCCTCGGCCAGACCTTCGTGCATGAAGCGCGAGCCGCCGCGGCCGTCGGCCTCCTTGCGCACGGCGATCACGTAGTCGGTCGGGGCGTTGGTGGCGTTGCGCTCGGTGGCGAAGTTGATGAGCGAGTAGTGGCGCCAGTCGGTGGTGCCGTCGGCCAGCGTCACCTGCACGCGGATGTGCGCGCCGGCGGCGAAACCGGGCAGCGCGCGGCCGTCTTCGGCGCGCAGGCGCAGCAGGCGGATCAGCGGGTTGAGGGTGCGCGCTTCGGCGACGCGAAGCTGGAGCGTGGGGGCGGTCATGGTTCGGGTCCCTTCAGGCCAAGGCGTGCTGCACCAGCGCGGCCTGCAGCTTGTGGCCGTGTTCGTCGGCCAGCGCCGCGTCGCGCAGTTCGCGCAGAGTGGCGGGCGCCAGCGCGGCACCTGCACGCTCGAACGCGCGCATCACGGTGTCGTAGTTGCGCAGGCCGCGCTCGTGCGTGTCGCTGTAGCCCTTGACCAGGCGCTGGCACTGGGCGAGTTCGACGGCCAGCGCGGGGTTGCGTGGCGCGGTGGCGGCAATGCGTTGCAGCCACTCTTCGATGCGGCGGTTCTCGTCGGCGTAGCGCATCGTCGAGCGGCGCCAGCCCTTGCAGGCCGCGACCATGCGCAGCATCAGGTAGCCGCGCAGCGAGCTGGTGCGAATCACGCGGCCGTGCTGCGTGAAGCGCTCGACGATCTTCTTCGGCAGCGTGGAGTGCATGAGCCAGCGGCCGAGGCCGCCGGGCAGCGTCTCGCAGATTTCCTGCAGGCGCGGGTGCATGTACTCGTGGATGGCGAGCAGCTGGCCCGGCTGCACGCCGGCCTCGCCGTGCACGCGCTCGAAACGGGTCGCGCGGGTCTTCAGGGCGGCGACGCGGGCCGTGTCTTCGTAGGACATCCACAGCGCGAGGTGGCGCGCGGTTTCGCGCAGCAGGCGGTGGGCGTCGTCGGGCAGCTTGGCAACGGCGTCCATGCGGTCGAGGTAGAGGCCGGCGTAGGCCAGGTCCTGGTAATCGATGAGGCGGCGCACGCCTTCGAGCAGGAAGTCGTGCGCGGGCTGCGGAAAGTCGCGCTGCACGCGTTCGACCAGCGCGCGCACCGCCGGGTGGCGCGGCTGCGGTGCGGGCGTGGCGGCTGGTGCGACCTTGGCGGGCTCGCCGTCGTCGCCGTCCTGCGCGCGATCGAATGCTGCACCGAAGGCCTTGAGGCTGGGCTTCACGCCCACGCCGCCGCGCTCGATGGTGGCCTCGAACTGCGCGCGGCCGAAGGGCAGCACGCCCGAGCCCGCGAGCGTGCCGAACAGCACGGCACTGATCACGCTGCCCGAGGCTTCGGCGGCCTGCGCCATGTCGAAGCGGATGAAGCGCTTGGCGGCGCGCGCGGTGTGGGCGAGCAGTTGGTCGCTGTCGACGCGGCCGTCGCCCATGGCGCTTTTTTCGGCAATGGAGAAGACGCGGTGCGTGGAGGCGATGAGCGTGGTGCGGTCGCGCGTGACCAGCCCGCGCTGCACCGCGCGGCCGGCCTCCATGAGCTCGGAGGCGAGCACCACGTCGACGTCGCCCGGCAGCGGCATCAGCGCGAGCACGGGGCGCCCGCCGTCGGCGTGGGCCTGTGCATCGGGGTACAGCTCGACGTAGTAGATGGTCGCGCCGGTGCGCTGGGCCACGCCGGGCACGGAGGTGGTCTGGGCGACGTAGCCGTTGGCCTCGCCCATGTCGACGATCCAGTCGGCGAGCACGCCGCCGCCCTCCCCGCCCATGGCGAGGATCGCAATCTTGATGGGTTGAACCTTGTTCGTCATGGCGTCAGAAGGCATGGGCGTCACGGCGGCGCGCATCGCCGCGCTGCATCCAACCGATGACGGTGGTGCGCACGCGCTGGCGGAAGCGGTCCCAGGCGGTCGGGTTGCTCACGACCTGCGCCTTGTAGAACGAGGGGCACAGCACAGCAGCGTGCGAGACGTCGCCGCAGTTGCCGCAGCCCACGCAGCTGTCGAGCACGGTGGCGACGGGGTCGACGCGCAGCGGGTCGGGGTTGGGCTTGATCGAGAGCGACGGGCAGCCCGACAGGCGGATGCACGAGTGGTCGCCGGTGCAGGTGTCGGCATCGACGCCGAACTTGTCGCGCACCATGCGCTTGCCGTCGGCGATGGCCTTGCGCACCAGCGGCTTCTCGCGACGCTGCTTGTTGAGCATGCACTCCGACTGGGCGATGAGGACCTTGGGGCCCTTCTTCGTGGTGGTGAGTGCGTCTTTCAGCGCGTCGCGCATGCCGGCGACGTCGTAGGTGCGGCGAATGGTCTTCACCCATTCGACGCCCACGCCGCGCACGGCGCGCTCGATTTCGTGACCGGTGCTGCGCGTCTTGTTGACGGCGGTCGACGAGAGGATGTCCTGCCCGCCCGTGGCCGAGGTGTAGTTGTTGTCGACGATGATGGTGAGGTTGTCGCTCTTGTTGAAGACCGCGTTGGCCACGCCGCTCGTCAGGCCGTTGTGCCAGAAGCCGCCGTCGCCCATCATCGAGATCGCGCGCTTGCCCGCGGGTGCGTTGAGTGCCGAGGCACCCGCACCGCCGAGGCCGTAACCCATCGTCGTGTTGCCGATGTTGAAAGGCGGCAGGATCGAGAACAGATGGCAGCCGATGTCGGCGCTCACGTGGTGCGCACCGAGTTCGCGCTCGACCAGCTTCATCGCGCTGAAGATCGGGCGCTCGGGACAGCCGGTGCAAAAGCCCGGCGGGCGCGAATGCACCACATCGCCGAGCGCACTCGACGGCTCAGCGGGTTCAGGCGCGGCATCGACGCCGATGGCCGCCACTTCCTTCAGCGGAATCACCTTGCGCACCGGTGCGGGCACCGGCAGCGGCGCGAGGCGTTCGTAGCGCTCGCAGAAGGTGCGTGTGCCCTTGAGCAGTTCGAGCGTCGTGTACTCGCCAGCCACGGGCAGCATGTCCTTGCCGTGCAGCGCGGTGGTGGAGCCGGCCTGGCGCAGGATGGTGGCGAGGTTCTGCTCGACGAAGTTGGGCTGGCCCTCTTCCACGATGAGCACGGCGCGCTTGCCTTCGCAGAAGCGGATGACTTCGCTCTCGATGACGGGGTAGGCCACGTTCATCACATACAGCGGCACGCGGGTCTCGCCGTACACGTCGGCCAGGCCCAGGCGTTCGAGCGCACGCAGCAGCGTGTTGTAGCTGCCGCCCTGCACGATGATGCCGATGTCGTCGGCGTCTTCGGAGAAGAACTCGTTGAGCTGGCGCTCCTCGATGAAGCGCACGGCGGCGGGCCAGCGGTCTTTCACCTTCTCTTGTTCATGCACGAAGCTCGCGGGCGGCAGCACGATGCGGCTGACGTCGCGCTGCGGGTTCTCCAGCGCCTCTTTCAGCGTGAACTTGGCGCGCTTGTTGTCCCCGGCAATGAAGTGGCCGTGCACGTGGCAGGCGCGGATGCGCAACTGGAGCATCACGGGCGTGTTGCTGGCCTCGGAGAGATCGAAGCCGGTCTTCACCGCATCGACGATGCTCGGCAGGTTGGGCCGCGGATCGAGCAGCCAGATCTGCGACTTCATGGCGAACGCATGGCTGCGCTCCTGCATGATCGACGAGCCTTCGCCGTAGTCCTCGCCCACGATGATGAGCGCGCCACCGGTCACGCCGCCCGAGGCCAGGTTGGCCAATGCGTCGGACGCCACGTTGGTGCCCACGGTCGCCTTGAAGGTGACGGCGCCGCGCAGCGGGTAGTTGACGGAGGCGGCCAGCGTGGCGGCGGCGGTGGCTTCGCTGGCGCTGTTCTCGAAGCGGATGCCGTGGTCGGCCAGGATGTCTTGCGCGTCGGCCAGCACGTCCATCAGGTGCGAGATGGGCGCGCCCTGGTAGCCCGCCACATACGACACCCCCGACTCCAGCAGGGCCTTGGTGACGGCCAGAATGCCTTCGCCGCGGAACACTTCTCCACCAGTAAGTCTCAGCTTCTTGACTTCTTCGACGAACGAACGCTCAGCCATGGATGTCCTTCTTCTTTCTCGTGGGAGGATGCGGCCCCGGGGTCACATCACGGTTCCTATAATGTTTAGAAATGAATGTATCCACAATCATGAATTACCCTAGCCATGCAATCCGCATGCCTGCGGCAAACAGGAGGCGCCTTCATGTCTGAACCATCCAAGGAAACGCATCGCTTCGTCGATGACTACCTGCCCGCGCTGCTCGCGCAGGCCAGCCAGCTGATCTCTTCGGAGTTCCACGAGGTGGCGCGGCAGCAGGGTTTTTCGGTGTCGGAGTGGCGCGTGATGGCGTCGCTGGCCGGCAGCGACGCGGTCAGCATCGGCCAGCTCGCGCAGGTGACGGTGACCAAGCAGCCGACGGTGACGCGGCTGCTCGACCGCATGGAAGCGCGCGGCCAGGTCGAGCGCCTGCCCCATGAAAGTGATCGCCGCATCACGCTGGTGCGCATCACGCCCGCGGGGCTGAAGGCGGTCGAGCACCTGATGGAACTGGCGCGCGAGCACGAGCGCCGCGTGCTCGAACCCTTCGGCCTGCGACGCGCCGAAGAGCTCAAGCAGACGCTGCGGCAGATGATCGACCTGCATGTGCACGTGCCGGTCGAGGTGCCGGACGAAGACTGAAGCGCGGGGCCCGGCTAGGGCACGAGCACCGCGCGGCCGCGATGGCCGCGTTGGGCGATCCAGTCGAGCGCGAGGGCTGCATCGGCGAGCGCGAAGGGCTGCACGTCGAGGTGCAGGCGGCCGTCGGCCAGGCGCGCAAGCAACTCTGGAGCGGCTGCGCGGCCTGCGCCTTCGCGCCGGAACATGTTGAGCGGCAGCAGCGCCACGTCGCGCTGCAGGAAGTGCGCGATGTCCAGCTGCAGCGTCGGGCCGGCGGTGTAGCCGACCAGCACGGCGCGGCCGCCGGGGCGCACGGCCGGCAAGGCGGAGGCGAGCACGTCGCCGCCGACGGTGTCGATGAGCAGGTCGGCGCTGGCGACTTCAGGCGGGCCGGCTTTGGGATCGACAGGCGTTGCGGTGCAGCCTGCATCGCGTGCCAGCTGCATCACCAGAGAACCCACTGCGCCGCTCGCGCCCGTCACCAACGCTTGCTCTCCAGGCTGCAATCGGGCGACCTCATGCAAGGCCACCCACGCCGACGTGGTGGGCGAGAAGAACGCCGCACCGAGTGCCATCGGCACGGCATCGGGCAACACGCCGAGTGCGTCGTCAGGCGCGTCGATCAGCTCGCACCAGGTGCCGTCGAACAATGTGCCCAGCCCGCTGCCGCGCAACCACACGCGCTGCCCCTCTGCATAACGCTCGCTCGCGACGACAACGCCCGCCGCTTCCACACCCGGCGTGTACGGCAACGGCGGATGCCGCAGGAAGCGGCCTTGCCACACGGTGCGATCGATGTGGCCGACGGTCGCGGCCTGCATGCGCACGAGGGTGCGGCCGTGTCGCGCCACAGGATCGGCCACGTCTGCGAGCACCGGCACCGCATCGAAGCCATGGATGCGCACGGCCTTCATGGCCGCGTCGCCAGAAAGTCGAGCACCGTGCGCGCGAAGGCCTCGGGCATCTGGTCGGGCAAGGGCACCATGCCGCCGTCGATCTCGACGATGCGCGCCTGCGGCAGGTGATGCTGCAGCTCTGCCGCATGCGGCGCGGCGAACGGGTCGAGCGTGGCGCGCACGAGGAGCGTCGGCTGCGCGACGCGGCCGATGCGCTCTTCCATGCGGTACGAGGCCACGGCGCGGTGCCCTTCTTCCACGCGGTGGCCGACCTTCATCGCATCGCGCACGAAGGCCTCGAGCAGGTCGGGCCGCCCCGGCGGATAGAAGGCCTGCCGCTTCTGCCACAGCGCGGCGAGGTGGCTGCCGTCGTCACTGGGCGCCACCTCGTCGATGGGCGGACGCTGCGCGCGGGCGCGGCGAAACACCTCGTCGGTGTACGGCGTGGACGACAGCACGAGGCTGCGCACGCGCTGCGGAAACGCCGCGGCCAGCTCGATCGCGATCACGCCACCGGTGTGATGCCCCACCACGTCGGCCTGCGCGATGCCGAGCGCATCGAGCAGCTCGCATGCCACGCGCGCCCACTGCGCAATGCTCGCCGGCACGCCGCCGTCGGCCGAATCGCCGAAGCCCGCCGTGTCCATGGCGATGGTGCGGTAGCCCGCGCCGGCGATCAGCGGCAGTACGTCGCGGTACTCGGCCCAGCTGCGCGGCGACTGGTGCAGCAGCAGCACGGCCGGCGCCTGCGCATCACCGCACACGGCGTGGTGCACCTGCCCCACCGACAGGTCGGCGAAGGCGCGGCGGATCGTCATGACAGCGTCTCGTCGGCCGCCGCGCGCCACAGGCCCGCGTGCTTGAGTTCGCCGAGCGTGCGCGAGAGCACGTCGCGCCGGTAGGCGGCGGTGTCGCGGCCCGCGTAGTCGTAGAAGCCGCTGCCGGTCTTGAGGCCCAGCCGCCCTTCCTCGACCATGCGTCCGACGATGGCCGGCGCCGTGTAGCGACCCGCGTCGAGCGAGGCCGACATCTCGCGGCTCGCGTGGTGCAGGATGTCGCAGCCGCCGAAGTCGATGAACTCGACCACGCCGAGCGCCGCGAAGCGCAGGCCCAGGCCGTAGCGCGTGGCCTTGTCGATTTCTTCCGCTGTGGCAGCGCCTTCTTCGATCATGCGGGCCGCCTCGTTCATCACGAGCGCCTGCAGGCGCGGCACGATGTAGCCGGGCGACGCGCCACAGACCACGGGCAGCTTGCCGATGGCCTCCATCAGTGCCTTCGTGCGCGCGAGCACGCCGGCGTCGGTGCCGGGGTGGCAGCTCAGTTCGACCACGGGGATCACGTAGGCCGGGTTGAGCCAGTGCATGTTCAGGAAGCGCTCGGGCCGCCGCACCAGCGCGGCCAGCTGCGTCACGAGGATGCTGCTGGTGGTCGAGGTAAGGATCGCGTCGTCGCGGCAATGGCGGTTGAGCTGCTCGAAGGCCTCGCGCTTGGCGTCCATGGTTTCGGGCACGCCTTCGAACACCAGCTCGGCGGCGGCCAGCGCGTGCGGTGCGTCTGCTGCATTCACGAAGTCCACGCGCGCGGCGATGCGCTCGACCTGCGAGGCATCGATCACGCCGAGCTGCGCAAGGCCGGAAAGGCTCGCAGTGATTTCCGCCTGCGCCTCGTCGCGCAAGCGCTGCCACGCCTCGGGCGTGCGCGGGCGCAGGTCGATCAGCGCGATGCGGTGGCCCGCATAGGCGAATGCGATGGCGATGCCGCGCCCCATGCGGCCGGCCCCCACGGCGGCGAAGCGCGGCGGCGCGGGCTCATTCGCCATCGTGCAGCCTCTGCTTGAGTTGGCTCGCGCTCAGGCTGGCCAGGCCCAGACTTTCGAAGGTGCGCGGGCCCTGGCGCAGGTCGCGCCCGAGGAAGCCGCCGACGATGGCCAGCAGGCCGTGCGCGATGGGTGCATCCACGCTCGCATGGCGCGCAGCAGAAGCCAGGAAGGCCAGGCCGAGCTCGGTGTCTTCGGTGATGTAGCGGTGCGTGTGCAGGTCGATGTTCTCGCGCCAGTCGCCCGACTTGACGAGCTGCTTGTGCGCGTCGCCGTACATCCACTGGTCGTTGTTGTAGTGGTCGGCCAGCGGATAGTGCGGCGCGCCCTGCCCGAAGGCCTCGCGCACGGCCATGCGCTCGCGGTCGAGCCGGTCGGTCACGTCGCGCACGGCGCGCTGTGTGCCTTCGTTGTGGATGTCCCAGCGCTCGAAGTGCTGCAGCGGTGCGGCGTTCATCACCATCAGCGGCGGGTGGATGACGGGGCCGGCGTTCATCAGCGCGCCCGAGAGCGCATCGCCGCAGCCGTGCACGGCCGGGTAGGCGCGGCGGATCACCTCGATGGCCTGCGCCTCCTTGCGCGCCGGGTAGACGCCGGTGGGCAGGCGGATGGCGCGGATGGTGACGTTGACTTCGCGCTCGCCGTGCTTGCGCGCAAGGTACGGCAAGGTGCCGGTCTCGGCCCAGGCCACGTCGGCGCGGTTGCCGGTGGCCTGGACCGCCTGCGCCATCACGTAGCTGCCGAAGGTGCCCGGCGGCAGGAAGACGACCTGGCCATCGACCAGGTGCGGCGCCATCGCGAGCGCGATGTCATGCTGGGCGATGGCGGGCGTGGGAATGACGATGAGTTCGGCGCCCTTCAGCGCGGCGCCGATGTCGGCGGTAGCGAGCGCGATGGGCACCTCGCGCGCACCGGCGGCGTCTTTCAGCGTGATCGCGCCGGCCTGCACGACGGGTTCGAGCGCGGCGGCATCGCGGCGCCACAGGCGCACTTCATGGCCGGTTTCAGACAGGTCCGCGGCGGCCGCATAGGCGCCGTGGCCACCCCCAAGAATCGCAATTTTCATGATCGAAAGTCGAGAACAGGTGTCGATGAACCGGCAGCCGCGAACGGACCGGGGAGAAGCAATGCGCTATTACATTACTTTTCATCGATTCAGGTGTCAACCAACTTCATGGGCGCCGGAGTGCTCGGAAACCCGACAACGAAAAAGCCCGCGTTCGTGAGAAGCGCGGGCTTTTTGGGGGAAGCGGCCTTGTTCAGGGCCGCTTGCGAGGGCGATCAGCGGCTGGGCTTGAACGCGCGCTTTTGCGCGTCGCGGGGCACGAACACCTTGCCCGGGCCACCGTGGCCGGCGCCGTTGCCGCGCGGTGCGAAACCTTCGCGGGGTGCAAAGCCTTCACGGGGTGCGAAACCGCCGTCGCCGCGACCGCCGCCATGGCCGTGGCCGCCGCGCGGGGCGCTGTCGCCCCAGCCCGGCTTGCGACCGTAGCCTCCGCCATTGCCGGCTTCGTCACGGCCGCCGCCGAAGCCGGCGTTCTGGCCGCCCTGGAAGCCGCGCGGGCCTTGGCCCTGCGCCGGGCCGCGCGAATTGCGGTCGTTGAAGCCGCTGGCGCCGGCATAGCCGCCGCCGTTGTTATTGCCGCGGTAGCCACCGCCGCCGCCCGCACCGCCGTTGCCGAACTTGCGATCGCGCGAGAAGTTGTCGCCGCGGCCACCGCGGTACTCGCCCATCGGGGGACGCGATTGCGGCATGCGCTGTTGCGGCTCGAGGCCGGCCACCACTTCCGCCTTGAACTGCTGGCGGCTGTAGTGCTCGATGTCCATGATCTTGCGGCGATCGCGGAACTCGGCGAACGTGATGGCCAGGCCATCGCGGCCGGCACGGCCGGTGCGGCCGATGCGGTGGGTGTAGTCCTCGGCCTTCATCGGCAGGCCGAAGTTGAAGACGTGGGTGATGGTCGGCACGTCGATGCCGCGGGCGGCAACGTCGGTGGCCACCAGGATCTGCACCTGCCCCTGGCGCAGTGCCATCAGGCGGCGGTTGCGCAGGCCCTGGCTCAGGGCGCCGTGCAGCGCGACGGCGCTGAAGCCTTCTTGCTGCAGGTCGTTGGCGAGGCCGTCGCACTCGACTTGCGTGCTGGCGAACACGATGGCCTGGTTGATGCTGGTGTCGCGCAGCCAGTGGTCGAGCAGCTTGCGCTTGTGCTGGCTGTTGTCGGCCCAGTACAGCGACTGCTTGATGTTGGCGTGCTTCTCTTGCGGGCTGTCGATGGTGATGCGCTGCGGCTCGCGCATGACGCGCTGGGCCAGTTGCTGGATGCGCGGCGCGAAGGTGGCGCTGAACATCATGGTCTGCTGGCGCTCGATGGTGAGCTGGTTGACTTCAGCCAGGTCGTCGGCAAAGCCGAGGTCGAGCATGCGGTCGGCTTCGTCGACGACCAGGAACTTGACCTGGTCGAGCTTGAGCTGCTGCGAGCGCTGCAGGTCGAGCAGGCGGCCCGGCGTGGCAACCACGAGGTCGGCGTTCTGCAGCTTGGCGATCTGCAGCTGGTAAGGCATGCCGCCCACCACGTTGGCAACGCGCAGGCCGCGGCAATGGCGAACCAGTTCGATGGCGTCGTGTGCAACCTGCTGCGCGAGTTCGCGCGTCGGGCACAGGATCAGGGCGCCGGGGGTGGCGGCCTTGAAATGACGGGCGTTGGTCGGGTCCTTGCGCTTGGGCTTCTTGAGCGGCGCTTCGCCACGGGCAGCGGCTTCAGCGGCCAGGCGCTGGAACTCGGCCTTGGCTTCGGCTTCGGCTTCGGCCTGGCGCTTGATCAGCGTGTGCAGCACGGGCAGCAGGAAGGCGGCGGTCTTGCCCGAACCGGTCTGGCTCGAGACCATCAGGTCGACGAAGCGGGCCGAACCGGCTTCGCCCATGGCGATCGGCACGACCTTTTCCTGCACGGTGGTCGGCTGGGTGAAACCCATGTCGGCCACGGCGGCGATCAGTTCGGGGGCGAGGCCCAGCTTGATGAAACCGTTGGGCGCGGCAGGCGCTTCGGCTTCGGCGGCCTCGGGGGCTGCGGCGTCCAGTGCGTCGAGGATCGGGGCCTCGGACACGGTGTCCGCGACAGCGGTGAATTCGTTATGGGTAGCGGATTGCACAGGCGCGAGTTCGCCCTGCGCTTCAAAAGCGTCGGTCATGAATATCAATCTCAAACGCGAGCGCTGCCGTAGGCGGCGCCCCGTTGGTGGTTAAAAACATCAACCATCCAACGACATTCAACTTCCGGCTTTCGTCGGAGGCTGCGGCCCTTTTTGATCAGCGAATGCGATCGGGCGCGGTGTGCAAGATAGGGAGATGCGAGAGACGCTGATCTGTGTCCAAAGACGCGTTCAAATCAGCGAAGCCTGCGATTATGGCACGGCTTCGGGTTTTTACCTAATTGTTGTCAATCCACCAAGCGCAGGAAGGTTTCCCGGTAGTGCGCCAGCTCCTCGATGGACTCGTGCACGTCGGCCAGCGCGGTGTGCGCCTGCTGCTTCTTGAAGGCGGTGTAGGCCGCGGGCTTCCAGCGCTTGGCCAGCTCCTTGAGGGTGCTGACGTCGAGGTTGCGGTAGTGGAAGTACGCCTCGAGCTTGGGCATGAACTTGACCAGGAAGCGCCGGTCCTGCCCGATGGTGTTGCCGCACATGGGCGAGCCGCTCCTGGGGATGTACTTGGCGATGAATTCGAGCAGCTGCTGCTCGGCCGCGGCTTCGTCGAGCGTGGAGGCCTTGACCTTGTCGATCAGGCCGCTGCGGCCGTGGGTGCCCTTGTTCCAGGCGTCCATGGCGTCGAGCACGGCGTCGCTCTGGTGGATAACGAGCACGGGGCCGTCGATGCGGGGCGTGAGGTCGGGGCCGGTGACGACCACGGCGATCTCGAGCAGGCGCTCTTTCTCGGGGTCGAGGCCGCTCATTTCGCAGTCCAGCCAGACCAGGTTCTGGTCGCTTTTCTTCAGGGTGGGGGCGGCTGCGGGGGGCGTCGGGTCAAGGGATTCGGGCATCGCAGGATTGTCGTCGAAGGCCTGCACCCCGATATACCGGGGACTAAACTCGCCGCTTCATGATGTCTTATTCGCTCATCTTCACCCTTGCCTTCGCGGCGGCGCTCGTGGCGGGCCTGCTCGTGAAGTTCTGGCTGGCCACCCGCCAGGTGCGCCACGTGGCGCGCCACCGCGGCGCCGTGCCGGAAGCTTTTGCGCAGACCATCACGCTCGCCGCGCACCAAAAGGCGGCCGACTACACCATCGCCAAGGCACGCTTCGGGCTCGTCGAAATGGCCTGGGGCGCGGCCCTGCTGCTGGGCTGGACGCTGCTCGGCGGGCTCGACCTGCTGAACAAGCTGCTGCTGGTGTGGCTGGGCGGCGGCATGGTGCAGCAACTGGCGCTGCTGGCGGCCTTTGCGCTCATCGGCGGCCTGCTGGAGCTGCCGTTCACGCTGTGGCAGACCTTCCGGCTCGAGGAGCGCTTCGGCTTCAACAAGATGACCTGGAAGCTCTGGCTCACCGACACCGTCAAGTCGACGCTGCTCGGCGCGCTGATCGGGCTGCCGATCGCGGCACTCATCCTGTGGCTCATGGGCGCGGCCGGCACGCTCTGGTGGCTCTGGGCCTGGGGTGCGTGGATGGGCTTCAACCTGCTGCTGATGCTGATCTACCCGACCTTCATCGCGCCGCTGTTCAACAAGTTCAAGCCGCTGGACGACCCGACGCTCAAGGCGCGCGTCACGGCGCTCATGAAGCGCTGCGGCTTCGCGGCCAAGGGCCTGTTCGTGATGGATGGCAGCACGCGCAGCGCGCACGCCAACGCCTACTTCACGGGCTTCGGCGCCAGCAAGCGCGTGGTGTTCTACGACACGCTGCTGCGCCAGCTCAACGCCGGCGAAGTCGAGGCCGTGCTCGCGCACGAGCTCGGCCACTTCAAGCACCGCCACATCGTGAAGCGGCTGGTCGCGATGTTCGCGCTGAGCTTGGCCGGCTTCGCGCTCCTGGGCTGGGTGTCGACCCAGGTCTGGTTCTATGCCGGCCTGGGCGTGCAGCCCAACCTGTCGCCGGCCGCGCCCAACAACGCGCTGGCGCTGCTGCTGTTCATGCTGGCCGTGCCGGTGTTCAGCTTCTTCGTCGCCCCGCTGCCGGCGCGCCTGTCGCGCAAGCACGAGTTCGAGGCCGACGCCTACGCCGTGGCGCAGACCAGCGGCGCCGACCTGTCGGCCGCCCTGCTCAAGCTCTACCAGGACAACGCTTCGACGCTCACGCCCGACCCGGTGTTCGTCAAGTTCTACTACTCCCACCCGCCCGCCTCCGAGCGCCTTGCGCGCATGGCCGCGGCGTGACCCTCGACCCACCTTTTCAGCGAAGCCCCTCATGAGCAGCATGTTCAAACCCAAGGACTGGAAGAACCTCCCGCCCCGCAAGGCCCTGAGCGCCACCGAGATCGTCTCGGGCCTGGCCCAGCTCGACGGCTGGAAGCTCACCGGCGACGGTGCCGATGTCGCGATCGAGAAGACCTTCACCTTCGCGAGCTACTTCGAGACCATCGCCTTCGTGAATGCGCTGGCGATGGTGGCTCACACGCAGGACCATCACCCCGACCTGTCGGTGCACTACAACCGCTGCGTGGTGCGCTTCAACACGCACGACGTGAACGGTCTGTCGATCACCGATTTCGACTGCGCTCGGCAGGCCGACGCGCTGGTTGCGAGCCCCGCCGCATGAGGACACGCGCCTGTGGCTAAGCCGGGCCGCGCCGCCTTCACCCCCGCTGCGCACAACACGGGGAAGGCGCACCACGACGGCCTCGTTGTCGCCAGCCACGGGCGTCACTGCCTCGTCGAGACGCCCACGGGCGAGCGGCTGATCTGCCACCCGCGCGGCAAGAAGAGCCAGGCCGTGGTCGGCGACCGCGTGCGCTGGCAGGCCACCGAAGACGAAGGCACCATCGAAGAGGTGCTGCCGCGGCGCAACCTCTTCTACCGGCAGGACGAGATCCGCACCAAGTCGTTCGCGGCCAACCTCGACCACGTGCTGATCCTGATCGCGGCCGAGCCCGAGTTTTCCGAACACCAGCTGGCACGCGCACTGATCGCGGCCGAGGCCGAGCGCATCACGCCCATCATCGCGCTCAACAAGAGCGACCTCGTCGAACCCTTTGCGCGCGCCTGGGCCAAGCTGGCGCCCTACCGCCGCATGCACCACGGCGTGCTGCCGCTGTCGCTCAAGGCCTCGGGCGAGACGGACTACGCGTCGCTGATGAAGCTGCTGGCGGGCAAGTCGACGCTGGTACTCGGCCCATCGGGCTCGGGCAAGAGCACGCTCACCAACCTGCTGGTGCCGGGCGCGAGCGTGCTGACGCAAGAGATTTCGCAAGCGCTCAATTCAGGCAAGCACACGACCACCAGCACCACCTGGTACTGGATCGACGAGGCCCGCACCACCGGCCTCATCGACTCGCCCGGCTTCCAGGAATTCGGCCTGAACCACATCGAGCCGATGCAGCTCGCCGGCCTCATGCCCGACATCGCCGAGCACACGGGCGACTGCAAGTTCTACAACTGCACCCACCTGCACGAACCCGGCTGCGGCGTGATCTTGAACGTCGAAACGGCGACGCAGCCCGGACCGATCAGCGCCTCGCGCTACAAGATCTACGGCGAGCTGTTCGCCGAGCTGAGCCAGACGCGCTACTGACGCCGCACCGGGGGCCCGGCCGCGCTCAGGCCAGCCAGATGCGGTACGACTTCCAGGTCGGGTCGAAGGCCAGGTCGAGCGCCACCGGCAACTCCAGCGCTTCCTGAACCGATTGCGCATGCGCAATGGCCGCCTGCGGATCGGCCACATGGAAGTGCACCGTGCGAACGCCCGCCTCCAGCACGATGTGCGTGCAGCAGCCTTCGCCGTGCGTCTGCAGCAGTGCGGTCAGCCGGTCTTCGTAGACACGGGCTTCGCCCAGTTCTTCGCCCGATTCGACGGGAACGGCGGCCGAGAGCCGATGCCCCAGGTCGGCACGCCCGAGCAGCGCATTCGCGGCGTCGTTTCGCATCACGACCGCCTCGACCTCACTGCCGTCCTCGGCGGTGCGCGTGGCCGTCAGGCCGGACCAGCCATGCTCGCCTGCGGGAAACACGCCGGTGTGGCCCAGATCCTCGCGCCAGCATGCGTCGAACAGAGGCACGAAGCCGTCGAGCGGCACGCCATCGAAATCCGCTTGCGCATCCGCCTCGACGTGATCGACCGGCCCGACCTTCACGGCGAAGTCGTACTCGCCCAGGATGTGGTCGAGCATGATCAGACTCATGTGGCGCGCGTGGTCCTGCATGTCCATCGGAATGGGCTTGGCAAAGCCGATCTCCAGCGCCACCCGCCCCCTGTAGGGCTCGTGCTTCACGAGAACGTCCGAGCAAGCAAGTTCGAAGTCGTTCATGCGCATGCTGAAACCTTCGCGCATGCGCTGCCGGAAGGCCTCCACCTCGACCTGGGGCAACGCGGGCGCGCTGCGCACCAGCGCCATGAGGTCTTCGAAATCGGCTTCGGCGCCGTGTGCCGTCAGCACGAGCGTGAAAGCCGGCGGGTCGCCCTGCACTTCGGCGGCCAGGTTCGGAAAGAAGGGCTGCAGCAGCGCGTTCAGCGCCTCCACCAGCGCGGGGCCCGACAAGGCATGCAGGCTCTCGAGCCTGTCGCTCAAGGCTTGCCAGAACGATGCGCAGGCCACGGCGCGCGGATCGGCGTGAAGGGTCGACATGGGCTTGCCTCGGGGTGTCAGGCCAGGATGTCCTGCAGGCACTGCACGAGCGCGCTGCACTGGTCCCGCGTGCCGATGCTGATGCGCAGGTACTGCGCGATGCGCGGCTGCTTGAAATGCCGCACCAGCACCGCACGCTCGCGCAGCAAGGCGGCCAGCTCGGCCGCATCGCGCTGCGGGTGGCGCGCGAACACGAAGTTGGCCTGCGACGGCAGCACCTCGAAGCCCAGGTCCTCGAGCTGCAGAGTCAGGCCTTCGCGCGTGTCGACGACCTGGTCGCATGTCTTGCGGAACCACGCCTCATCATCCAGCGAAGCCACGGCGCCGGCCGAGGCCAGCCGGTCGATCGGGTACGAATTGAAGCTGTCCTTGACCCGCACGAGCGCGTCGATCAGGTGCGCCTGCCCGCAGGCGAAACCGACGCGCAGGCCGGCCAGCGAGCGCGACTTGGACAGCGTCTGCACCACGAGCAGGTTCGGATACCGACCGATCAGCGACAGCGCGCTCTCGCCGCCGAAATCGACATACGCCTCGTCGACCAGCACGACGCGATCCGGGCACGCCGCCAGCAGCTGCTCGATGCGCGCCAGCGGCTGGCCGATGCCGGTCGGCGCGTTCGGGTTGGCAATGACGATGCCACCGCAGCCCTGGCGGGCGCGCGTCGCGAACGCATCGATGTCGATGCGCAGGCCGTCGTCGACCGGCAGCTGCTCGCAGGCGATGCCGTAGAGCTGGGCATAGACCTTGTAGAAGCTGTAGCTCACGTCGGGCATCAGCAGCGGCTGCGCCTGCTGGAAGAAGGCGAAGAACGCGTGCGCGAGCACTTCGTCCGAGCCGTTGCCCGCGAACACCTCACCGATCTGCAGCCCGTGGCGGCGCGCCACAGCTTCGCGCAGCGCGAGCGACGTGGGGTCGGGGTAGCGCTCCAACCCGTCGGCGGCCGCGCGCTGGATCGCCGCGATGGCCTCCGGCGACGGCGGGTACGGATTCTCGTTGGTGTTGAGCTTGACGAGGTTGGCGATGCGCGGCTGCTCGCCGGGCACGTAAGGCTCGAGCGCGCCGATGCGCGGGCTCCAGAAGGGCGGAGTGGTCATGGGGTCAGCCGAGCAAGCGCGCGAGCGTGAGCAAGGCCAGCAGCACCATCCACATCACGACCGAGCGCCAGACCAGGCCGACCACGCTGCGCAGGTGGCCGGGCTCGGGCTCGCGCCCCGGCGTGCTGCCACTGTCCAGGCGCCGGCCGACGCTTGGCGACTCGCCGGCCTGCGCGCGCGGCAGCGGATCGGCCACCGGGATCGGGCTCAGCGAGCCGCCACCCAGGCGCACGTTCACCGCGCCGGACGTGGCCGCGAGGATCACGCCGTCGTTCTCGTTGGGGAAGCGCCGCGCGTCGTTGCGCCAGCAATCGATGGCCTCTTCGAAGCTGCCGACCACGGCGAAGCCGAGCGCCGTGATGCGCGCGGGCAGCCAGTCGACGGCATGCCAGGCACGCTCGGCCGCGTCCTGCACCGCCACGCTCGAGGGCTGCACCGGCGCGCCGTTCTTGTGGGCCCAGTAGCGCGCGACGAACTCGCTCATGCGATAGAACACCGCGCCCGCCGGCCCCAGGCCGAGAGCCGCAAGCACCGAGAACCAGGCCAGCACGCCGAAGACATGCCGGTGCGCCGCAATGACCGAATGCTCGATCACATGGCGCACGATTTCGCTGCGCGGCAGCTCGGCGGCATCGACGCCCTGCCAGTGCGCCAGCAGCGAGCGCGCGAGCGGCTCGTCGCCCTCGTCGAGCGCATCGCGGATGTCGGTGAAATGGTGGCTGAACTGGCGAAAGCCCAGCGTCATGTAGAGCACCGCGACGCTCCACAGCACGGCGAACGGCAGGCCCAGCGTGAGCACCAGCAGCCAGTGCACGCCCAGCGACAGCAGCGTGGGCACGAACACCGCGAGCCCCCAGGCGATCCATCCGTGGTGCGGCTTGCCCGCATCGAAGTTGCGGCTGGTCCAGCGCGTCCACGCCAGGACGCCGCCGTACACGGGGTTGTGCGGGCCCAGCGGCCGCACCTGCTCGATCAGCAACGCGCACAGGATGGCAAAGAAGCTCATCCTTCGATGATAGCGAGAGCACCTGAAGGTTTTGACCCCAGGTGGCGCCCGATCCGGCTCAGGCGGCGAGGAAACGGTAGAGGTTGCGCAGCATGCCCGCGGTGGCGCCCCAGACGAAGCGCTCGTGCGGGCCATCGACGTACGGCATCGAGTACCACTCGCGTCGGACCCCATCGGTGGCGCTGACCGCGTGGCGGCGGTGGTTGGCCGGGTCCATCAGCCAGGCCAGCGGCACCTCGAAGGCCTCGGCCACTTCGAACGGATTGATGTCCAGCACGAAGTCGGGCTGCACCAGCGCGACCACCGGGGTCACGACGAAGGACGTGACGGTCGTGTAGGTCGGCAAGGTGCCGAGCACTTCGATGAACTGCGCCGACAGGCCCACCTCTTCCCAGGCTTCGCGCAGCGCGGCGGCCTGGATGTTGGCGTCTTCAGGATCGACGCGCCCGCCGGGAAAGGCCACTTGGCCCGAATGGGTCGACAGGTGCGTGGTGCGCTCGGTGAGCAGCACGGTCGCGCCTTGCGGTCGCTGCACGATCGGCACCAGCACGGCGGCCTGGGCGGGCACGCGGTCGGTCATGCGGGGCTCGCGGCGCAGCTCGGGCGTCCACACGGGCGGCGAGGCAAAGCGCGCGCGCAGGGCCGTTGCCGTCAGCTGCGCCGGCGCCACCGCCGGCAGACCATCGCTTCCGTCCACGAAGGGCGCCTGGCGCGGGTCGATCTGCAGCAACGCGGGCGGCACCACGGCATTGACGGGTTCGACGACGGCGGAGGACGTGGGGGCGGAAGTGGAGGAGGTCAAGAGAGGATGCGGCCTGTGGCGAGATGAAAGGAGTAGAGCGTAAAAATGGAAAACTGTCTTGAAGCGCAGCGCCAACGCAAAAAGCCGCCAGAGCGGCGGCTTTTTGAGCAGAAAGGACGGCGGCTGATTAAGCGGCCGACGCAGCCTTCTGCGACTTGCCCGGCAGCTTTTCCTTGATGCGTGCCGAACGACCGCTGCGCTCGCGCAGGTAGTACAGCTTGGCACGGCGCACGTCGCCGCGGCGCTTGACTTCGATGCCGGCGATCAGCGGGCTGTAGGTCTGGAACGTACGCTCCACGCCTTCGCCGCTGGAGATCTTGCGCACGGTGAAGCCGCTGTTGAGGCCACGGTTGCGCTTGGCGATCACGACGCCTTCGTAGGCCTGCACGCGCTTGCGGCTGCCTTCGACGACGTTCACGCTGACGATGACCGTGTCACCGGGCATGAAATCGGGGATGGTCTTGCCGAGACGGGAAATTTCTTCCTGCTCGAGGGTCTGGATGAGGTTCATGATTTCCTGGATATCGATCGTTTCGGGCTGCACTAAAGGCGCCGTGGGCTTTGGCGGAAGAACCGCCAGAAAACCGGGCGCGGCCGGACAGAGGATCGGGGAACCGCGGATTATAGCTTTTTTTTCAGCGCGGCCTCATCGGCCTTGTTGAGCTTGCCTGCCGCCCGTGCGGCATCGATCAGCTCGGGGCGCCGCGCGGCCGTGATGGCCAGGCGCTGGTCGCGCCGCCAGCGCTCGATCTGCGCATGGTGGCCCGAGAGCAGCGGCGCCGGAACACCCTGCCCGTTCCACTGCTCGGGCCGGGTGTAGTGCGGGCAGTCGAGCAGACCGTCGAGCGCCGGGTTGAAGCTGTCCTGCACATGGCTGGCCTCGTCGCCCAGCACGCCGGGCTGCAGGCGGGCCACGGCGTCGAGCAGCGCCATCGCCGCAATCTCGCCGCCCGACAGCACGAAGTCGCCGAGGCTGACCTGGTGCGTGACGCGCGCGTCGATGAAGCGCTGGTCGATGCCTTCGTAGCGTCCGCAGACCAGCACCGCACCCTCGCTCGCCGACCAGTGCTCGACGGCCTCGTGGCGCAGCGCCTCGCCGATGGGAGAGAACAGCACCACCGGCGCCGGTGCGCCACGGGCCGCCAGCGCGGCATCGAGGCAGGCCACCAGGGGCTCGGCCATCATCACCATGCCGGGCCCGCCGCCGAACGGCCGGTCGTCCACGCGCTTGTAGTTGCCCTGGGCGAAATCGCGCGGATTCCACAGCACGACCTCGACCTGCTTCGATTCGTAGGCGCGGCGCGTCACGCCGCTGGCCATGAAGGGCGCGAACAGTTCGGGAAAGAGCGTGAGGACGTCGAAGCGCATGCGCGCGCGGCCCGGGTCAGAAATCGGGTTGCCAGTCGACCGTGATGAGGCGGCCGGGCAGGTCGACCTTGTCGACGAAGACCGAGACGAACGGCACCATGCGCTCGATGGTCTTGCCGTCTTCTTCGGCCGTCAGCACCAGCGTGGTCTGCGGGCCGGTGGCCAGCAGTTCGCGCACCGTGCCGAGCACGACGCCTTCGCGGTTGACGACCGACAGGCCGATCAGGTCGACCCAGTAGTACTCGTCGTCGCCGGCGGTCGGGAAGCTCGAGCGCGGCACGAACACGCGCGCGCCGCGCAGGGCCTCGGCCGCATTGCGGTCAGGCACATCCTCGGACGAGGCGACGATGCAGTCGGAATGTTCTTTGGCTTCGCGGACCGCGAGCCGGAAAGCGGCGGGCGTGGAGGCTCCGGGAGCCTGCAGGAACCAGCGCTTGGAAGAAAAAAGCGCCTCGGGCTGGGCGCTGTGGGGCAGGACCTTGAACCAGCCCTTGATGCCCCAGGCATCGGCGATGCGTCCGACCTCGATCGCATCCGCCGGCAGTTCGGCGGCTTCGAGTGTGGGCAGCATCGCCGTGCGGGCGGCTTAGGCGGCCGCCTTGGGGGCCGCGGCAGCGGCTTGCTTGATCAGGCGCAGCACCGTGGGCGAAGCCTGGGCACCGACGCTCTTCCAGTACGCGAGGCGGTCCTGTGCGATGCGGATGCTTTCTTCGTTTTCCTTGGCGGTCGGGTTGTAGAAACCCAGGCGCTCGATGAAGCGGCCATCGCGGCGAACGCGCTTGTCCGACACGACGATGTTGAAGAACGGACGGCCTTTGGAGCCGCCGCGGGAGAGTCGAATGACGACCATGATTTATCCTTGGGTGGTCAGCGAGCCAGTTCAAATAGAAAGAGGCCCGCTCACGATGTTCTTCCAGCGTCGAGACACGCGACATGGCCACCCGGCCAGCGCACGCTGAAAAGCCCACGATTATAGCCCGACCCGGGTTTTTCTCCGAATTCCGGCCCCGCGCCGCCGCCCTCACCCGCATGACCCTCACCCTCCGCCCCAGCCGCGACGAAGACATCGCAGCCATCACGGCCATCTACGCCCACCACGTGCTGCACGGCACCGGCACCTTCGAAACCGAGCCCCCGTCCGAGGCCGACATGGCCGCCCGGCGCGCCGACGTGCTGGGCAAGAACCTGCCCTACCTCGTGGCCGAAGAAAACGGCGAAGTGTTGGGTTTTGCCTACTGCAACTGGTTCAAGCCCCGCCCGGCCTACCGGTTTTCGGCCGAAGACTCGATCTACATGTCCGAGGCCGCGCGCGGCAAGGGCGTGGGCGCGCAGCTGCTGGCGGCGCTCTCGCAGGCGGCCGAAGCGGCCGGCGTGCGCAAGCTGATCGCGGTGATCGGCGATTCGGCCAACGCCGGCTCGGTCGGCGTGCACCGCAGCCAGGGCTTCACGCACGTGGGCGTGCTGAAGGACTGCGGCTGGAAATTCGACGCCTGGCGCGACGTGGTCCTGATGGAAAAAGTACTCGGCGAAGGCAGCCGCACCAAACCCGAATGATGAAAAAGATGAAAAGCAAGACCGTGGCCGCCTGGCTCTCCTTCCTCGGCGGCCCGCTCGGCCTGCACCGCTTCTACCTGCGCGGCATGGGCGACTGGCTCGGCTGGCTGCTGCCCATTCCCACGGCGCTGGGCATCTACGGCATCGAACGCTTGCGCATGTACGGCGTGGACGACGGCGTGAGCTGGGCGCTGATCCCGCTGCTCGGCTTCACGATCGCGGGCTGCGCGTTGATGGCGATCATCTACGGCCTGATGACGCCCGAAAAATGGAATGCCCGCTTCAACGCCGGCGCAGCGCCCGACGCCGCGCCGGGCCAGACCAACTGGCTCACGATCGGCGCCGTGGTCGCGTCTTTGTTCTTCGGGAGCTCGATCCTGATGGCGAGCATCGTGTACAGCTTCCAGCACTACTTCGAACACCAGATCGAAGAAGGCCGAAAAATCTCACAGTAGCCGGATCGGGCGCGGCGACCTCTGCGAACGAGGCGCCGACGCTTCAGTGCTTCAGAAAATCTGCCAACTGAACCAGTAAGCCATCGCCGCGACGAAGGCCGAGGCGGGAATGGTCAGGACCCAGGCCCAGACGATGTTCCCCGCCACGCCCCAGCGCACCGCGCTGGCGCGCTGCGTGGCACCGACGCCGACGATGGCGCCCGTGATGGTGTGCGTGGTCGACACCGGAATGCCCAGCGCGGTGGCCAGGAACAGGGTCAGCGCCCCGCCGGTCTCGGCGCAGAAGCCGCCCACGGGCTTGAGCTTGGTGATCTTCTGGCCCATGGTCTTCACGATGCGCCAGCCGCCAAACATGGTGCCCAGCGCAATGGCCGCGTAGCAGCTCACGATGACCCAGGTCGGCGGCACCGCGTCGCTGGCCGAGGCGTAGCCGGTGGCGATCAGCAGCATCCAGATGATGCCGATGGTCTTCTGCGCGTCGTTGCCGCCGTGGCCCAGGCTGTAGGCGCCGGCCGAGACCAGCTGCAATCGCCGGAACCACCGGTCCACCCGAGAGGGCGTGGCACGCCGGAAGCCCCAGGCCACCACGATCATCATCAGCGAGCCCAGCAGGAAGCCCAGCAGCGGCGACACGAAGATGAAGGCCACGGTCTTCCAGATGCCGGAAGCCACGAGGCCGCTGGTGCCGGTCTTGGCGATCACCGCGCCCACGATGCCGCCGATCAGCGCGTGCGACGAGCTGCTCGGGATGCCGTAGTACCAGGTGACGAGGTTCCAGCTGATCGCGCCGATGAGCGCCCCGAACACCACGTGCACGTCGACCACGCCGGGCTGGGCGATGCCCTTGCCCACGGTCGCCGCCACGCTCAGGTGGAAGACGAAGATCGCGATCAGGTTGAAGAAAGCCGCGAACACCACGGCCTGCCCCGGCTTGAGCACGCCGGTGGACACCACCGTCGCGATCGAATTGGCGGCATCGTGGAAGCCGTTCATGAAGTCGAACAGGATCGCGAGCGCGACCAGCACCACCACCACCCAGAGGGCGACCTGCACCGTTGTCATCGGCTGCTACCCGTTTTCAGGAATTCTCGAGGACGATGCCCTCGATCACGTTGGCCACGTCCTCGCACTTGTCGGTGATCGTCTCGAGCAGCTCGTAGATCGCCTTGAGCTTGATGACCTCGCGCACGTCCGGCTCTTCGCGGAACAGCTTGCTCATGGCGCTGCGCATCACGCGGTCGGCGTCGGATTCGAGGCGGTCGATTTCCTCGCAGGTCTTGAGCGTGGCCTCGGCCACGGCCGGGTCGGCGATCTTGCCGAGGTACTTCACGGCGTCCTTGAGGCGGTCGCAGCACTTCACGCTCAGGGCCGTGAGGCGCACGATCTCGTCGGTCATGTGGCGCACGTCGTACAGCGCCATGGTCTCGGCCGAATCCTGGATCAGGTCGGCCACGTCGTCCATCGTGTTGATGAGCTTGTGGATCTGCTCGCGGTCGATGGGCGTGATGAAGGTCTTGTGGATCAGGCGGTTGACGTCGTGCGTCACGCGGTCCGCGGCGCGCTCGGCGTTGTCGACGTCGCGGTTGTACTGTTCGCGCAGGTGCACGTCCGCATAGTGGGTGACGAGCTGCTCGAAAGCACGCGCCGCCTCCACGATGCGCTCGGCATGCTGGTTGAACATTTCAAAAAAATTGCCCTCTCGGGGCAGCAGCTTGCCGAACATGGAAAAAACTCCTGGGACGCGCCAATCACAATTTCATGACGCCTTCGTGAAAACTTCCCGAGTTTAACGGGCGCGACCGGAACGACCGGTCGGGCCGACCTTCGGGCCCCGGCGCGACAGGCCCGATCAGGCCGGCAGCCGCCGTGCCACGACCAGCCGCACGCACGCGTGCAACGCCGGCGAAATCGGGCAGGGACAGCCGCATGCCGGCCGCCCCAAGAGTCAGCGGATTTTCTGGATGACCTGGCCGGTCACGCGTGCCAGCGCGGCGCGCGGCACCTTGTCGGGCGCGATCTCGGCCAGCGGCTTGAGCACGAAGGCGCGCTCGCGCATGCGCGGATGCGGCAGGGTCAGCGTGGGGCTCTCGATCACCGAGTTGCCGTGCATCAGCAGATCGAGATCGAGCGTGCGCGGCGCATTGGGAAAGGGCCGCTCACGGCCGGCCAGCGTTTCCAGGCGCTGCAGCGCGATGAGCAGCTGCTCCGCGTCCAGCCCGGTGCGCACGGCCACCACGGCGTTGATGAAATCGGGGCCTTCGGCCTCGACCGGCGCACTGCGGTAGAGCGACGAGCGGGCCGTGACCTGGGTGCGCTGCAGCGCGCCGATGGCGGCCATGGCCTCCTTCACGGTCGCCTCGGCATCGCCCAGGTTGGCGCCGATGGCGACGAAGGCCTGCACGGTCGGGTAGTCCTCGCGCGGACCGCGTGGACGACTCGTCGGTGCGCGGCGTGCGGGCGGGCCGCTCTTGCTGCCTGCCGATGGCGGCTTGCCTGCGGCGCGCGGCGCGGGCTTGCCCCCCTTGGCGGCCTTGGCAGCCGGGGGGCTCTTCTTGCCGTCCTTCGGCCGGTCGGGCGCGCTCATTCGCCTGCGGCGCTCCCGCCGCCCTCGCTGCCACCACCACCGCTACCGCCGCCCACGGGGCGCGGCTTGCGCCGGCGCTTGCGCTTGCGCGGCGCGGCGGCTTCGCCGTCCGGCGGCACGGCGTCGGCCTCGATGTCGGGTCCGTCGCCGTCGTCCGATTCGGTCGCGGCCTGTTTCTGGCGCGCCGGCTGCTCGCTGCGCGGCTTGGGCGCAGCGGCCGGGTCGCGCAGGCGCACGCGCTGGCGCACCTTCTGTTCTTCGCGGACCTGTTCGAGCAGGTCCTGGCGGCGCAGGTCGTCGGCGGTGCTGAACTCTTGCCACCACTCGGCGATGGCCTCGCCGACTTCGCCCACGTCGGCGCGCAGGCGCATGAAGTCGAAGGCGGCGCGGAAGCGCGCCTGCTCGACCAGGCTGTACGGCGTGGAGCCGGTGCGCTTGTCGAAGCGCGGCTGCATCATCCAGATCTCGCGCATGTCGGCGGCCAGCTTGCCGCGGCCCGACACGTCGCCGATGCGCGAATTGAACACGTCGTCGATCGCGTCCTGCAGCGCCGGGAACGGCGGCTGCGGGCGCTGGCCGTGGCGGCCTTCCTGGCGCTGGGCCCAGCCGTCGCGCACGTCGGCCCACAGCACGCAGGCCAAGAGGAAGCTGGGCGCCACGGGCTTGCCTTCGCCGACGCGGCGGTCGGTGTCCTGCAGGGCGGCCTTCACGAAGGGCTGGTCGGCGCGCTCCACCACCACGTCGAGCAACGGGTAGATGCCGGTGGCGAGCCCCAGCTTGCGCAGCTGCTCGACCGTGGCGATGGCATGGCCGGTCTGCAACAGCTTGAGCATCTCGTCGAACATGCGGCTTTGCGGCACGTCGGCCAGCAGCTTGCTCGATTCGATGAGCGGCGCGGCGGTCTTGGCTTCCATCTTGAAACCGAGCGCGGCGAGCTTGGCCGAGAAGCGGATGGCGCGAATGATGCGAACCGGGTCTTCGCGGTAGCGCGTGACCGGGTCACCGATCATGCGCAGCGTGAGCTTCTGGGCGTCCTTGATGCCGTTGTGATAGTCGACCACGACCTGGTTGGCCGGGTCGTAGTACATGGCGTTGACGGTGAAGTCGCGGCGCGCCGCGTCTTCTTCCTGCGGGCCCCAGACGTTGTCGCGCAGCACCCGGCCGCTGGCGTCCACGGCGTGCTTCATGCTCGCCAGTTCGCCCTTGCTGGTGCGCTCGTTGCCGGCCACCTGCTCGGCGGCGGCGCTGTCCATGTAGGCGCGGAAGGTCGAGACCTCGATCACCTCGTGCTCGCGGCCGCGGCCGTACACCACGTGCACGATGCGAAAGCGCCGACCGATGATGAAGGCGCGGCGGAACAGCGACTTGACCTGCTCGGGCGTGGCGTTGGTGGCCACGTCGAAATCTTTCGGCCGCAGGCCCAGCAGCAGGTCGCGCACCGCGCCGCCCACCACGTAGGCCTCGTAGCCGGCCTGCTGCAGCGTGGTGACCACGTTCTTCGCGCGTTCGTCGACCAGGGCGGGATCGATCTTGTGAACCTCTGCCGGCACCTCCTGGCGCTTGCCGAAGCGGCTCTTGCCCTGCGTGCCGCCGGCGGACTTGCCGAGCAGCTTGTCGATGAATTTCTTGATCATTGGTTGTTTTTCGAGGAGGAGCAGGCGCTTCTTCTTATCTGTCTATTCGTTTTCGAGCATGGAGCGGATCAGCGGAATGGTGATCGCGCGTTGGGTCTGCAGGGCGTAGCCGTCCAGCTGCGACAGCAGCTCCATCAGGCTGCCCAGGTCACGGCTGAAGCGGTGCAGCATGAAGTCGAGCACGTCGTCGGACAGCATCACGCCGCGCGCGTCGGCCGCCTGGCGCAGCACCGCGCGGCGTTCGCTTTCACTCAGCACCTGCATGTGGAACACATGGCCCCAGCCGAGGCGGGTGCGCAGGTCTTCGCGCAGCGGCAGGTCGGCCGGCGGCAAGGCGCCGGCGGCGACCACGCCGCGCTGCAGGGTCTGGGCGTTGACGAACCAGTTGAAGGCCGCGTGCTGCTGCACCGCGGTGTAGAGGTGGACGTCGTCGAGCAGGACGGCGCCCCAGCGCTCGTCGAACTCGGGCGGCTCCAGCAGGCCGGCGTGCAGCCAGCCCACGCTGGCGCCCTGCTCGGCCAGTGCGACACGCACGGATTCGAGCAGGTGGGTCTTGCCACTGCCGCTGTCGCCCCAGAGGTAGGTCGGCACCGGCGAGTGCAGCGCGGGGCTGCCATCGGCGCCGCCGACCCACACTTGCAGGTGTCGCAGCGCCGCCTCGTTGGGGCCGGCAAAAAAGGCGTCGAAGCTGGGGCCCGTCGCAATGCCGATATCGAGCGCGAGCTGTTTCATCCCGGGAAGGTTCATGGAGGGGGCCCGGAGGGCCCTTAAAATCGTGAGGAATTCTATCGGCCCGGCCGCCTCGGTCGCCGGCGCCTCCCCTGCCCGCCCTTCCTCGCCGCTTCGCGAACCTTTTCGCTCCTTCTTCTCGACACCGCCCGCCCATGACCTCCTCCACGCCCACCCCGCTCAACTACAAGGACGCCGGTGTCGATATCGACGCAGGCGACGCCCTGGTCGACCGCATCAAGCCGCTGGCGAAGAAAACCATGCGCGAAGGCGTGCTCGCCGGCATCGGCGGCTTCGGCGCCCTGTTCGAAGTGCCCAAGCGCTACAAGGAACCGGTGCTGGTGAGCGGCACCGACGGCGTGGGCACCAAGCTCAAGCTGGCCTTCGAATGGAACATGCACGACACGGTCGGCATCGACCTCGTGGCCATGAGCGTCAACGACGTGCTGGTGCAGGGCGCCGAGCCCCTGTTCTTCCTCGACTATTTCGCCTGCGGCAAGCTCGACGTGGACACGGCCGCGGCCGTGGTCGGCGGCATCGCCCGCGGCTGCGAAATCTCGGGTTGTGCCCTCATTGGCGGCGAAACCGCCGAAATGCCCGGCATGTACCCGGCCGGCGAGTACGACCTGGCCGGTTTTGCGGTCGGCGCGGTCGAAAAGTCCAAGATCCTCACCGGCCAGAACGTCAAGCCCGGCGACGTGGTGCTGGGCCTGGCCTCGGCCGGCGTGCATTCCAACGGTTTCAGCCTCGTGCGCAAGGTGATCGAGCGCGCCGGCGCCGACCTGCCCGCCACCCTCGACGGCAAGCCCTTCCGCGAAGCCGTGATGGAACCCACCCACCTGTACGTGAAGCCCGTGCTCGAAGCGCTGGGCAAGCACCCGATCAAGGCGCTGGCCCACATCACCGGCGGCGGCCTGCTCGAGAACATCCCGCGCGTGCTGCCCGAAGGCACCGCCGCCCACCTGAAGAAGGGCAGCTGGCCCCAGACCGAGCTCTTCGCCTGGCTGCAGAAGGTGGCCGGCATCGACGACATCGAGATGAACCGCACCTTCAACAACGGCATCGGCATGGTCGTGGTGATCGATGCAGCCGAAGCCGCCGCCTGCGCCGCCACGCTGCGCGCTGCCGGTGAGTCGGTGCACGAGATCGGCGTAATCGCCGAGCGCGGCAACGGCGCGGCCGTGGTCGTCGCCTGATCGCGCGCCCGTTCTTCTTTCTTTTTCTCACCGCACGCCCCGCTCCCCGGATGGCCACGCCGCTGCCCGACGCCACCCTCGCCGCCCCGCCCCCGGCCGCCGCCTCCCGCCACGTGGTACTGGCCAGCTACCTGCTGATGCTCGCGGGGCTGATGCTCGTGATGTGGCAGCACCTGCTGCCGGGGCTGCTGTGCGTGTGCATCGGCTTCCTGGTCGCACGCTGGTTCGCCCGGCTGCTGGGCGGCTGGCTGTCGCGCCTGAAGCCCCTGCGTTCCGGCGCCGACAGCCTGGCCCGGGTGGTGGCGGTCACGCTGGTGCTGCTGGGCCCGATCGGCCTGGTCACGCTGGGGTTCTCCCAGGCGCGCGAGTACGTGCTCGATGCGCCCGACCAGTACCGCGAACTGCTCGACTACACGGCCCGCACGGTGCTCGAACTGCGCTCCAAGCTGCCGCCCGACATCGCCGTCTACCTGCCCGAGGGCGCGGCCGAGGTGCAGCGCATCGTCGCCAACTACCTGCGCACGCAGGCCGGCTCGCTCGCCATGGCCGGGCGCGCCTGGCTGGGCGGGCTGCTGTTCGCCTACGTGGGCCTGATCATCGGCGCGCTGGCCGCCGTGGCACCGCCGCCGGCCCAGCGCCGGCCACTGGCGCAGCAGATGTTCCAGCGCATCACCACCTTCGGCGAGGCCTTCGGCCAGATCGTGGCGGCGCAGTTCTGGATCGCCGCCTTCAACACGCTGCTGACCGCGATCTTCCTGCTGTTCCTGATGCCGCTGTGGGGCCTCGAGCTGCCCTACACGCCCGCGCTCATCACGCTGACCTTCGTGGCCGGACTGGTGCCGATCGTGGGCAACCTGGTCTGCAACTCGGTGATCACGCTGGTGGCGCTGTCGGTGTCGCCGGTCACGGCCGCGGCCTGCCTGGCCTTCCTGATCCTGATCCACAAGGCCGAGTACGTGATCAACGCCAAGGTGGTCGGCGCGCGCACGCAGATGCGCGTCTGGGAGCTGCTGTCGGTGATGTTCGTGGCCGAGGCGGTGTTCGGCCCCGCCGGGCTGGTGGCCGCGCCGCTGTACTACGCGTACCTGAAAAAAGAACTGCACGCGGGCGGCCTGGTCTAGCGACCAGGCAATGTCCTGATCTGATCGGTTCCGGTCCGCATCGGCGCGGACGAAGCGCTGGCGGCGTCCAAGAATAGGCGGCATCATCCACTTTGCCTTGCCCGCCGCCGCCATGACCACCTGTCTGATTGTGATCGACGCCCAGGAATCGTTCCGCCACCGCCCCTACTGGAACGCCGCCCTGCTCGCGCCCTACCTCGAGGCCCAGAACGCGCTGATCGCCGGCGCCGTGGCGGCCGGACTGCCCGTCGTGCGCGTCTTCCACGTCGACGCGCCGCCATCGCCGGCCAACCCCTTCGCGCTCGAATCGGGCCACGTGCGCCCGATCGAGGGCCTCGCGCCCTTCGAGGCCGCCGCCACCTTCACCAAGCACCGCCACAGCGCGCTGGTCAACAGCGGCCTGGACGTATGGCTCACGCAGCACGGCATCCGCCGCCTGATCGTGAGCGGCATCCGCACCGAGCAATGCTGCGAAACCACCACGCGCCACGCCTCGGACCTGGGCTGGGAGGTCGACTATGTGACCGACGCCACCCTCACCTTCGACATGGTGCAGCCCGACGGCCGGCCGCTGTCGGCCGCCGACATCAAGGCGCGCACCGCGACCGTGCTGGACGGGCGCTTCGCCACGGTCTGCAGCGTGGCGCAGGCACTTGAACGCGCCACGGAAAGCGCCGCTGCATGACCCCGCTGCGCGTGCGCATCCTGGCCTACGACGGCGTCGAGGCGCTCGATTTCGCCGGCCCCTTCGAGGTCTTCACCACCGCTGCCCGCGTCCACCAGCGCCTGCAGCCGGGTTCGCCCGCGCCGTTCGAGGTCGCCTCGGTCGCCCACACCCGCGCCGGGGAACCGGTGCAGGCGCGCGCCGGCCTGCGGCTGCTCGCCGACCACACGCTGGCCGATGCCGCCGCCACCGCCGACGTGCTGGTCGTCCCCGGCGGCGTGGTCGACGCGCCCATGGCGAGCCCCGACACCCTGCGCTGGATCGCCCGGTGCGCGGCCGGCGCGCAGCTCGTCGCCTCGGTCTGTACCGGCGTCTTCCTGCTGGCGCAAAGCGGCGTCGTGACGCGCGAGGCGGTCACCACGCACTGGGAAGACCTCGCCGACCTGCGCGCGCAGTTCCCGCAGCTCGACGTGCGCGACGGCGTGCGCTGGGTCGACACCGGCCGCATCGTCAGCTCGGCCGGCATCAGCGCGGGCATCGACATGAGCCTGCACCTGGTCGAACGCCTGGCCGGGCGCGAACTGGCCGAGCGCACGGCGCGCCAGATGGACTACACATGGACCCGCAACGAGCACCCCTCCGCGTAGTTTTCGTGCTCCTGCCCGACAGCCTGGTGCTCGACTGGGCCGGGCCGGCCGAGGCGCTGCGCATCGCCAACCAGCGGCTGCGCGCGGCGGGCCAGCCCGAGCGCTTCGTCATCGAATTCGCGGGGCCGCGGCCGACCGTCATGGGCTCGGTCGGCGTCGCGCTGTCGGGGCTGTCGCCATTGCCGACGCAGTGGGACGGCCCGGGCTGGGTGGTGCTGGTCGGCCTGCCGGGCGACACCATCGCGACCGACACGCCCGAGGCGCAGGACCTGCTGCACTGGCTGCGCGGCCAGCGCTTCACGCGCGGCGGCGTCGAGCTGGTCACGGTCTGCGCGGGCGCGCTGCTCGCGGCGCACGCGGGCGCGCTCACGGGGCGGCGCGTCACCACGCACCACCATCACCTGGACGAGCTGCGCACCGTGGAGCCGCGCTGCGAGGTGGTGAGCAACCGCGTGTTCGTGATCGACCCGCCGGTCTACAGCAGCGCGGGCGTCACGACGGGCATCGACCTGATGCTGCACCGCATCGCCGACACCTGCGGCGAGGCGCTGGCGGCCCAGGTGGCACAGGCGATGGTGGTCGCGCTGCGGCGCGGCCCGCACGACCCGGAGCTGTCGCCCTTTCTCGCCTACCGCAACCACCTGCACGCGGCGCTGCACCGGGTGCAGGACGCGGTCAGCGAGCAACCGCAGGCCGACTGGAGCGTGCCGCGCATGGCCGAGGTCGCCCACACCTCGGCGCGGCACCTGACGCGCCTGTTCGTCGAGCACGCGGGCGTGGCGCCGCTGGCCTATCTGCGCCGGCTGCGGCTGGCCGCCGCGCAACTGGCGCTGGCCTCGGGCGCCAGCGTGACGCGGGCGGCCGAGCTGTCGGGCTTCGGCTCGGACACGCAGCTGCGCCGCGCGTGGCACCAGTTCGGGTTGCCGGGCTCGCCCTCCGCGGGCACGTCCGCGCCCGTCCGCTAAGGCTTGTCGCCGCAGGCCTCGGCGCGCGCCCGCAGCAGCGCCTGTTCGCGCGTGTTGCGCGTGAGCGAGGCAGCGCGCTGGAACTCCCGGCGCGCCTCGTCGCGGCGGCCCAGCTTGAAGAGCAGGTCGCCGCGCACGGTCGGCAGCAGGTGGTAGCCCTTCAGCGCCGGCTCGTCCTGCAGCGCATCGACCACCTCCAGCCCGGCCGCCGGCCCGAAGGCCATCGACAGCGCGACCGCGCGGTTCAGCTCGACGATGGGCGACGGCGACAGCACGGCCAGCGCGTCGTACAGCGCCGCAATGCGGGCCCAGTCGGTCTCGCCCGCGGTGCGCGCGCGGGCGTGGCAGGCGGCGATGGCGGCCTGCAGCGCATAAGGGCCGAGCGCGCCGCCCAGCGCTTCGGCGCGCGCCAGCGCCGCCAGGCCGCGGCGGATCAGCATCGGGTCCCAGCGCGCGCGGTTCTGGTCGAGCAGCAGCACCGGCTCGCCTGAGGCCCCCACGCGCGCGGCGGTGCGCGAGGCCTGGATTTCCATCAGCGCGACCAGCCCGTGCACCTCGGCCTGGCCGGGCACCAGCTCGGCCACGATGCGGCCCAGGCGCAGCGCCTCGTCGCACAGCACGGGGCGCATCCAGTCGTCGCCGGCGGTGGCCGAGTAGCCTTCGTTGAAGATCAGGTAGAGCACCTCGAGCACCGAGGCCAGCCGGGCTTCGAGCTCGTGGCGTCGCGGCACCTCGAAGGGCACGCGCGCCTCCGCCAGCGTGCGCTTGGCGCGCACGATGCGCTGCGCCACGGTGGCCTCGGGCACGAGAAAGGCGCGCGCGATCTCGTCGGTCGTGAGGCCGCCCATCAGTCGCAGGGTGAGCGCCACGCGCGCCTCGGTCGAGAGCACGGGATGGCAGGCGGTGAACACCAGGCGCAGCAGGTCGTCGCCGATGTCGTCGTCGAGCGCCGCATCCACCGCCTGCGCGAAGTCGGCCTGCGCCATGGCGTGCAGCGCGTCGAGCTCGCGGCCGATCTCGGGCGCCTTGCGCTCGGCCAGCTGCACGTGGCGCAGGCGGTCGAGGGCGCGGTGCTTGGCCACCTGCGTGAGCCAGGCGGCGGGGTTGTCGGGCACGCCGTCGACGGGCCACTGCTCGAGCGCGGTCACCAGCGCGTCCTGCGCCAGCTCTTCGGCCAGGCCCACATCGCGCACCTTGCGCGCGAGCGCGGCGATGATCTTCGCGGACTCGATGCGCCAGACCGCCTCGATGGCGCGGTGGATGGCGGCGGTGTCTGGTCCGCGGCTCATGCCGCCTCGCTGCGGCCCGGCGAGCCGGATAGCATGCGGCCATGACACCACGCCTCGTCTTGTGGAGCCTGGGTTTCGCGTTCGGCCTCGCCTGCGGCGGCGTGCGGGCGGACGACCTTGCCGTGGAACGCAACAGCCTGGGCATGGCCTTCGTGCGATTGCCGGCCGGCGAATTCCTCATGGGCAGCGACGAGGCGCCCGAGGCGCTGGCACGCGACTACCCCCAACTGCCCAAGGAGCGCTTCACCCAGCTGGCCGACGAAGGGCCGGTGCACAAGGTGCGCATCACACGGGCGTTCTGGATGGGCCGGCACGAGGTGACGGTGGGCCAGTTCCGGCGCTTCCTCGAGGCCTCGGGCCACGTGCCCGAATCGGTGGCCGACGGCACCGGTGGCTACGGCTGGCGCGCCGACTACGACCCCGCCACCACGCGGCGCGGCGACGCCTTCGAGGGCCGCGACCCGCGCTACTCGTGGCGCAACCCGGGCTTCGCGCAGGGCGACGACCACCCGGTCGTCAACGTGAGCTGGAACGACGCGCAGGCGCTGGCCGCCTGGCTGAGCAAGACGGAGGGCCGGCGCTACCGCCTGCCGACCGAGGCCGAGTGGGAGTACGCCTGCCGCGCCGGCACGCGCACGCGCTACAGCACAGGGGACGATCCGGCCACGCTGCTGCGCGGGGCCAATGTGTTCGACACGCGCAGCGCCGCCCATTGGCCGCGCTGGCGTGCGATGGCGCTCGCGGGCGACGACGGTTTTGCCTTCACCGCCCCGGTCGGCAGCTTCGCGCCGAACGCCTGGGGCCTCTACGACATGCACGGCAATGCGTGGGAGTGGGTGGCCGACTGGCATGGCGACGAATACTACGCGCGCTCACCGGTCGACGACCCCCAGGGCCCGGTCACGGGCACCGTGCGGGTGCGCCGCGGGGGCTCCTGGCACACCTGGGCTTTCTATGCCCGCTCGTCGTACCGCAACTGGAATGCGCCGGACACGCGCTACACGCTGGTGGGCATCCGGCTGGTGCGGGAAGACTAGAGTCGGCTCACTTCTTCAGCGTCTGCTGCATCGACGTGAACTCGCTCGCCACGTCCTGCACCTCGGGCGAGAAGTCCTCCATCTCCTGCACCTGGCGGATCTCGATGACCTCGTTCTCGCTGCCCGGGCAGCGGCTCGCCCATTCGATGGCCTCGGCGCGCGAGGCGACGTCGATCAGCCAGTAGCCGCCCAGCACTTCCTTGACCTCGGCGAAGGGGCCGTCGACCACCTTCGGCTTGCCGCCCGGAAAGCTCACGCGCGCGCCCATCGACGGCGGATGCAGGCCCTCGCAGCCGATCAGCACGCCGGCCTTCTGCAGGGACTCGTTGAAGGCCATCATCGACCCCACGCGTTCGACGTCGTCGGGCACGGTGCCGGGCGCGGCGTTTTCGTAGCCGTGGGGAATCATCAGCAGCATGAATCGCATGATCGTTTCTCCTTCGAGGAATGGATGAAGTTCAGCGACCGGCCTTGGCAGCCGACTCGGCGCGCAGACGGTCTTCTTGGGCCAGCAGCTCGGGCGTCATGGCCTCGCCGAAATCGGTGGCCTCGAAGACCTGGCGGATCTCGATCTCGCCTTCTTGGAACGGGCTGCGCTTGATCCATTCAATGGCCTCTTCCTTCGACTTGACCTGCAGCAGCCAGAAGCCTGCGAGCAGTTCCTTGGTCTCGGTAAAGGGGCCGTCGATGACGGTGCGCTTCTTGCCTTCGTAGCGCACGCGCGCGCCCTTGGACGACGGGTGCAACCCCTCGCCCGCCAGCAGCACGCCGGCCTTGACCAGTTCCTCGTTGAACCGGCCCATCTCGGTGAGGAGCTCGGTGCTCGGCATCACGCCGGCTTCGGAATCCTTGCTCGCCTTGACCAGAACCATGAATCGCATGTCGTTTCTCCTGAAAGTGGGTAGGGATCGGGAGACGCCGGAATCTGCGTGCTCCTGTTCACACGTCGCGCGAGCGGGCCACGGATCGACACGGCCGCATCGATCTGTTTGTAATTTTGTGTTTCAGAGATAGCCGCAGAACCGCAGCACGTGGCCGTCGGGTTCGCGGATCGCGAATTCGCGCAGGCCCCAGGGCTGGGAAGTGGGCGGCTCGATGATGGTCACGCCGCGCTTCACATAGGCGGCGTGCAGGCCGTCGATGTCCTTGCCGACGTGGATCACGATTTCGCCGCGCCACGGCCGGGCTTCGCGGCTGCCGCATTGCCACAGGCGCAGGTACACGGGGTCGCCATAGCTGCGGTCGCCCTTCATCACGCGGGCGTAGCTGGGCGGCTCGCCGGCGATGAAGTCGATCTCGAAACCCAGCACCTCGGAAAACCAGCGCGCGGCGCGCGAGACGTCGGACACCGGCAACACCGGCTGCACGCCGTGGAATTCGTGCAGCGTGCCCAGGTCGGGCGCCGCGCTCACGCCGGTGCGGGTGTCGGTCATGGCGTTGGGCCTGGTCAGTTGGCCAGGCGCCGCAGCAGCGCCACGCGCTCGGCGATCGCATCGATGTCGAGCGCGTCTTCGGCGTTGGCGAGGTAGGTTTCGAGGTCGCGCACGGCCAGCGCCGCGTGGCCCTGCTCGGCATGCGCCACGCCGCGGTCGCGGTGCTCGCCCCAGGCGGTGGGCAAGAGGGCAATGAGGCGGTTCTGCACCGCGATGTAGCGCGGCCAGTCTTCCTGCGCGTGGTGCACTTCCTTCAGGTTGCGCAGCATGCGCGCGATGATCTCGCGCGGGCTCGCGGGCTGCAGGTACAGGCCCAGCGGCACGTCGAACTCGCCGACCAGCCCGTTGCCACGCTTGTAGGGTTCGAGCCGCTCGCCCAGCTCTTCGCGCGAGAGCGACTTGCCGGAGAACGGGTCGATCACGACCTGCCCCTTGGGCAGCGTGACCTTGACCATGAAATGCCCCGGGAAGCTGATGCCGCGCGTCTGCAGGCCCAGGCCCTGGGCCAGTTCCATCCACAGCACGGCCAGCGAGATCGGAATGCCGCGGCGGGTGCGCAGCACGGCGTTCAGGTAGCTGTTGTCGGGGTCGTAGTAGTCGTTGACGTTGCCGCCGAAATTCAGGTCGCTGAAGAAGAACTGGTTCAGCGCGCGCAGCCGGGCCAGCGGCGCGGCGTCGGCCGGCAGGCGGCGCTTGAGGCGCGCGAGCAACTGGTCGACGTCGCCCAGCACCTGCTGCACGTCGAGTTCGGGGTATTCGTCCTGCGCGATGCTGGCGGCCGCTTCGAGCAGCGGAAAGTGGTCATCGCTGCCGACCAGCGACTCGAAATATTCCAGTGCCGTGGGAACCTGGTAGCTGAACGTCATATGGCTTTGTAGAGGAGCCCGCGGGGAGCGTCAAGGCAGTGTTTTCCGGCTCGCCAACGGCGCTTCAGCGGCGCATGAAACTGCGCAGGCGCACGCCTGCGGCGGTGAGCACGGCGAAATAGAGCAGCGCGGCGCCGGCGATGAGCGCGGCCAGAAGGCCGATGCGGTGCAGGCGCTGCGCGCGCAGGCCGACCCAGTCGAAATAATGCGCGCCCCAGGCCAGCAGGGCCGCCAGCACCACGGTGCCCAGCAGCACCTGCAGCGCAAACTTGCCCCAGCCGGGCTCGGGGGTGTAGCTGCCGCGTCGGATCAGGCCGATCAGCAGCCACAGCGCGTTGACCAGCGCCCCGATGCCGATGGTCAGTGTGAGCGCCGCGTGCTGCAGCAGCGGCACCAAGAAGAAGTTGAGCACCTGCGTGAACACCAGCACCGTCACGGCGATCAGCATGGGCGTGCGCGTGTCGTGCTTGGCGTAGTAGCCGGGCGCGAGCACCTTGACGGCCACGAGGCCGACCAGCCCCACGCCGTAGCCCATGAGCGCCACGGTGGTGCGGCCGACGTCCTCGCCGGTGTAGGCGCCGTTGTGGAACAGCACCGCCACGAGCGGCTTGGCGAACAGCAGCAGCGCCACGGCGCACGGCGCCGCCAGCAGCACCACGAGGCGCAGGCCCCAGTCGAGCAGCGAGGAGTAGCGCGCGTCGTCCTTGGCGGCGCGGGCGCCCGCGAGCTGCGGCATCAGCACCACGCCCAGCGCCACGCCGAGCATGGCGGTGGGGAATTCCATCAGCCGGTCGGCGTTGGTGACCCAGGTCACGCTGCCGGTGGCCAGGTGCGAGGCGATCTGCGTGTTGATGAGCAGCGAGATCTGCGCCACGCTCACGCCCAGCAGCGCCGGCAGCATGAGCTTCATGACCTTGCGGGTGGTCGGATCGGTCCACGCGGCGCGCAGCGCCTTGAAGCTGGCGCCGATGCGCGGCAGGAGCCCCAGCGCGCGCAGCGCCGGAATCTGCAGGGCCAGCTGCAGCACGCCGCCGACCATCACGCCCACGCACTGGGCGTAGATCGGCTCGATGCCATAGCGGCGAAACAGCGGCGCGCCGATGGAGATCGACAGGATCAGCGCGATGTTGAGCAGCACCGGCGACGCCGCCGGCACCGCGAACTTGCGCCAGGTGTTGAGAATGCCGCCCGCCAGCGCCACCAGCGACATGAAGCCGATGTAGGGGAACATCCAGCGCGTCATGACCACGGCGGCGTCGAAGCCCTGCAGGCCGCTGGCCATGGCCCAGACCAGCAGCGGCGCGCCGGCCACGCCGGCCACGCACAGCACCACCAGGGCCCAGGTCAGCAGCGTGGCGACGTGGTCGACCAGCTCCCGGGCGCCCTCCTGCCCCGCCTCGGTCTTGCGCGCGGCCAGCACCGGCACGAAGGCCTGGCTGAAGGCGCCCTCGCCGAACACGCGGCGAAACAGGTTGGGGATGCGAAAGGCGACGTTGAAGGCGTCGGTGAGCGCGCTGACGCCGAACACCGAGGCAAACAGCACGTCGCGCACGAGGCCCGTGATCCGCGAAGCGAGGGTCAGCAGGGAGACGGTGGAGGCGGATTTGAACAGGGACACGGGGCGAGTGTAGGGCTGCGAAAGGTGGCAAAAGCAGGCAATTCGGCAAAAACCGGAACCCGGCCTATAATGGAGGGCTTTGCTGCATCATCCTCAGACACCTAAGGAACACTAAATATGGCATCCGCCAAGCCCAAGAAGAAGAACCCGCGCCTCGCGTCGGGCCGCAAGCGCGTCCGCCAGGACGTCAAGCTCAACGCTGCGAACACCTCGCTGCGCTCCAAATACCGTACCGCTGTCAAGAACGTCGAAAAGGCTGTTCTGGCTGGCGACAAGACCAAGGCAAGCGAACTGTTCGCGAAGGCCCAGAGCATCGTCGACACCGTCGCCGACAAGGGCATCTTCCACAAGAACAAGGCCGCCCGCGACAAGAGCCGCCTGTCGGCCAAGGTCAAGGCCCTCGCCCTGGCGCCTGAAAAGGCCGCCGCCTGACACCTGTCAGGCAAGCCCGGACCGGAATCCTCCGGTCCGCCGTTTGATCGGGGTGCGCTGCAGCAAGCAAAAGTGAAAAACCGCCTTCGGGCGGTTTTTTCATGGGTGCTCGAAAAGCACCCAGGCCAGAGCGGCCTGCACAGAAAAGAAAAAGGCCTGGAAGTCAGGCCTTTTTGGGAGGGGGCGGCGTGTCCGCCGGGTCGGGCACCAGGCAGGCCTCGGCCACCTGCAGGTTGTTGTCTTTGGCGAAGTTCACGCAGAAGTCCCAGGCCATGGGCTCGGCGTCGCGCAGGGCGCGGTTCACCACCACGCATTTCACGCCGTTGATGGTCGTGGGAATGCACCAGGGCGAGTAGCTCAGGTGGCTGCCCGGGTAGGCGCCGCCGGGGCGGAAGGAGCACATGACGCCGGCGAGGCGTTCGGCCCAGTCGCTGGGACGAAAAGTGCGGCCATCGTGGGTGATGCCCTGGATGAAGATTTCTTTGGCGTTGGGGGAAATCATCGTGAAGTGAGGCGACCGGAACAGGTGCTGCGGTGCAGCAAGCGATTGTATCCGGGGCCCTTTTTGCATCCTGAATGGGGGGCATTGCTGTGATGCGGAATCCTCAACGAAGCCGTCAAACCGCACGCCTAGAATTCGCGTTCCCTATCTGGAGAACCGAATGAGCGCCACCGCCCAGCAACCCACCTCGCCCCACGTCATGAACACCTACGGTCGCCTGCCGATCGCGCTGTCGCACGGCCAGGGCTGCCGAGTCTGGGACACCACGGGCAAGGCCTACCTCGACGGTCTGGGCGGCATCGCCGTCAACACGCTGGGCCACAACCACCCCGAGCTGGTGCCCGCCCTGCAGGACCAGCTGACCAAGCTGATCCACAGCTCCAACTACTACCACGTGACCGGCCAGGAACAGCTCGCCACCAAGCTCACCGAGCTGTCGGGCCTGACCAACGCTTTCTTCTGCTGCACCGGCCTGGAAGCCAACGAAGCGGCCCTGAAGCTGGCCCGCAAGTACGGCCACGACAAGGGCATCGAGCGCCCCGAGATCGTCGTCTACGAAGCCGCCTTCCACGGCCGCAGCATCGCCACGCTGTCGGCCACCGGCAACCCCAAGGTGCAGGCCGGCTTCGGCCCGCTGGTCGAAGGCTTCATTCGCGTGCCGCTGAACGACATCGAGGCGCTGAAGAAGGCCACCGAAGGCAACCCCAACGTGGTCGCCGTGTTCTTCGAAACCATCCAGGGCGAAGGCGGCATCAACCCGATGCGCGTCGACTACCTCAAGCAAGTGCGCGCGCTGTGCGACGAGCGCGACTGGCTCATGATGATCGACGAAGTGCAATGCGGCATGGGCCGCACCGGCAAGTGGTTCGCCCACCAGTGGGCGGGCATCAAGCCTGACGTGATGCCGCTGGCCAAGGGCCTGGGCTCGGGCGTGCCGATCGGCGCCGTCGTGGCCGGCCCCAAGGCCGCCAACATCTTCGGCCCGGGCAACCACGGCACCACCTTCGGCGGCAACCCGCTGGCCATGCGCGCCGGTGTGGAAACCATCCGCATCATGGAAGAGCACAAGCTGCTCGAGAACGCCGCCACCGTCGGCGCCCACCTGAAGGCCGCGCTGGAACGCGAAATCGGCAGCTTGCCGGGCGTGAAGGAAATCCGCGGCCAGGGCCTGATGCTGGGCATCGAGCTCGACCGCCCCTGCGGCGCGATCCTGAACCGCGCCTGCGACGCCGGCCTGCTGCTGAGCGTGACGGCCGACAAGGTGATCCGCCTCGTGCCGCCGCTCATCCTGAGCATTGCCGAAGCCGACGAGATCGTCGCGATCCTCGCGCCGATCGTCAAAACCTTCCTCTCGGAGCCTGTTGCGCAATGACGACCGCCGCCGCACCGAACGCCCTGCGCCACTACCTGCAGTTCTCGGACCTCACGGCCGACGAGTACGTCTACCTCTTCGATCGCATGGCGATCATCAAGAAGAAGTTCAAGACGTACGAAAAGCACCAGCCGCTGGTCGACCGCACGCTGGCCATGATCTTCGAGAAGGCCAGCACGCGCACCCGCGTGAGCTTCGAGGCCGGCATGTACCAGCTCGGCGGCAGCGTGGTGCACCTGACCACGGGCGACAGCCAGTTGGGCCGCGCCGAGCCCATCGAGGACAGCGCCAAGGTCATCAGCCGCATGGTCGACCTGGTGATGATCCGCACCTACGAGCAGACCAAGATCGACGCCTTCGCCGCGCACTCGCGCGTGCCCGTCATCAACGGCCTGACCAACGAGTTCCACCCCTGCCAGATCCTGGCGGACATCTTCACCTACATCGAGCACCGCGGCTCGATCCAGGGCAAGACGGTGGCGTGGGTCGGCGACGGCAACAACATGGCCAACACCTGGCTGCAGGCCGCCGAGATCCTGGGCTTCACGGTGCACGTGAGCACGCCCAGCGGCTACGAGGTCGACCAGTCGATCGCGGGCATCCGCTCGGGCGACAGCTACAAGGTCTTCCAGGACCCGATGGAAGCCTGCCGCGGCGCCGACCTCGTCACCACCGACGTGTGGACCAGCATGGGCTACGAGGCCGAGAACGAGGCGCGCCGCAAGGCCTTCGCCGATTGGTGCGTCGACGAGGACATGATGCGCATCGCCCAGACCGACGCCCTCTTCATGCACTGCCTGCCCGCGCACCGCGGCGAGGAAGTGCAGGCCGAGGTCATCGACGGCCCGCAGTCGGTCGTGTGGGACGAGGCCGAGAACCGCCTGCACGCGCAAAAAGCGCTGATGGAGTTCCTGCTGCTCGGCAGGCTCTGACAGGCACCGAACCGCTGAACCACCCAGGCGCCGCATGGAGCTGATGAACCGCTACCTGCCGCGCTACCAGTTCGCGGAGACGCACAGCCTCCACGTGCCCGCGTCGCCCGCGCGCGTGCTCGACATGGCGGCCCGGCCCGAGATCACCGACGACCCCGTGGCGCGCAGCCTGATCGCGCTGCGCGAACTGCCGAACCGGTTGGCCAGCCGGCTCGGCCTGGCCGCTCCCACGCTGCGCCAGCGCGAGGCCTTCGGTTTTGCCGACTTCACGCCGCTGGGACGCGACGGCGAGCGCGAACTGGCCTTCGGCCTGGCCGGCCGCTTCTGGCGCTTCGACTACGGCCTGGTCCCGCTGGCCGACGGCCCGGCCTTCGCCGCGCTCGATGCCACGGGCCTAGCCAAGCTGGTGCTTCACTTCACGGCCGAGCCCGAGGGCACGGGCACGCGCCTCACCACCCGGACCCGGGTCTGGTGTGGCGATGCCGCCGCGCAGCGCCGCTTCACCGCCTACTGGCTGCTGATCCGACCCGCGAGCGGGCTGATCCGCCGCCGCATGCTGCAGCGCGTGCGTGACGCCGCGCTGCTCGCCCCATGAATCCCTGCCAGACCTGCGGCGCCTGCTGCGCCAGCTACCGCGTCGACTTCAGCGTCCACGAGCTCGACGACCACGGCGGCCGCGTGCCCTCGGGCCTGGCGGTCGACGTGAACGACGCCCTGTGCCGCATGCGCGGCACCGACCACACGCCGGCGCGTTGCGCCGCGCTCACCGGCAAGATCGGCCAGTCGGTGGCTTGCGGCATCTACGAATGGCGGCCGAACCCTTGCCACGAGCTGCAGGCCGGCAGCGACGCCTGCCAGCGCGCGCGCCTGCGGCATGGGCTGCCCCTGCTGGCCGACGAGCTGCACTGACGACAGGTCGACTCAGGCCACGGGCACCGGTAACCCGCCGAGCTGCCCCTTGAACTCCTGCAGCGAGAAATGCGTCTGCACATGGCGCACGCCCGGCAGCCGGTGCAGCTTGCGCTGCAGCAGGTCGGAATACGCATCGAGGTCCTTCGCGACCACCACGAGGATGAAATCCGCCGGCCCCGAGATGCCGTGGAACATCACCACCTCGGGAATGGCGCACACCGCGTCCTCGAAGGCGCGCGACGAAATTTCGGTCTGGTGGTCGATGCCGACCATCACGAAGGCCAGCACGCCGAAGCCCAGCGCGCGCCGGTTCAGGCCCGCGTGGTAGCCGCCGATCACGCCGTCGTCCTCCAGCTTTTTCACCCGCCGCCAGCACGGCGACTGCGACAGGTGCGCCATCTGCGCCAGCTCGCCCGAGGTCAGGCGGGCGTTGTCCTGCAGCGCGCGCAGCAGCTGGAGGTCGGTTCGGTCGAGGTCGGCTTGCATGATTTGTTCTCCATTTCCTGTCGATTGAATAGATTATTCAATCTTTCGATGATTGATGGATAACTTCTCGACTCAAGGCAGCCACTGCGCATAGCATTCGACACCCGCCGGCCCCTTGTGGACCGACTCCAACCGGCCCACACTGCCCTTTTTCTTCCTTCGCCCTGCCGCCCGCCATGACCGCCCCGCTCCGACTCTGGGACATCTCCGCCCCCGTGCACGCCGGCAGCCCGGTGTTCCCGGGCGACACGCCGTATTCGCAGCAGTGGTGCGCCACCATCGGCCCCGGCTGCCCGGTCAACGTGAGCGCGATCACGCTGTCGCCGCACGTGGGCACCCATGCCGACGCGCCGCTGCACTACGCCCCCGAAGGCCAGACCATCGGCCAGGTCGACCTCACGCCCTTCCTCGGCCCGTGCCGCGTGATCCATGCGATCGGCCGCGGCCCGCTGGTCACCTGGGAGCACATCGCCCATGCCGTGAACGACACGCTGCCCCCGCGCGTGCTCGTGCGCACCTACCCGGCCATGCCCGTCGACCGCTGGGACCCGCAGCTCGCGGCCTACGCGCCCGCCACCGTCGAACGCCTGGCGGCCATGGGCGTGAAGCTCATCGGCATCGACACCGCCAGCATCGACCCGGCCGACAGCAAGACGCTCGACAGCCACCAGCGCATCCGCCACCTCGACCTGCGCGTGCTCGAGAACCTCGTGCTCGACGACGTGCCCGAGGGCGACTACGAACTCATCGCGCTGCCGCTCAAGCTGACGAGCGCCGATGCATCCCCCGTGCGCGCCGTGCTGCGCGAACTTCCCCGCTGAAACCCCTCCCTTCCATGACGACGACCCTCGCCGACTGCCGCGCCCTCGACGCGCAAGACCCGCTGCGCGCCCTGCGCGACCAATTCACCCTGCCCGAGGGCGTGCTCTACCTCGACGGCAATTCGCTCGGCGTGCTGCCCAAGGCCGCGCCCGCGCGCATCGCCGAGGTGGTGGCCAAGGAATGGGGCGAAGGCCTGATCCGCTCGTGGAACACCGCGAGCTGGTTCGACCTGCCGCAGCGCCTGGGCGACAAGGTGGCCCGCCTGATCGGCGCCGCGCCCGGCGAGGTGGTGTGCACCGACAGCACCTCCGTCAATCTCTACAAGGTGCTGTTCGCCGCGCTCTCACAGCAGAAGGCGAGCGGCCGCAAGCTGGTGATCAGCGAGCGCAGCAACTTCCCGACCGACCTGTACATCGCCGAATCGCTGTGCCGTGAACGCGGCTTCACGCTGAAGCTCATCGATGCGAGCGAACTGGCCACCGCACTGACCGACGAAGTCGCCGTGCTCATGCTCACGCACGTCAACTACCGCACCGGCGCCATGCACGACATGAAGGCCGTCACCGCCGCCGCGCACGCCGCGGGCGCGCTCACCGTGTGGGACCTGGCGCACAGCGCGGGCGCCGTGCCCGTGGCGCTCAACGACAGCGGCGCCGACTACGCGATCGGCTGCGGCTACAAGTACCTCAACGGCGGCCCCGGCGCGCCGGCCTTCGCCTGGGTGAACACCAAGCACGCAGGCCAGTTCGAGCAGCCGCTGTCGGGCTGGTGGGGCCACGCGGCGCCCTTCGAGTTCACGCCGCACTACCGCCCTGCCCCGGGTGTCGGCCGCTACCTGTGCGGCACGCAACCGGTCATCGCGCTGGCGGGCCTCGAATGCGGCCTCGACACCGTGCTGGCCGCCGAAGCCTTCAACGGCACCGGCGGTGCGATGGCCGCGCTGCGCATCAAGTCGCTCGCGCTCACCGACCTGTTCATCCGCCTCGTCGAAGAACGCTGCGCCGGCCAGGGCCTGTCGCTCGTCACGCCGCGCGACCACGCGCTGCGCGGCTCGCAGGTGTGCCTGAGCCGCGAGGAAGGCGCCTACGCCATCGTGCAGGCGCTGATCGCGCGCGGCGTGATCGGCGACTACCGCGCCGGCGATTCGCAGATGCCCGACATCCTGCGCTTCGGCTTCACGCCGCTGTATGTCGGCTTCGAGGACGTGTGGCACTCGGTCGAACACCTCGTGCAGGTGCTCGAGACCGGCGAGTGGCGACGCGCCGAATTCAACCGCAAGAACGCAGTGACATGAGCACCGACAACGACAACAAGACCCCCGAGTCCATCGTCCACGAAGAGAAGGCACAGCTGGACTTCAGCAAGTCCATGAGCTACGGCGACTACCTGCACCTCGACGAGATCCTGAACGCGCAGCACCCGCTGTCGCCCGCGCACGACGAGATGCTGTTCATCGTGCAGCACCAGACCAGCGAGCTCTGGATGAAGCTCATGCTGCACGAGCTGCACGCCGCCGTGCGCTGCATCGCGCAAGAGCGGCTGCCCGACGCCTTCAAGATGCTCGCGCGCGTGAGCCGCATCATGGAACAGCTGGTGAGCGCGTGGACCGTGCTCTCGACCATGACGCCGCCCGAGTACACGGCCATGCGCCCCTACCTCGCCAACTCCAGCGGCTTCCAGAGCGCGCAGTACCGCTGCATCGAGTTCCTGCTCGGCAACAAGAACGCCGCCATGCTCAAGCCCCACGCGCACCGCGCCGACCTGCTCGCGCAGGTGGACGCGGCCTACCGCGCGCCCTCGCTCTACGACGAATCCCTGCGCCTGCTCGCACGCCACGGCCTGCCCGTGCCCGCCGACCGCCTGGAGCGCGACTGGACCCAGCCCTACGAATCGAGCGACGGCGTCGAGGCCGCCTGGCTCACGGTCTACCGCAACCCGCACGACCACTGGGACCTGTACCAGCTCGGCGAAAAACTCACCGACCTCGAAGACGCCTTCCGCCTCTGGCGCTTCCGCCACGTGACCACGGTCGAACGCGTGATCGGCTTCAAGCGCGGCACCGGCGGCACGGGGGGCGTGAGCTACCTGCGCAAGATGCTCGACGTGGTGCTGTTCCCCGAGATCTGGAAGCTGCGCACCGACTTGTAGCGCGACATGCGGGGCTCGCGGTGGCCCCGGGCGAACGAGGGTTGCTCCCTCGGCGCAAAGCGCTACATTTTGGAGAACACGGAGGCTGCCGCCATGAACAACAACACCTCGTTCTCTGTTGAAGAGCTCTCCACCTTGCGCGAACACGGCGTCGTGCTGTTCGCCGATCGCGTGATCTTCGACGCGCAACCGCCGATGCCGCAGCAGCAGATCGACGCGGTGCAGGCCCTGTGCGCCGGCCCGCTGCCGGAAGCGCTGGTCGCGCTGTGGCAGCACACGGCGGGCGGGCGCCTCGACTACGACCTCGCGTTGCCGATGAACGGCAACGTCGAGAGCGTCAGCTGGTCGGAGCTGTTCTGGGACGGCAGCGACGGCTACCGCGACCTGCAGGGCTGGATCGAACACGAACAGGAACTCGCCGAGGAAGCAGCCGAAGACGGCGGCACGCCCTGGAGCGGCAAGCTCACGCACCTGCCCTTCGGCGGCTTCGAGTACTGCGACCGCGTCTACGCGGTGGTCGAGCCCGGCGCCACGCACGGTCAGGTCATCGCGTGGAAGCAGGGCCTGCCGCCGGCCTGGACCCACGCGTTGCACGAGGACGGCCTGAGCCCCGTGGCCGCCGACCTGTATGGCGCCTTCGCGGCGCTGCATCTCGACGAAGACCCGCTGGCGCCGACGGGCGACTACTTCTCGGGGCAGGCGCTGCTCGCCTACCTCGACGACCGCCACGAAGGCTACGGGCTGGACCTCGACCTGATGGACAAGCTGGTCACCTTCTATTGCCGCGCCATCGTCGACTGGCGCACCCCGCTTGCAGACGGCACGCTGCGCCATCACCCGGCGCTCGCACGCGCGGCACTGCGCCACGCGATTGCCACCGACGACGCTGCGCTGGTCGCCGAACTTGCCGCCGCAGGCCTGAACTTCGAAGGGCCGCATGAAGGCAGTGCACTCGCCACCGACGTGGCCGTGGGACACAGCGCCTTCGCCGCCGCGGCAGCGCTGGTGCGCGCAGGCGCGCCGGTGGCATCCGACGTGCTGCGCAACATCGACGGTCAGATCTCGCCCGAACTCACGCGCGCCCTGCTGGACAACGGCGCCGAGCCCACCGTGGCGGCCATCGTGAAGTGCGCGGCCTGCGGTGCGCCCGCCAGCGCGCACCTGATCGCCGACGCCTGCGCGCAGATCGGCATCGACGTGCCGCCGGCCTTCGTGGCGGATCGCGATGCGATGTTGGTCGAACTGGAAACCACGCTCGCGCAGATGCGCGATGGGACGCATGGGCATTACCTGGGGCAGGAAGGCTTGGCCGAGCGCATCGAGCATCTGCAGACGTTCCGGCTCTGATTTTTTTCAGGGCGACGCTCACGCCGACGGGGCACCTTGCTCCGCGAATGTCCCCCGGCCTGCGGCCTCCTCCTTGATTTCGCTGCGCAAGGCACCCCATCGGCGTGAGCGTTGGGCAGTGCGGTTGTTGATCGGCTACACACCAGCGCGGCGTCCCGTGCCCAGGACACTGGGTGCTTCCCGCAGCGAAATCAAGGAGGAGGGCGAAGCCCCGGGGGACATTCGCGGAGGGAAGTACCCGGTGGCCTGGGCACGCGCCCTGGATCAGCCGCCGTACAGCCAGGGCTGATCGAGCAACCGGGAGCCCAGCAAGCGCATCGCCATGTCACGCCCGAAGCGCACCGCACCCGTGGCATGAAAGATCTCGCCGTTGCGACGCGCCCGCGCCTGCACTTGCGCGTTGCGTTCCCAGCGCGCCTCGGCATAGCGCGCGAACGCAGCCGGTACACCCAGCGCCGAGGTATCACCCAAGGCATCCGCCAACGCGACCGCATCTTCGATCGCCATGCCAGCGCCTTGCGCGAGGTACGGCACCATCGGATGCGCAGCATCGCCCACCAGCGCGACGCGCTCATGCGCCATGTCGCCAGGTCCAGCCACAGGCGCCCGATCGCTTAGCGTCCACGCACGCCAACTCGGCATCGCATCGAGCAATGACTGAAGGCTCGCACAGCTGCGCCCCATCGCCTGCTTCAGCGCGACAAGGCTGCTGGCCTGATCCCAATCGCGCGCATCGCCAGCCGGTGCAGATTCGGCAATCACAACGACGTTGAGCGCATCCCCCGCGCGCACCGGGTACGCGACCGCATGCAACCGCGGCCCGAGCCACACATCGACGCGCGAACGACGCAGCGCCGCAGGCAGGTCAGCCTGCCGCACCAGCGCACGCCAGGCCGTGTGGCCCGTCACGCGCGGCGGCGCTTCGGCAGATGCGGATTCGAGTTGCGCCCGCACCAGGCTCCACAGGCCATCGGCGCCCACGAGCGCCTCGCCCTCCCACGCACGCGCGTCGGTGCTCGAGACGCAGACCAGGTCGTCGCTGGTCTCGACCTGCCGGATGCGCGCGGCCGTGACCAGCGAGCCCGTGCCCTGCGCACGCACGGCATCGAGCAGCAGCGTGTGCAGGTCGGCGCGGTGCACGCAGCAGTACGGCGCGCCGTAGCGCTGCTGCATGGCATCGCCCAGCGGCATGCGGGCCAGTTCGGCGCCGCTGCCGGCGCTGTGGACCACCAGCGCCTCGGGGCGCGCCGCGATGGCGACGAGGCCGCGGCCGAGGTCGAGCTGTTGAAGGCGGCGGGTGGCGTTGGGGCCAAGCTGCACACCGGCGCCGATTTCGCCGAACTCGGCGGCCTGTTCGAAGACGTCGGCGCGGTGCTTGGCGCGGGACAGCGCCAGCGCCGTGGCCAGCCCTCCGATCCCGCCCCCGGCGACGAGGATGTGCGCGGGCATCGGACTCAGTGTCCGGTGCTGGGCGTGGTGGAAGTCAGCGCGGGGCTGCTGTGGCTGTCGGCCGGGTCGGCGCCAGCGGGTTTCTTGGGGGCACAGCTGCCGCAGCTGTCGCACGAGCCGCAGCCCGAGGTCTTGGCCAGCGAGGCGGCAAGCTGATCGGCGCGGGCCTGATCGATGAGGCCCGCGCGCTGCGTGCCGGCCGCGAACTTGCGCGCGGCGCCACGGCGCCAGCCGGCAGGCATCCAGCGCCAGACCGCGTAGAGCGCGGCGGCCGCGACGATCAATCCGACGATCAGTTGCTGTGTCATGTCTTCTTCAACCCTTTCCCTGTGGTTTTACCCCGCGCCGAAAGCGAGTGCAATGCGATAGGTCAAGAAGCATGCCACGTATGCCAGGGCGAATAAGTAGCCCGCCATGATCCACACGTATTTCCAGGAGCCGGTTTCGCGCTTGACGGCCGCCAGCGTCGAGATGCACTGCGGCGCGAACACGTACCAGACCAGCAGCGACAGCGCGGTCGCCAGCGACCAGCTGCCGGCGATGAGCGGCTCCAGCGCGCTGGCCACGTCGTCGCCGGTGGCCGAGAGCGCATACACCGTGCCCAGCGCGCCCACCGCGACTTCGCGTGCGGCCATGCCCGGCACCAGCGCGATCGAGATCTGCCAGTTGAAGCCGATGGGCGCGAAGATGTGCTCCAGCCCGCGGCCGATCATGCCGGCCAGGCTGTACTGGATGGCGGGGCCGGTCGCGCCTTCGGGCGGCGACGGGAAGGTCGACAGGAACCACAGCAGGATCGTGAGCGTAAGGATGATCGTGCCCACGCGCTGGATGAAGATCCAGGCCCGCTCATACAAACCCAGCAGCAGGTTGCGCGGGTTCGGCCAGCGGTAAGCCGGCAGTTCCATCAAGAGCGGCGAGTGCCGCGTGCTGTCGCGAAAGCGCTTCATCACCCAGGCCACGGCCATCGCCGAGACGATGCCGAACACATACAGCGCGAACAGCACCACGCCCTGCAGATTGAAGATGCCGCCCACCTCGCGCGCCGGAATGAAGGCCGCGATGAGCAGCGCATACACCGGCAGCCGCGCCGAGCAGGTCATGAGCGGCGCGATCATGATGGTCGTGATGCGGTCGCGCCAGTTGCTGATGGTGCGCGTGGCCATCACGCCCGGAATGGCGCAGGCAAAGCTCGACAGCAGCGGAATGAACGAGCGGCCCGACAGGCCCACGGTGCCCATCAGGCGGTCGAGCAGGAAGGCCGCGCGCGGCAGGTAGCCGGAGTCTTCGAGCGCCAGGATGAACAGGAACAGGATCAGGATCTGCGGCAGGAACACGATCACACCGCCCACGCCGGCAATGACACCGTCGACCAGCAGGCTCTGCAGCATGCCTTCGGGCATGTGCGTCTTGATGAGGTTGCCCAGCCCTTCGGTGCCGGCCTTGATGGCGTCCATCGGCACGTTGGCCCAGCTGAACACGGCCTGGAACATCAGGAACATGGTGACCGCCAGCACCAGCATGCCCCACACCGGGTGCATCACGACGCGGTCGATGCGGTCGCTGGTGTCCAGGCTGCCCACGGGCTCCTTCACGGCCAGGCCGAGGATGCGGCGCACCTCACGTTGCGTAGCGAGCACGTCGTCCAGCCCGGGCGCCTTCCAGGGTTGGGGCGCCGCGGCGGCGACCGGTGCGTCGAGCGCCTCGAGCAGGTTCTTCGCGCCGCCGGTGTGGACACCCACGGTCTCGATCACCGGCACGCCGAGTTCGCGCGAGAGCACGGCGGTGTCGACCGCGATGCCCTGCTTCCTGGCCATGTCGGTCATGTTGAGCGCCACCACCATCGGCAGGCCGAGCTGGCGCGCTTCGAGCACGAGCCGCAGGTTCAGGCGCAGGTTGGTGGCGTCGGTCACGCACACGAGCAGGTCGGGCAGCGCTTCCTGCGCCTGGCCGGTGACGATGTCGCGCGTGACGGCTTCGTCGGCGCTCAGCGCGTTCAGGCTGTAGGCGCCCGGCAGGTCGAGCACGAACACGCGGCGGCCGGTGGGCGTGCGCAGCGTGCCTTCCTTGCGCTCGACGGTCACGCCGGCGTAGTTGGCCACCTTCTGGCGGCTGCCGGTCAGCAGGTTGAAGAGCGCGGTCTTGCCGCAGTTCGGGTTGCCCAGCAGCGCGATGCGCGCGGGCTGCGCGGTGGCGCCGAGGCGGCCCGGCCCCTGGATGACGGCTTCAACCATGGTTCGCAGCTCCCGGCGTGACGTGGATCAGCGCGGCCTCGTGGCGGCGCAGCGCGAAGGTGGTGTGGCCCAGGCGCACGGCCAGCGGCTCGCGGCCCGGAGTGCCGGTGGCGACGATGCGCACGGCCTCGCCCGGCACGAAGCCGATTTCGGTCAGGCGCAGCACCAACTCGCGGTCGTCCGCGCTGTCGGGGCGGGCCACGTCGAGCACGGTGGCCCACTGATGGGACGGAAGCTGGTCGAGGCTCAGCGCGGTGGTGGTCGGCGCTGCGCCGAGGTCGTTGTTTCGCACGGTGGAGGTGCGCCCCCCGGAAACCCCGGGGCACGCCAGTAAGCAAAAGCCAGATGCTAGCAATTCTCACTCGCGAAAACCTGACCAACCCCAAAAAGTACCGGGTCAGCCGGAAATGAGCGCGTCCCGCGGGGCCGGACTCAGTTCAATCCGAGCATCCCGCGCAGCTTGGACAGGTCTTCGGCCAGCGTATTCACCCGGCCGGCCAGCATCTTGCGGTCGCGCTCGGTGAGCTTCGAATAGGTTTCGAAGCCGCCGTCGGCCGTGCGGTACTTGGCCAGCGTGTCGAACACCACCTTGAAGTTGGCGTCGGCCTTCTCGGCAAACGGCTTGTCCTGCTTCACGACCAGCGGGCGCAGCAGCTCGACGATCTTGTAGGCGCCCTCGAAGTTCGACTGGAAGTCCCACAGGTCGGTGTGGCTGTAGCGGTTTTCCTCGCCGGAAATCTTGGTGGCGGCCACCTCTTCCATCAGCACGGCGGCGCCGCCCACGACCTTCTCGGGCGGGAAGGTCAGCGCGCCCAGGCGCTTTTGCAGCTCGAGCACGTCGGCCAGCAGCTTGTCGGCCACGGGGTTCAGGTCCTTGGTGCTCTTGAGCGTCCACAGGCTGTACTCGATGCGGTGAAAGCCGATGAAGGCCGGGTCTTTCTCGGCCTTCTCGTGGTCGTCCGCGCGCGAGTCGATCGACTGGTCGAGGTCGGTGAACAGCTCGGCCACGGGCTCCACGCGCTCGTAGCTGGTGCGCGTGGGCGCGTAGAGCTTCTTGGCCTTCTCGATGTCGCCGGCCTTCACGGCGGCGGTGAACACGCGCACGTCGGCGGCCAGCTTGCGCACGTTCTGCGTCACGTAGATCTTGTAGTCCGAGATCGGACCGACCAGCTCGAGCGGCGACACGGCGGCCTGCGAACCGACGGCGTAGAGCCCGGCAAAGCCTGCGACGAAAGCGGCGAGGAAGCGGCGGCGGAACTGCACGGTCATGGATCTCCTTGGATGCGGTGCGGTGGTGATGAAAAAGGGAGCGATCAGGCGGCCAGCAGGCTGCGCCCGAGCCAGTCGTCGGTGCCCTGCACGCCGGGCAGCGTGAAGAAGAAGCCGCCGCCGATGGGCTTGATGTATTCCTCGAGCGGCTCGCCATCGAGGCGCGTCTGCACGGCGACAAAGCCCTTCTCGAGGTCGGCCTGGTAGCAGATGAACAGCAGGCCCATTTCGAGCTGGCCCGACTTGGTGACGCCGTTCGAATAGTTGAAGGGCCGGCGCAGCATCAGGTTGGCGTCCGAGGCCTTGGTGCGCGGGTTCGCCAGGCGGATGTGCGCGTCCATCGGCGTCGCCTTGCCTTCGGGGTCCTTCGTGTAGTCGGGCACGTCGTGCTCGGTCTTGCCGCCGTCCAGTGGCGCGCCGCTGGGTTTGAGGCGCCCCATGATGGCCTCCTGCTCCTGCAGCGGCGTGCGGTCCCAGCGCTCGACGAAGTTGCGGATGATGCGCACCGCCTGATAGCTGCCACCCACGGCCCAGGCCGGCTCGTCGCCGTTCGGCTGCACCCAGACGTGCTTGTTCATGAGCGTGTCGTCCGCCGAGTCGGGGTTGGCCGAGCCGTCGCGAAAACCGAGGAAGTTGCGCGCGCTCTCGGCGGGCTGGCCCGCCACGGCCGGGATCGGCGGCACGGAGCCCTCCTGCTTCCAGTGCAGCACCAGCAGGTCGGGCGTGTTCTTGATGATGTCGCGCAGCGCGTGGATGTTGGTGTCGGGCGTGTTGGCGCAGAACTGGATCGACAGGTCGCCGTGGCACAGCGCGGCGTCGAGCGCGTCGTTCGGGTGGCGCTGCATCGGCTTCAGGCGCAGCGGCTTCTTCTTGTCGAGACCGAAGCGCTCGTCGAACAGCGAGGCACCGACCGACACCGTCACGGTGAGCCCGTCGGGCTGCACCACCGGGCCGAGGATGCCGGAGCCCGCGGGCGGCAGCTTGGGGTCGGGGTCGGTCTGCGGACCGCCCTGCGTGAGGAAGGCGATGCGCTCGGTGAGCGTGCGCATCAGCCGCTCCAGGTCGGCGCGGTTCTCGGCCAGCACGTAGAACGAGGCGATCATGCCGGCCGTGGGGCGCGGCGTGACGACGCCTGCCTGGTGCTTGCCGCGGAAGGGCACGCGGTCTTGCGTGTGGGTGCTCTGCGGCGCGTCGGTGACCTGCGCGCCGGTGTCGGGCGGGCCCGGAATGGCCGCGCCGGCGCGCGCGCTGGCGGCGAGCCCGGCAAAGGCCACGCCCGCGGCGCCGAGCATGCGGCGGCGGTGCGGCGAGGCAGGAGCGGTGTCGTTCTTCTTCGTCGGTTCCATGGGGTCGTCGTTCTCTCTCAACTCATTCCAGACCGAGCGCGGCGTTCACCTTGCCCAGTTCCTCGGCCAGCGCACGCACGGGCACGGCCAGCGCCTGGCGCTGTGCGTCGTCCAGCGGCGCGGGCTGGAAGCCTTCGCCGGCGCGGTACGGCGCCAGCGCGGCGTCGAAGGCGGCAAAGCGCTCGTCCACGGCCTTCTGCTGCGCGGGCGCGGCCTTCACCAGCAGCGGCTGCAGCAGGTCGGCGATCTTCTTGGTGCCTTCGTAGCTGCCCTGCAGGTTCACCAGCTCGGCGTGGCCGTAGTGGTCTTCGCCGCCGGCCGGCAGGTTGTCGGCCACGCGGCGCAGCAGCTTCGAGGCGGCACTGGCGAGCCGCTCGGGCGGCACGCTCAGCTCGCGCAGGCGCGCCTGCAGCGTCTCGGTGTCGGCCAGCAGTTGGTCGAGGACCGGTGTCAGCGCCTTCGCGTCGCCCTGGCCGTACAGCGCGTACTCGATGCGGTGGAAGCCGCTGAAGCCCGGGTCGGCCTCGCGCTTCTCGAAGTAGTCGGCGCGGGCGTTGATGCGCGCGTCGAGGTCGGCGAACAGCTCGGCCATCGGCTCGATGCGCTTGTAGGCCTGGTGGGCCGGTGCGTAGAGCACGCGCGCCTGCGCCAGGTCGCCGGCCTTGACGGCATCGGCCAGCGCGCGCACCGCGTCGTCGAGCGTGGCAGCCTCCAGCCGCAGGAACACCTGGTACTCGGCCAGCGCGCCCACGTAGTTGACGAGCGAGGGCCGCGCTTCCTCGGCCAGCGAGGCCGCCGACGGCGTGACGTGCAGCTTGCCGCGCGGGTTGCTCAGCAGGCCGCAGGTGATGGCGAAGTCGCCCGGCGAGAGCTTGACCGTCATGGTCTGCGAGAAGCCGGGCGCGATGTTCTCGCGCTCTTCGACCACCATCACGCCGTCGAGAATTTCCCACTCGAGCGCGCGGTTCGACTGGTTGACGATGGTGAAGGTCGTGCGGCCCGCGGGCACGGTGATCTCGTTCGGATCGCAGGCGTTGCCGCGGATCGTGACGGTGACGGCATGGTCGACCGCCTTGGGCGGCGCCTTGCGCGCCTGGTTCGAGGCGTACCAGAAGGCCGCGAGTCCGGCGACGACCAGCAGCGCCGAGGCGCCCACGGCAACGCGCATGAGCGTCGATGACGAAGAAGAGGAAGAAGACATCAGGGAAAAAAATCAGCCGGCAGTCGCCGTGCGCGGCGCCGCAGCAGCCGCCGGGCGCAGGAAGAAGAACAGGGCCACGGCCAGGAAGGCCAGGTAGACGATCACCTCGCCCACCACGGGCGCGGCCTGGTAGCCCAGCAGGCCCGACAGCACGGCGCCCACGGGGCTGTCCATCGGCAGGGTTTCGCTCATGTCGAACACCACGGTCTGCAGCTGGTTCCACACGCCGGCCTCGTGCAGCTTGCGCAGCACACCGGCCAGCAGCCCGGCCGCGACCAGCAGGATGAACAGGCCCGTGAAGCGGAAGAAGCGGCGCAGGTCGAGCCGCACGCCGCCCGAGTAGATGCCCCAGCCGACCACCACCGACACGGCGATGCCCGCGAGCGCGCCCACGGGCGCTTCCCAACCGGTGCTCTGCTGGAACACGGCCAGCAGGAAGAAGACCGACTCCAGCCCCTCGCGCGCGACCGCCAGGAACACCATGCCGATCAGCGCCCAGCCCTGCCCGTCGGCATGCTGCGCCAGCGCCTTGTCGATCGACGCGTGCAGCTCGCCCTTGATGGAGCGGGCGGCCTTGCGCATCCAGAACACCATCGTGGTCAGCATGACCACGGCGATGAGCCCGACCACGCCCTCGAACAGCTCCTGCTGCTTCTGCGGAAACTCGGCCGCCAGCAGTTGCAGGCCGGCGCCGGCAAAGAGCGACAGCGCGGTGGCCAGCAGCACGCCGACCCACACCGCGGGCATCAGCACGCCGCGACCGCTTTGTTTCAGGTAACTGGCAACGATGCCGACGATCAGCGCGGCCTCGATGCCTTCGCGCAGCATGATGAGAAAGGGAATGAGCATCTCGGAACAGAAGAACGTTCTTTGAAAATGCCCCGATGTGGTGCATTTTTCATAGAACGGCCCGAGGATACCCCATCAAATAAGATTTATTCTCAATTAGGGGTATTCAACCCCGCCCCGCTCACAGGGGCAGTTCGACGATGCGCGCGCTGACGGCGTCGCCGTCGACGATCAGTTCGGCCACGGCGATAGGCAGCTTGAATCGGCGCGGGCCGGCGCTGCCCGGGTTGACGTAGAGCACGCCGCCGCGCTCCTCGACCTTGGGTTGGTGCGAATGGCCGGAGATCACGACACGCACACCGGCACCGGCGGGGTCGATGTCGATCTGAGAAAGGTCGTGGATCGCGTAGACATGCACGTCGCCGACCTTCAGGAATGCCGTCTCTGGGATGGCCCCGGCCCACGCCTCGCGGTCGTTGTTGCCGCGCACCACCGTCAGCGGCGCGATCGCGGCGAGTGCGTCGAGGATGCCGGCGTCGCCGATGTCCCCGCCGTGCACGATGAAGTCGCTGCCCTGCAAGGCCGCCACGGCCTGCGGGCGCAGCAGGCCGTGGGTGTCGGAGATGAGCCCGACGCGGATCAAGCGATCAGGCCGCCAGCAGCTGCCGCAGCACGAACGGCAGGATGCCGCCGTGCTTGTAGTAGTCGACCTCGATCGGCGTGTCGATGCGCAGGCGCACCGTCACCTCCTGGTGCGTGCCGTCGGCGCGGTGCACGACCAGCTTCACGTCCATCTGCGGCTTGAGTTCGCCGCCGATCACGACGTCGATCTTTTCCTCGCCCGTGAGGCCCAGCGTCTGCCACGAGTCGGCGCCGCGGAACTGCAGCGGCAGCACGCCCATGCCGACCAGGTTGGCGCGGTGGATGCGCTCGAAGCTGCGCGCCACCACGGCCTTGATGCCCAGCAGCTGCGTGCCCTTGGCGGCCCAGTCGCGCGACGAGCCCGTGCCGTACTCCTCGCCGCCGAACACGATGGTGGGCGTGCCCGCTGCCATGTACTTCATGGCGGCGTCGTAGATGAACATCTTTTCGCCGCCCGGCTGGAACAGCGTGACGCCGCCCTCTTCCTGCGTGCCGTTGGCGTCCGCCGGAATCATCAGGTTCTTGATGCGCACGTTGGCGAAGGTGCCGCGCACCATCACGTCGTGGTTGCCGCGGCGCGAGCCGTAGCTGTTGAAGTCGGCCTTGGGCACGCCGTGCGCCTTGAGCCAGATGCCCGCGGGCGAGCTTTCCTTGATGGAGCCAGCCGGCGAGATGTGGTCGGTGGTGATCGAGTCGCCGAACAGCGCCATGACCCGCGCGCCCTGGATGCCGGCGTCCGACGCATGCGGCTGCATCTGGAAGCCCTCGAAGAACGGCGGCTCGGCGATGTAGGTCGAGGTGGGCCAGTCGTACACCTGGCCCGTCGTGCCCTTGATGCTCGTCCAGAACTTGCCCGGATCGCTCTTGACCTTCTCGTAGTTCGCGCGGAACGACTTGGCGTTCATCGCGAAGCGCAGGTTGTCGTCGATTTCCTTCGGCGTCGGCCAGATGTCGCCCAGGTACACGTCCTTGCCGCCCTTGCCCTTGCCCACGGGCTGGGTCATGAGGTCGGTCATCACGTTACCCGCGATGGCGAAGGCCACCACCAGCGGCGGCGAGGCCAGGAAGTTGGCCTTCAGGTTCGGGTGGATGCGCGCCTCGAAGTTGCGGTTGCCCGAGAGCACGGCCGCGCCGATGAGGTCGTTCTTGGTGATGGCTTCGTTGATCTCGGGCGTGAGGTCGCCGGCGTTGCCGATGCAGGTGGTGCAGCCGTAGCCCGCGAGGTAGAAGCCCAGCTTCTCCAGGTACGGCAGCAGGCCCGCCTTCTCCAGGTATTCGGTGACGATGCGCGAGCCCGGGGCCAGCGAGGTCTTGATGTGCGGCTGCACCTTCAGGCCCGCTTCCACCGCCTTCTTGGCCAGGATGCCGGCCGCGAGCATCACGCTCGGGTTGGAGGTGTTGGTGCACGAGGTGATGGCCGCAATGAGCACGTCGCCGTTGCCGATGGTGACGTCGCCCTTGGGCGCCGACGGCGCCGTGGCGCTGGTGTGGGCCGCGGCCTTGGTCGAGCGGTTGGCCACCATCTCGATGACCGGGCGCGGCGAGCCGGGCGGCGGCGGGGGCACTTCGGTGTCGCCGCTCTGGCCTTCGCGCGTCAGCGCGTAGCGCTGCTTGAGCTTGTCGGCCGGCTGGTTGAAGCCGTTGGCGTCGTTGGGCTTGCTGTACAGCTCGGCGAACTTGGTCGACAGGTCGCCCAGGTTGATGCGGTCCTGCGGGCGCTTGGGGCCGGCCAGGCTGGGCGAGACGGTGCCCAGGTCGAGCTTGACGACCTTGGTGTAATCGATGTCACCCGGTGCGGGCATGCCGAACAGGCCCTGCGCCTTGTAGTAGGCGGCGAAGCGCTCCACTTCTTCCTTGGTGCGGCCGGTGCCTTCGAAGTAGGCCACGGTCATCTCGTCGACCGGGAAGAAGCCCATGGTGGCGCCGTACTCGGGCGCCATGTTGCCGATGGTGGCGCGGTCGGGCACGGCGATGGACGCGGCACCGGGGCCGAAGAACTCGACGAACTTGCCCACCACCTTTTCGGCGCGCAGGATCGAGGTGACGTACAGCACCAGGTCGGTGGCCGTGACGCCTTCGCGCAGCTTGCCGGTGAGCTCGAAGCCCACCACGTCGGGCGTGAGCATGTAGACCGGCTGGCCCAGCATGGCGGCCTCGGCCTCGATGCCGCCCACGCCCCAGCCGACCACGCCGATGCCGTTGATCATGGTGGTGTGGCTGTCGGTGCCCACCAGCGAGTCGGGGTAGTACACGGGCGTGTCGCTCTTGTCGGCCGGGCTCTTGTAGACGCCGCGCGCAAAGTACTCGAGGTTGACCTGGTGCACGATGCCGAAGCCCGGCGGCACGACGCCGAAGGTGTCGAAGGCCTGCATGCCCCACTTCATGAACTGGTAGCGCTCGTTGTTGCGCTGGAACTCCAGCTTCATGTTCAGGTCGAGCGCCTTGGGCGTGCCGTAGTAGTCGACCATCACCGAGTGGTCGACCACCAGGTCGACGGGCACCAGCGGCTCGATGGTCTTGGGCGACTTGTTCAGCTTGGCGGCCACGCTGCGCATGGCGGCCAGGTCGGCCAGGAGCGGCACGCCGGTGAAGTCCTGCAGCACCACGCGGGTGACGACAAAGGGAATTTCGTCGGTGCGCTCGGCGTTGGGCGCCCAGTGGGCCAGTTCCTCGACGTGCTTGGCCGACACCTTCTGGCCGTCGCAGTTGCGCAGCACCGACTCGAGCACGATGCGGATCGATACCGGCAGGCGCTCCACGGACGGGTACTGCTTGGCCAGTTCCTTCAGCGACCAGTACTTGCCGGACTTGCCCGACGCGGTCTTGAAGGTCTTGAGGGTGGACGCAAACGCGTGCGCCGGGGCTTTGGCCATGAGAAGACTCCTGTGTGTTCGTGGAAGCCTCTCAAGGATAGCGAGGTTCGATGTCAGTGGCTGTAGTCGGTCTTCCTTGTCGGGCTCTCCCGGAACTATCGTTCTCATAGCGAAAACGCCCGCCGCACGGGGTGCGGCGGGCATGGAGCGGACAGTCAGGCGTTCAGGCCATTGCCATGCGGGCGCCGCCGCGCGTGCGGCGCAGGCCGGTCCATTGCAGCTCGGCCAGCACGACCACGCACAGCGCCTGCGCCAGCACCCAGGCCGTGCCGAGCGCGGTGACCGCGAACACGCCGCTCACCAGCAGCGCCACGCAGGCCACGGCCCAGGCGAAGTTGCCGACGACCACGAGGCCGATCAGCGTGCGCGGCGGCGTGGCGCGGCTGGCCATGAAGGCGGCGGCGGCCGCATAGGCCAGCAGGAACACGCCGGTGCCCATGAGCAGCCAGGCCGGCAGACCGGTCAGGGAGGCGAGGACGTCGGTGAACGCCACCTGCAGCGCGCCGGTCGCGGCGCACGAAGCGGCATCGGCCCACATCACGTTCGACAGGAAGCGGGGGGAAGCGAAAACAGACATGTGAATCTCCTGGGTGGGTACGCTGCAGGCCAGTCCTGCTGCGTTGGGGTCGATGATTCCGCCGGGCGTGGATCGCGTCGATGACCTGGGAGGTCATGGCGCCGCGCCGCCGCCGCGCCAGAATGCGGCTCCATGAACACCCCCCGCACCCATTCGTCCAAGGCCGCCGCCGCCGGCCTTCCCGGCGCGCGCGATCCGTTCGGCACCCACCTGCGGCACTGGCGCACCCACCGCCGCCTGAGCCAGCTCGACCTGGCGCAGGAGGCCGAGGTCTCGACCCGCCACCTGAGCTACGTGGAAACCGGCCGCGCCGCGCCCAGCCGCGAGATGGTGCTGCGCCTGGCCGAGCGCCTGGACGTGCCGCTGCGCGAGCGCAACGCGCTGCTGGTGGCGGCCGGCTTCGCGCCCATGTACCGCCAGCGCTCGCTGGACGACCCCGCCATGGCCTCGGCGCGCCGCGCCATCGACCTCGTGCTGAAGGGCCACGAGCCCTTCCCCGCGCTGGCCGTGGACCGGCACTGGAACCTGGTGGCGCACAACGCGCTGGTGCCGCTGCTCATGGAAGGCTGCTCGGCCGAGCTGCTGAAACCGCCGATCAACGTGCTGCGCCTGAGCCTGCACCCCGAGGGCGTGGCGCCGCGCATCGCGAACCTGGCGCAATGGCGCACGCACCTGCTGGAACGGCTGCAGCAGCAGATCGCCGCCACCGGCGACACCGTGCTGCAGGCGCTGCACGACGAGCTGGAAGGCTACCCGCCGCCGGCCGTGAGCCACGACGCGCCGCTGCTCGACACCGCGCTGTCGGCGGTGGCCGTGCCGTTCCAGGTGGTCATGCCCAGCGGCGTGCTGAGCTTCATCAGCACCATCACCATCTTCGGCACGCCGGTGGACGTCACGCTGCAGGAACTCGCGGTGGAGTCGTTCTTTCCGGCGGACGAGCAGACGGCGGCGGCGCTGACGGCACTGGCGGCGCAGCAGGCGCGCTGAGGCCGGCGCTGCCGTCCGCGTTGCGCGCCGGCCCCTCGAAGTCGTCGACCTGGATGACCTTGTCGGCCGCCTGCAGGTAGGCCAGCGCCAGCGCGGGGTCGCTGGCCGAGCGCGCGGCCTCGTCGAGCGAGCGCGTGCGGCGCAGCACCTTGTTGAGCGCGGCCGTCTCGTCGCCCAGGCGCGCGCCGAGCGCCATCGCCTGCATCAGGTCGCGCAGGCCGCCCGGGCCGGGCTCGGCCAGATCGGGCACGAGCCGCGCGACCACGTCCGGCCGCGTGCGCAGCAGCTCGGCCAGCGCCATCAGCTGCACGTCGCGCAGCGGCGCCAGGTGCGCGGTGCGGCGCAGCACCAGCGCACCGAGCAGGCGCCGCCCCGGTGTCGGCAGGTTGGCGTACAGGTCGCGCAGGATCTTGCCGGCCTCGTCCAGCTGCAGCCGGATCGCCGCCTGCGCAAAGGGCAGCAGTTCGGGCGCCGCATCGACGCGGTAGCGCCACACGCAAGCGCTCGCCAGGTACAGGTGGGCCAGCACGTCGCCCAGCCGCGCCGACAGCAGCTCCATGCGCTTGAGCTTGCCGCCGAGCAGCCCCATGGCCAGGTCGGCGGTGAGCGCGTACTTGGCGCTCATGCGTGCGATGAGCCGCGCTTCGGCCGCCAGCGCCCCGGGCGGATCGCCGCGCACTGGCGCGCCGAACAGGCTGTGCCACAGGTTGCGCGCCACATGCCTGCCGTGCGCGATGAGCGCCCGGCCGAGCGCGGTTTCATCTTTCGCCTGCACCGCCGCCATCTCGTCGAGCACGTGCGGGTGGCAGCGCACCGCGCCTTGGCCAAACACGATGAGCGCGCGCGTGAGGATGTTCGCGCCCTCCACCGTGATCGCGATCGGCGCCTGCCGGTAGGCCACGCCGAGCAGGTTCGACGGGCCCGAGATGATCCCCTTGCCGCCGAGGATGTCCATGCCCTGGTTCACCGCGCGCCGGCCGGCCTCGGTGAGCTGCACCTTGAGGATCGCGCTGGCCACGCTGGGCCGCTCGCCCTTGTCGAGCGCGGCCGCCGTGAAGCGCCGCGCCGCATCGGTCGCGTAGAGCTGCGCCGACATCTGCGCGACCAGCCCCGCCACCGCGTGGAACTTGCCCACCGGCAGGCCGAACTGCTCGCGGATCTGGCCGTAGGCGTTGCTGACGTACAGCGCGGTCTGCTGCATGGCCGAGCCCAGCGCGGGCAGCGAGATGGCGCGGCCCGCGGCCAGGCACTCCATCAGCATGCGCCAGCCCTGCCCCACCTGCGGCTCGCCGCCGATGACCCAGTCCATCGGCACGAACACCTGCCGGCCGCGGATCGGGCCGTTCATGAAGGCGCTGTCCATCGGGCGGTGGCGTCGGCCGATCTCCATGCCCTCGTGCGGCACGGGAATCAGCGCGCAGGTGATGCCGAGTTCGCGCTGGCCTTCGGGCCGGCTCTCGTCAACGGCATGGAACGCGAGGCCGACCACGGTGGCGACCGGCGCGAGCGTGATGTAGCGCTTGTCGAAATCGACCAGGAAGCCGCGCGTGCGCCGGCCCTGGAACTCGCGCTCGACGAGCACGCCGCGGTCAGGAATGGCGGCGGCGTCGGAGCCCGCATAGGGCGAGGTCAGGCCGAAGCACGGCAGCTCGCGGCCGTCGGCCAGGCGCGGCAGGTAGTGGTCTTTCTGCGCGTCGGTGCCGTAGCGCAGCAGCAGCTCGGCCGGCCCGAGCGAGTTGGGCACCATCACCGTGACGGCCGTTGCCACGTTGACGCTCGCGATGCGCGCCACCACCGTCGCGTGCGCGTAGTGCCCGAAGCCCAGGCCGCCGAAGGCCTCGGGAATGATCATTCCGAAGAAGCGCTTCTCGCGCAGGAAGCGCCACACCTCGGGCGGCAGGTCGTGCGCCTGGTCGATGGCGTGGTCGTCGAGCATGCGGCACAGCGCGGGCACCTCGTTCGCCAGGAAGGCTTCCTCGCGCGCGCTGAGCTGGTTGGGGCCGGCGGCCGTCAGCGCATCGAAATCGGGGCGCCCGGCGAAGAGCTGGCCTTCGAACCCGACCGTGCCGGCCTCGAGCGCGGCACGCTCGGTGTCGCCCAGCGGCGGCAGGGCCTTGGAGAAAGGCTGCATCGCCCATCGGCCGATCAGGGTCGCCAGTGCCATGGGGTCTCCTTGCGCCGCACCGGAGCGCGCGGCATGCGTCCATTCTTGGACGGCACCGGCCCGCACCGGGCCGGCCAAGGGCGTTCACGCGTGTCGGAGACGGGCTCGCGCGCCCCGCAGGCTCAGCGGCGCTTGGGCGCCTGCCCGGCCGGCGCGGCGGCCGGCACGGGTGCATTCGGATCGCGCCAGCCGTACTCGACATAGCGGCGAATCACGAGGCATCCCGGCGGCGAATCGATCAGCGAGACCGACGAGGTGGGCTCCTTGTCATCGGTGTAGACCGTGTAGATCGGCAGCAGCGGCGTGCGCTTGTAGTTCTTCAGTTCCTGCTCGGCCACGCTGGCGCAGGTGAAGGGCGCGACCGAGATGCGCTCGGCCGCCACGGTGCAGGCGCCGCTGTCGTCGGGAATGGCGGTGATCGACGCGGCCACGCCCGCGTTCGGGTACTGAATGCCGACCAGCGAGAACACCGGGCCAGCGTCGGGGCGCTTGCGGTCCCAGTCGAGCAGCACGTCGTGCGCCCGGCTGCCCTGCACGGTGAGCGTGGCCAGCCGCGTGATGGCCGGCAGGCAGCGCTGCACGCCCACGCTGGCGGCAGCGCGCGTGAGCGTGTCCTGCGGCGCCGCGGGCGGGGCCAGCACGCCCTGCGCGAGCGCGCTGCCGGCCATCGCGAGCATGCAGGCTACAACGGTGGATCGGGCGAGGACGTTCATCGGTGTCGCCTTCACGCGTAGAGGCTCTCGATGGCCGCCGAGTAAAGGCGCACGTTCTCCTCGCCCTCCGGGTCGAGCTTCGCGATGAGTGCGCGGGCGCGCTCGCGGTAGGCCGGCAGGTTGGCGTCGTGCTCGGCGAATGCGCGCCGCAGCGCCTGCCCGCCCTCCTCGCAGTCGAAGCCGTGGTAGCGGTAGCCGCAGTCGCCGATCAGGTGCGAGTTGTGGATGAGCGGCCAGCCGCCGTACAGCGCCTCGTAATAGAGGTAGTTCTGCGCGTTCTCCCAGTGGTGCGCAAAGACCGCGTCGATCGCGCCCGGCAGCACCTGGTACAGCGGAAAGCGCCCCTCGAAGGTCGCCAGGCCGTGCCGCACCAGATCGAGGCTCTGAGCGAAAGCGACGAAGTTCGGCTTGTCCTTCAGGTGGAAGCTGTTGTAGACCCACATCTTCTCGATGAGGCGCGGCTGCGCGCGGTGCGCCGACTCGCAGCCCAGCATCGGGATGAAGCTGGTCTTCACCATGCAGATGTTGGGCTCGAAGATGGCCACGCGCCACTGCTTGCGCCCCGGCTCGTAGGCGAAGCGCTTGCCCTCGGCGCCGCGCGCCATCGCCTTCTCGACCACCATCGGGCTCCACAGGTGCGGCATGAGCTTGGTGGGTGCGCGGAAGGTGCTCGCGAAGTACGGCTTGCAGGAGGTTTCGTACTCGGGCAGCGTCCACACCTCGTCGTAGGGCGCGCCGCTGACCAGCATGCCGTGCGGCTTGTTGAAGGTCATGCGCTCGATGTCGATCACGTAGTCGTTGCCCACGCGCATCGAGACGATTTTTCCGCCGCGCTCGCGGAACGCCACCGACCAGTCGCGCCCGAGCTGCGCGCTCATCTCGATCATGAGGTCGAGCTCCTGCGCGGCGGTGGCCATGTCGATGATCGGCACCGGCGAGTCGGCCAGGAAGTTGGTGGCGTCGGCCGGGCCGCCGTCGCCGCCGCCGGCCACCAGCACTGTGCGTTCGACGCAGGGCGAGCGCAGCAGCAGCATCACGAGGAACAGGCAGTTCTGGTAGACGCCGTTCTCCCAGAGACTCTGCTCGCCCTTGCGGATGAAGATGGAGACGCCGACTTTCAGGCGGGTCGGTGCAGCGGCCGCGCGCGGGCCTGCGGTGGGGTTCTGCGCCTCGCTCATGCGGCCACCTTCGCGTTGCCGGCACGGAACGCCGGATCGCCGCCGACCAGGTTCAACAGCCGCTGCGCGTAGCCGTCGATGTTGGCGGGGTGCATCGGATCGATCGCGTCGAACACGCGCTGGCTGCGCGCGCGGTAGTCATCGAGTTGCGCGTCGTGGCCGCGCACGGCTGCAGCCAGCTGCTCGGCGCCGACGGCGATGTCGAAGTCGGGGTAGTAGTAGCCGGCGTCGCGCAGCCAGGGCGAGTTGTGCACCAGGGGGTAGTTGCCGTACAGCGCGTCGAGGTAGCTGTAGTTCTGGTCGTTCTGCCACTGGTGCGACACCACCGCGTCGGCGTGCTGCACCATGAAGCCCGCGAAGTCATGCCGCCCGTGGAAGGTGGCCTTGTGCTGGCGCACGATGTCCAGCGAGTTGGCCAGGTAGAGCATCGTCGGGTGGTCTTTCAGGTGCAGCGTGTTGAGCACGTGCATCGCCGCGACGTGCTCCGGGTTGGCGCGGTAGGCCCCGTCGCTGATCAGCATCGGGATGCTGCACGACTTCACGACCGAGATGTTGGGCTCGAAGATCGCCACCCGGAAACCCGGTTGCTGCGCCGTGCGCGGCTGGTAGCCGAAGCGAAAGCCCTGCGCCTGCACCTCGTCGACGCGCTGCGCCAGGAACTGCGGCGACCACAGGTACGGCACCTCGTGCACCGGGCAGCGGTGCAGCGTGCGCATCATCGGCGCAAAGGCCGTGTCCTTGGGCAGCAGCCAGATCTCGTCGCAGCGGTCGGTGGCGCCGAAGTGCCCCTTGTCGGCAAAGACGATCGGCTCGGCCAGCGCCACGAAGGGCTGCCCCACGCCGTGGAAGGCCACGCGCCCGCCGCAGGCGCGGAAGTACGACAGCCACTGCACGTCGAGCGCGCCGGCCATCTCGATGACCACGTCGAGCGCGTCGGTCAGCTCGCGGGCGCGACCCAGCGTGAGCCCCATGGCCGACAGGTCGACCTGCGGCGGCATCGCCTGCTGGTCGCCCGCGTCGATGAGCGTGACGGACTCGACGAATTCGATGCGTTGCAGCAGCCGGGCCAGGAACAGGACGTTCTGTCCCATTCCGTTTTCCCAGATGTTCTGCCCCGCGTGGGAGAGGACTGAAATACCGATGCGCATGGGCGAAGTGTGTACCAAAAAAACAATGGCTCCCGCGCGCAGGGCGCGGGAGCCACCGGACCGGGGGCGTCGGCCTAGCGGCCTTTTACTTCCACTTCCAGCCGATGCCCGCGTTGACGCCCCACTCCTTGCCGGTGGAGCTCAGGCCCGCGCCCCAGGAGATCTTGCCGTCGTCCGACAGGGCCTTGAAGGTCAGCGCCACCGCGCTGTAGCCCTTGTACGAACCCATGCCGATGCCGATCGTCTTCTCGCCCGGGTACAGCGTGGGCAGGTAGGTGCCCGACATCGCGAAGGCCATCGCCGAGCCCGAGTAGGCGATGCGCGCCACGTCGCCCACCTGCTTTTGCACCTGCTGCAGCTGGCCCAGGTTGACCGCGTCGCCCGGCAGCACGCCCGGTGCCACGTTGCTGATGCGCGTGGGACCCGAAGTCTCGGTGCCCAGCGTGATCTGGTTGTAGTTCACCGACCCGTCGGGGTTGGTGGCGTACTGCACGCTGCTGGCCTTCGCAGCCGCCGAGACCGCCTTCAGCTGCGCCACGTTGGTCGCGTCGCTGTCGGCCGAGCCGGCTGCCACGCCCGTGATCTGGCGGAACTGGTTGTTGGCCGCATCGCCCACCGACACCGCCGCCTGCGTGCTGGTCGTGGCCTTGATGGCCGCTTCCTGCTGCGCATTCGCGCTGCCCGGCACGTAGCCAGCCACGCCCGCCGCCCGCGAGGCCACCGAGTTCGCACCCAGTGCCACGCCGCCGGTCTGCTGGACCACCGCGCCGAAGCCGATGGCCGTGCCCTGCGCGATGTTCTGCGCCTTGCTCAGCGGCGTGCCGCCGGCGTCCGCACCGTCACCCAGGGCCACGCCGCCGCCGCCGGCACGGGAGTTCGCGCCGATCGCCTGCGAGCCCGTGGCCAGCGCCCCGGTGCCGATGGCGATGGCGTTGGTGCCCGTGGCCTGCGCCCCGAAGCCCACCGCCACCGCGCCGTCGGCCGTGGCCCGCGCGCCGTTGCCGGCCGCGAAGGAGTTGGCGCCGCTGGCTTCGGAACGCGGCCCGATCGCCACCGCTTCCGCACCGCTGGCCTTGGAGTCGGTGTTGGTCGAGTTGGCGTGGAAGTACTTCGTGCCCTTGTCGTTGATCGTGTTGACCGTCGTGCTCAGGCTGCTGATGCTGCTCGTGGCGGTGCTCAGGCCGGTCGATGTCGAGGTCGACAGGCTGGAGAGCCCGCTGGCCGCACCGCCCACGCTGGTGGACAGGCTGTCCAGGTTGCTGTTGGTGGTGCTCAGGCCGGTCGACAGGCTGTTGACGGTGCTGTTGGTCGTGCTCAACCCGGTGGACAGGCTGCTCACGTTGCTGTTCGTCGTGCTCAGGCCCGTCGACAGGCTGCCGACGGCGCTGTTGGTCGTGCTCAGGCCGGTCGAGAGGCTGTCGACGCTGCTGCCCACCGTGCTCAGCCCGGTCGACAGGCTGTCGATGCGGCTGGCCGAGGTGCTCAGGCCGGTGGACACCGAGCTCGACAGGCTGTTCACGCTGCTCGTGACCGTGCTCAGGCCGGACGACGTGGAGGTCGAGAGGCTGTTCAGGTTGCTGTTCGTCGTGCTCAGGCCCGACGAGAGGCTGCCGACATTGCTGTTGGTCGTGCTCAGGCCGGTGGACAGGCTGTTGATGCTGCTGTTGGCGGTGCTCAGGCCGGTCGACAGGCTGCCAATGCCGCTGTTGGCAGTGCTCAGGCCGGTCGAGGTCGAGGACGACAGGCTACCCAGGTTGCTGTTCGTCGTGCTCAGGCCCGTCGACAGGCTGAAGATGCCGCTGTAGGCGGTGCTCAGGCCGGACGAGAACGAGGTGGACAGGCTGCTGACGTTGCTGTTGGTCGTGCTCAGGCCGGTCGACAGGCTGTCGATGCTGCTCGTGGCCGTGCTCAGGCCCGACGAGGTCGAGGTCGAGAGGCTGTCGACGTTGCTGTTCGTGGTGCTGAGGCCGGTCGAGAGGCTGTCGATGTTGCTCGTGGCGGTGCTCAGGCCCGAGGACGTGGAGGTCGAGAGGCTGCTGACGTTGCTGTTGGTGGTGCTCAGGCCGGTGGACAGGCTGGAGATGCCGCTGGTGGCGGTGCTCAGGCCGGTCGACAGGCTGCTCACATTGCTGTTCGTCGTGCTCAAGCCAGTGGACAGGCTGCCCACATTGCTGTTCGTGGTGCTCAGGCCGGTGGACAGGCTGGAGATGCCGCTGGTGGCGGTGCTCAGGCCGGTCGACAGGCTGTCGATGCCGCTCGTGGCGGTGCTCAGACCCGAGGACGTGGACGTCGAGAGGCTGCTGACGTTGCTGTTCGTCGTGCTCAAGCCAGTGGACAAGCTGGAGATGCCGCTGGTCGCGGTGCTCAAACCGGTCGAGAGGCTGTCGATGTTGCTCGTGGCCGTGCTCAAGCCAGACGACGTCGACGTCGACAGGCTGCTCACGTTGCTGTTCGTCGTGCTCAAGCCGGTGGACAGGCTGGAGATGCCGCTGGTTGCGGTGCTGAGGCCGGACGACGTGGAAGTCGACAAGCTGCTCACGTTGCTGTTCGTCGTGCTCAAGCCGGTGGACAGGCTAGAGATGCCACTGGTGGCAGTGCTCAGGCCGGTCGACAGGCTGTCGATTCCGCTCGTAGCGGTGCTCAGGCCACTCGACGTGGAAGTCGACAGGCTGCTGACGTTGCTGTTGGTCGTGCTCAGTCCAGTGGACAGGCTGGAGATGCCACTGGTCGCCGTGCTCAGACCAGTCGAGAGGCTGTCGATTCCGCTCGTCGCGGTGCTCAGACCAGACGACGTGGAAGTCGAGAGGCTGCTGACGTTGCTGTTGGTGGTGCTCAGCCCCGTCGACAAGCTGTCGATGCCGCTGGTAGCGGTGCTGAGACCGGACGACGTCGACGTCGACAGGCTGCTGACATTGCTGTTCGTCGTGCTCAAGCCCGTGGACAGGCTCGAGATGCCACTGGTCGCCGTGCTCAAGCCGGTCGACAGGCTGTCGATTCCGCTCGTAGCGGTGCTCAGGCCACTCGACGTGGAAGTCGACAGGCTGCTGACGTTGCTGTTCGTCGTGCTCAAGCCGGTGGACAAGCTGGAGATGCCGCTCGTGGCGGTGCTCAGGCCCGTCGACAGGCTGGAAATGCCGCTCGACGTGGAAGTCGACAAGCTGCCCACGGTGCTGTTCGTGGTGCTCAGACCGGTGGACAGGCTCGAGATACCGCTGGTGGCGGTGCTCAGACCGGTCGACAGGCTGTCGATTCCGCTCGTAGCGGTGCTCAGGCCAGACGACGTCGAGGTCGACAGGCTGCTGACGTTGCTGTTGGTCGTGCTCAAGCCGGTGGACAGGCTGGAGATGCCGCTGGTTGCGGTGCTCAGACCCGTCGACAAGCTATCGATTCCGCTCGTGGCCGTGCTCAGGCCAGACGACGTAGACGTCGAGAGGCTGCTCACGTTGCTGTTCGTCGTGCTCAAGCCGGTGGACAGGCTGGAGATGCCACTGGTCGCCGTGCTCAAACCAGTCGAGAGGCTGTCGATGCCGCTCGTGGCGGTGCTCAGACCGGACGACGTAGACGTCGACAAACTGCTCACGTTGCTGTTGGTCGTGCTCAAGCCAGTGGACAAGCTGGAGATACCGCTGGTGGCGGTGCTCAGGCCGGTCGACAGGCTGGAGATGCCGCTCGACGTCGAAGTCGACAAGCTACCGACGTTGCTGTTCGTGGTGCTCAGGCCCGTGGACAAGCTGGAGATACCGCTGGTGGCGGTACTCAGCCCCGTCGACAAGCTGTCGATGCCGCTGGTAGCGGTGCTGAGACCGGACGACGTCGACGTCGACAGGCTGCTGACATTGCTGTTCGTCGTGCTCAAGCCGGTGGACAGACTCGAGATGCCACTGGTCGCCGTGCTCAAGCCGGTCGAGAGACTGTCGATGCCGCTCGTCGCTGTGCTCAGACCCGACGATGTCGAAGTCGACAGGCTGCTCACGTTGCTATTGGTGGTGCTCAATCCCGTTGACAGACTCGAGATACCGCTGGTTGCGGTGCTCAGGCCCGTCGACAGGCTGTCGATGCCGCTCGCGGCCGTACTCAGGCCACTCGACGTCGAGGTCGACAGGCTGCTGACATTGCTGTTCGTCGTGCTCAGGCCCGTGGACAGGCTGGAGATACCGCTGGTCGCAGTGCTGAGGCCGGACGACGTCGACGTCGAGAGGCTGCTGATGTTGCTGTTCGTGGTGCTCAGGCCGGTCGACAGGCTGGAGATGCCACTGGTCACTGTGCTGAGACCCGTCGACAGGCTCGAGATACCGCTGGTCGCCGTGCTCAAGCCCGACGACGTCGAAGTCGAGAGGCTGTCCAGGTTGCTGTTCGTGGTGCTCAGTCCCGTGGACAGGCTGGAGATGCCACTGGTCGCCGAGCTCAAGCCGGTCGAGAGGCTGTCGATGCCGCTCGTGGCCGTGCTCAGTCCCGACGACGTTGAAGTCGACAGGCTGCTCACGTTGCTGTTCGTCGTGCTCAGGCCGGTGGACAGGCTCGAGATCCCACTGGTCGCCGTGCTCAGGCCAGACGACGTAGACGTCGAGAGGCTGCTGACGTTGCTGTTCGTAGTGCTCAGGCCCGTCGACAGGCTCGAGATGCCGCTCGTAGCCGTGCTCAGGCCACTCGACGTCGAAGTCGACAAGCTGCTGACGTTGCTGTTCGTCGTGCTCAGGCCGGTGGACAGACTCGAGATGCCACTCGTGGCCGTGCTCAGGCCGCTCGACGTCGAAGTCGACAAGCTGCTCACGTTGCTGTTCGTCGTGCTCAAGCCCGTCGACAGGCTGTCGATGCTGCTCGTCGCAGTGCTCAGGCCGGACGACGTCGAGGTCGACAGGCTGCTGACGTTGCTGTTGGTCGTGCTCAGGCCAGTGGACAGGCTGGAGATGCCGCTGGTGGCAGTGCTCAGGCCGCTCGACGTCGAAGTCGACAGGCTGCTCACGTTGCTGTTCGTGGTACTCAGCCCGGTCGACAGGCTGTCGATACTGCTCGTCGCAGTGCTCAGGCCAGACGACGTCGAGGTCGACAAGCTGCTCACGTTGCTGTTCGTCGTGCTCAAGCCCGTGGACAGGCTCGAGATGCCGCTGGTCGCCGTGCTCAAACCACTCGACGTCGAGGTCGAAAGGCTGTCCAGGTTGCTGTTCGTGGTGCTGAGGCCGCTCGACGTGGACGTCGACAGGCTGTCGATACGGCTGTTGGCTGTGCTCAGACCCGACGATGTCGAAGTCGACAGGCTGCCCACATTGCTGTTCGTGGTGCTCAGGCCTGTAGACAGGCTGGAGATGCCGCTCGTGGCGGTGCTGAGGCCGGACGACGTGGACGTCGACAGGCTGCTGACGTTGCTGTTCGTGGTGCTCAGGCCGGTGGACAGACTGGAGATACCGCTGGTTGCGGTGCTCAAACCGGTCGACAAACTATCGATGCGGCTCGTAGCCGTGCTCAAACCCGAGGACGTCGAGGTCGACAAGCTGCCGACATTGCTGTTCGTCGTGCTCAGGCCAGTGGACAGGCTGGAAATGCCACTGGTCGCCGTGCTGAGCCCCGTCGACAGGCTATCGATGCCACTCGCGGCCGTGCTCAGCCCGGTCGACGTGGATGTCGACAGGCTGCTCACGTTGCTGTTCGTGGTGCTCAGGCCAGTCGACAGACTGGAGATACCGCTGGTTGCCGTGCTCAAGCCGGTCGAGAGGCTATTGATGCTGCTCGTGGCCGTGCTCAGGCCCGACGACGTAGACGTCGACAAGCTGCTCACGTTGCTGTTGGTCGTGCTCAGGCCAGTCGACAGGCTGTCGATGCTGCTCGTCGCCGTGCTCAAGCCGGACGACGTGGAGGTCGACAGGCTGCTCACATTGCTGTTCGTGGTGCTCAGGCCCGTAGACAGGCTCGAGATACCGCTGGTGGCCGTGCTCAAGCCACTCGACGTGGACGTCGACAGGCTGTCCAGGCTGCTGTTCGTGGAGCTGAGGCCAGTGGACAAGCTGGAGATACCGCTGGTCGCAGTACTCAAACCAGACGACGTCGAGGTCGAAAGGCTGCCAATGCTGCTCGTCGCCGTGCTCAAGCCAGACGACGTCGAAGTCGACAGGCTCGAAATACCACTGGTTGCCGTGCTCAAGCCGCTCGAGGTGGATGTCGACAAGCTGTCCAGGTTGCTATTGGTGGTGCTCAGGCCGGTGGACAGGCTGGCGATGCCGCTGGTCGCCGTGCTCAGCCCTGACGACGTGGACGTCGACAGGCTGCTCACATTGCTGTTGGTCGTGCTCAGACCGGTCGACAGGCTGTTGATGCCACTGGTGGCAGTGCTCAAACCCGACGACGTCGAAGTCGAAAGACTGTCGATGCTGCTCGTGGCCGTGCTCAGGCCAGACGACGTCGAGGTCGACAGGCTGGAGATGCCACTGGTCGCCGTACTCAGCCCCGACGACGTCGAGGTCGACAAGCTGCTGACGTTGCTGTTCGTCGTGCTCAGCCCCGTGGACAGGCTCGAGATACCGCTGGTGGCCGTGCTCAGACCCGACGATGTGGACGTGGAGAGGCTGTCGATGCTGCTCGTCGCGGTGCTCAGGCCAGACGACGTCGAGGTCGACAGGCTGGAGATACCACTGGTCGCCGTGCTCAGCCCCGACGACGTCGAGGTCGACAAGCTGCTGACGTTGCTGTTGGTCGTGCTCAAGCCAGTGGACAGGCTGGAGATGCCGCTGGTGGCAGTGCTCAGACCCGACGAGGTCGAAGTCGAAAGACTGTCGATGCTGCTCGTCGCCGTGCTCAAGCCAGACGACGTCGACGTCGACAGGCTGCTGACGTTGCTGTTCGTCGTGCTCAGGCCGGTAGACAGGCTATCGATGCCACTGGTCGCCGTACTCAAGCCCGACGACGTGGACGTCGACAGGCTGTCGATACGGCTGTTCGTCGTGCTCAAGCCAGACGAAGTCGAGGTCGACAAGCTGCCGACGTTGCTGTTCGTGGTGCTCAGACCCGTGGACAGGCTGGAGATACCGCTGGTGGCCGTGCTCAAGCCGCTCGACGTGGACGTCGACAAGCTGTCCAGGTTGCTGTTGGTGGTGCTCAGGCCGGTGGACAGGCTCGAGAAGCCACTGGTCGCCGTGCTCAAGCCCGTCGACAGGCTGTCGATGCTGCTCGTGGCCGTGCTCAGGCCGGACGATGTAGACGTCGACAAGCTGCTAATGCTGCTGTTCGCCGTGCTCAAACCCGACGACGTGGAGGTCGAGAGGCTGCCGACGTTGCTGTTCGTCGTGCTCAACCCAGTGGACAGGCTGGAGATGCCGCTGGTGGCGGTGCTCAGACCCGACGAGGTCGAGGTCGAGAGGCTGCTGACGTTGCTGTTCGTCGTGCTCAGGCCGGTCGACAGGCTGGAGATACCACTGGTCGCAGTGCTCAAACCAGAGGACGTAGACGTCGAAAGGCTGTCGATGTTGCTCGTCGCCGTGCTCAGGCCGGACGACGTCGAGGTCGACAGGCTGCTCACATTGCTGTTTGTCGTGCTCAAGCCAGTCGACAGGCTGGAGATACCGCTGGTGGCAGTGCTCAAACCAGACGACGTGGACGTCGATAGGCTGTCGATGTTGCTCGTCGCCGTGCTCAGGCCGCTCGACGTGGAGGTCGACAGGCTGCTGACGTTGCTGTTGGTCGTGCTCAAGCCAGTGGACAGGCTAGAGATGCCGCTGGTCGCAGTGCTCAGACCCGAGGACGTAGACGTCGAGAGGCTGTCGATGCTGCTCGTCGCAGTGCTCAGGCCGCTCGACGTGGATGTCGAAAGGCTATCGATACGGCTGTTGGTCGTGCTCAGGCCCGACGACGTCGAAGTCGACAGGCTCGAAATTCCACTGGTTGCAGTGCTCAGACCGCTCGACGTGGAGGTCGAAAGGCTGTCCAGGTTGCTGTTCGTGGAGCTGAGGCCGGTAGACAGGCTGGAGATGCCACTGGTCGCGGTGCTCAAACCAGAGGACGTCGAGGTCGACAGGCTGCTCACGTTGCTGTTCGTCGTGCTCAGGCCCGTGGACAGGCTGGAGATACCGCTGGTGGCAGTGCTCAAACCAGACGACGTCGAAGTCGACAGGCTGGAGATACCGCTGGTAGCGGTGCTCAAACCGGACGACGTCGACGTCGAAAGACTGTCGATGCTGCTCGTGGCCGTGCTCAGACCGGACGAGGTCGAGGTCGACAAGCTGCTGACGTTGCTGTTCGTAGTGCTCAGGCCAGTGGACAGGCTGGAGATGCCACTGGTCGCCGTGCTGAGCCCCGACGACGTCGAGGTCGACAAGCTGCTGACATTGCTGTTCGTGGTACTCAGGCCGGTAGACAGGCTGGAGATCCCGCTGGTGGCGGTGCTCAGACCCGATGACGTCGACGTCGAAAGGCTATCAATGCTGCTCGTGGCCGTGCTCAAGCCCGACGACGTGGACGTCGACAGGCTGCTGACGTTGCTGTTCGTGGTGCTCAGACCGGTCGACAGGCTGGAGATCCCACTGGTCGCCGTGCTCAAACCCGACGACGTCGAAGTCGAAAGGCTATCGATGCTGCTCGTAGCCGTGCTCAAACCAGACGACGTCGAGGTCGACAGGCTGCTCACGTTGCTGTTCGTCGTGCTCAGGCCCGTGGACAGGCTGGAGATACCGCTGGTTGCGGTGCTCAGCCCCGACGACGTCGAAGTCGAAAGGCTGTCAATGCTGCTCGTGGCTGTGCTCAATCCCGACGACGTGGACGTCGACAGGCTGCTCACATTGCTGTTGGTCGTGCTCAGACCGGTCGACAGGCTGGAGATCCCACTGGTCGCCGTGCTCAGACCCGACGATGTCGAAGTCGACAGGCTGCCCACGTTGCTGTTCGTCGTGCTCAGGCCCGTGGACAGGCTGGAGATGCCGCTGGTCGCCGTGCTCAAGCCACTCGACGTCGAGGTCGAAAGGCTGTCCAGGTTGCTGTTCGTGGTGCTGAGGCCGCTCGACGTGGACGTCGACAGGCTGTCGATACGGCTGTTGGCTGTGCTCAGACCCGACGATGTCGAAGTCGACAGGCTGCCCACGTTGCTGTTCGTGGTGCTCAGGCCTGTAGACAGGCTGGAGATGCCGCTCGTGGCGGTGCTGAGGCCAGACGACGTGGAAGTCGACAGGCTGCTGACATTGCTGTTTGTCGAGCTCAGGCTCGTGGACAGGCTAGAGATCCCGCTGGTCGCCGTGCTCAGGCCACTCGACGTAGAAGTCGACAGGCTGCTCACGTTGCTGTTGGTCGTGCTCAGGCCCGTCGACAAGCTCGAGATGCCGCTGGTCGCGGTGCTCAGACCGCTCGAAGTCGACGTCGACAAGCTGCTCACGTTGCTGTTCGTGGTGCTCAGCCCGGTCGACAGGCTCTCGATGCCACTCGTCGCCGTGCTCAGACCCGAGGATGTGGAGGTCGACAGGCTGTCGATGCCACTCGTGGCTGTGCTCAAGCCGCTCGAAGTGGAGGTCGACAGGCTGCTGACATTGCTGTTTGTCGAGCTCAGGCTCGTGGACAGGCTAGAGATCCCGCTGGTCGCCGTGCTCA